>CAIZQU010000060.1 GCA_903935205.1 uncultured cyanobacterium | reverse complement strand
GGTGAGGCTCATCGGCTCCTCCCCCTCCATCCCATAGCGCAGGCGCAACACCCGGCCCTGCAGCTCCGGCAGCTGCTCCAGCAGCGCCCGCAGATCACCCCGCAGGCATTCGCCCGCCACCATCTCGTCCGGACCGGCTCCCTCCCCGGCCAGCAGATCCAGCAGCTCGGTGTCATCCCCGTCGCCCACCTTGGTTTCGAGGCTCACCGGCTGGCGGGCGCGGCAGAGCAGATCCTTCACCTCCTCCTCCGGCAGCTCCACGTAGGTGGCCAGCTCGCTGACGGTGGGGGTGCGGCCGAGCTCCTGGCTGAGCTCGCGCTGCCCTTTCTTGAGCTTGTTGAGGGTTTCGGTGATATGGATCGGCAGCCGGATCGTGCGGCTCTTCTCGGCGATCGCCCGGGTGATCCCCTGGCGGATCCACCAATAGGCATAGGTGGAAAACTTATAGCCACGGGTCGGGTCGAACTTCTCCACACCCCGCACCAGGCCGATCGTGCCCTCCTGAATCAGGTCGAGCAGCTCCATGTTCCGCTTGGTGTATTTCTTCGCCACGCTCACCACCAGGCGCAGGTTGGCGGCCACCATCCGCTCCTTGGCCCGCCGGCCCGCCTGCAGGCGGCGGCGCAGCAGCGGCACGCTCAGGCCGGCCGCCTCCGCCAGGGCTGCGGGGGAGGGCTCCTGGCCACCGGCCCGCAGGCTGAGCTCCTCGCGCAGCTCCTCGATCGCCATCAGCTCCTGGACCTGGCGGCCCAGGGTGATCTCCTGCTCATGGCTGAGCAGCGGCACCCGACCGATGTCGCGCAGGTAGGAGCGCACCAGGTCGCCGTCGATCGAGGGGAGGATGCGGGCAGGGGGATGGACGGCCTCGGCGGGAGCGGGGTCATCCAAGGGGAAGGGAGCGCCGGAATCCCGGTGCTCAACGGCGGACTCGAGGGCAATGGCGAGGACCACAGCGGGCTGAACCTTACGTTCGATGAAGGATAACCTGAAGAAGTGTGAACTCCTCTCAGGTTTCCGCAAATTGCCCTCGGCCGCGCCCGTCGGGCCGTCAGCGGACGGCAGGCGCAGCCCCCATCCCGCCGCCACAGCGGACAGGCCTGGCCCCCATGGCCGGCCGTGGCCTGCCCACCCTGCGGTTCGGACATCCGACCCGGCGGCTGGAGCGCGCGGGATCAGACGCCAGGGCTTGAGGAGCTGCCGAGGTGACCCAGGAGCCAACCGGCGGTCTGCAGATAGATGAACACCCCCGCCACATCCGTGGCGGTGGCGATGAAGGGTGCCGACATCAGGGCAGGATCCAGCCCGAGCCGGTCAAACAGCAGCGGCAGAGCCGCTCCGGCGGTGGCCGCCAGGGTGGTGATCGCCACCAGGCTGATGGCGGCGGCGCCGGCCACCACCCAGCTGCCCGACACATGGGCCGCCCAGGGAAAGACCACCAACATCATCAACAGCCCCAGCAACAGACCCGCCAGGCTCTCCCGCCCGATCGCCCGCGCCAGCCCCAGGGCCTGGATCCGCTGGGTGCTGAGGCCGCGGATCACCACCGTGGAGCTCTGGGCTCCGACATTGCCGCCGGTGCCGATCAGCAATGGGATGAAGGCCGCCAGCACCACCACCTGGCTGAGGACCTTCTGCTCCGAGGCGATCACGGCCGAGGTGCCGCTGTTGGCCAGCAGCAGCACCAGCAGCCAGACCACCCGGCGGCGGGCGATGGTGAACAGGTTGCTGCGGAAGTAGTCGTCCTCATCACCGGCCTGCACGGCACCGGCGGCGTAGAGATCGCGGGTGGCCTCCTGCTGGATCACATCGATCACGTCGTCCACGGTGACGATCCCCACCAGCCGCTGCTCGCGATCGACCACCGGCACCGCCAGGAAGTCGTAGCGCTGGATCACCCGCGCCACCTCCTCCTGATCGGCATCGGTGGTCACCTGCACCACCTCCCGGGTCATCACATCGCCGAGGCGAGCCTCCGGATCGGCGGTCACCAGATCCCGCAGTGAAAGCATGCCGGTGAGATGCCGCGAGGCGTCGGTGACGTAAAGGCTGTAGATCGTCTCGGTGTCGCGGGCGCGACGGCGCACGATCTCCAACGCCTGGGTGGCGCTGTGGAACTCCTTGAGATCGATGAACTCGGTCGTCATCAGACGGCCGGCCGTACCCGCCCCATAGCCCAGCATCTGGGCGGTGACCCGGCGCTCAGCGGGGCTGAGCTCCGCCAGCAGCCGTCGCACCACCTTGGCCGGCAACTCATCGAACAGCCGCACCCGGTCATCGGGTGACATCTCCTCGACCAGCTCGAGCACCTCGCTGGAGCGAAGTCGATCGAGCAGGCTCTGCTGCACATCGGGCTCGAGATACTCGTAAACCTCGATCGCCTCGTCCTTGGGCAGCAGGCGAAACGCCAGGGCCTGCTGGGTGCGGGGCAGGGTGCCGATCGCCTCGGCGGCGTCGACCGGCTGCACGGGCTGCAGCAGCAGCTTGGCACCGTCGTAGTTGGTGGCCTCCAGCAGCCCCGCCAGCTGACGGGCCACCACATCGGCCACAGCGGACCCTTCGGCCATGGATTCCGCGCCGCGCTCCCAGCGAGTGTATGGGTGCGTCCGATCGGGCTCGGTGCCGGCGGACCAGGCCCGCATGGACGATGGCGCCGCAGCATACTCGGGACAACCTTCGCCTGTGACCTGCGCTGCGTGGGCCGGTGGCGGGACCTGACCCGTGCAATCCTGAGCGCCAGGTTTTCCCGGCGATTCCCGATGGCCAATCCCAACCTCAGCAGCGTGAAGGTGCGCACCGCCAGCGGCGAGGAGCGCTCCCTGGGCGACTGGAGCGGCCAGGTGCTGCTGATCGTGAACGTGGCCAGCCGCTGCGGCTTCACCCGCCAGTACGCCGGCCTGCAGAAGCTGCAGCAGACCTACGGCCCCAGCGGCTTCACCGTGCTCGCCTTTCCCTGCAACGACTTCGGTGCCCAGGAGCCCGGCAGCCTGGAGGAGATCCAGCAGTTCTGCTCCACCACCTACGGGGTGGATTTTCCGCTGTTCGCCAAGGTGGCGATTGCAGCGGCCCCCTTCGACACGCTGATCAGCACCGAACCGGCCGGTCCGGTGGCCTGGAACTTTGAGAAGTTTCTGGTGGGCCGCGATGGGACCGTGCTGGCCCGCTTCGGCAGCCGGGTGGAGCCCGACTCCACCGAACTCAGCGGCGCCATCGAAGCAGCCCTGGCCAGCTGAACCGGCTGTCCATCCCTGAACCGGGGGCTGACCAGCCCGGAAGCCCCGGTTCAGGGCCGCTGCAGGCGCCAGCTCCGGCCCCAGCGGAGCCCCAGAGCGGCGGCCAGCAGCCCGAGGACGAGGCTGGCCAGCAACAGCGCCAGCCCATCCAGGGGCCGGGGCGAGCCGAGCCGCTCCGCCACCGCCAGCATCCAGCTGCTGAACGTGGTGAGGCTGCCGCAAAAGCCGATGCCGCCGAACAGCAGCAGAGCGCTGCGCCGTGGCAGCGCGCCCACCAGGGAGCCGAGCAGGAGGGAACCCAGCAGGTTGACCACCAGGTCAGCGCCGGCGCTGCCCCCAAGCCAGGGCCCCAACCACAGACCGCCCTGCCAGCGCAGCCAGGCGCCGGGCACGGCCCCTGCAGCCACCAGCAGCAACTGCCGCGGCATCACCGCGGCGCGGGGCTGAGGCACCGGGCTCATCGTCCGATCTCCAGGCCGATTGTCAGGGCCAGCAGCCCCACCGCCAGCGAACCGGTCACCAGGGTCAGGGCTTCTCGGCGCTCCCCTGCCAACCAGGCCTGCAGCACCTCGACGCTGAAGCTGGAGAAGGTGCTGAGGCTGCCGAGAAACCCGGTCGCCAGCAACAGGCTGAGGCGCTGATCGCCCCCGCGACGACCGATCAGGGCCGTGACCAGCCCGAGGCAGAAGCAGGCCGCGACGTTGACCGCAAAGGTGCCCCAGTGTCGGCGGGGCAACAGCGGGGCCAGGCGATCGACCAGGCGATAGCGCAACCAGGCTCCCGGCACGGCGCCAAGGGCCACCAGGGCCGCATTTTGCAGCGATGGGACGCCCATGGAAGCGTTACCGGCTGGCTCCATGTTGCAGGGGAGGTGGCGGGCGCTCAGCCGGTCGACTCCAGCAGCATCCAACCGCGGCGGCGGCGCTCGGCCGGAGCGGCCACTGATCCGGCCTCCACGAGGATCCAGCGCTCGCCGCGCCGCCCCTGCCAACCGCGGAGGATGCGCAGGGGCTCATCGCCCATCACGCTGGCCAGGGCCGGCGCCCGGCAGCTGGGGGACGTCTTGAGAACGGCCCGGCTCTCGGCCAGCAGGGGCTCACCGCCAAGGCGGCGGCGCAGCTCGGGCTGGCGGCGATCCGCTCCCCCGGCCGGCAGGCTGATCGGCCCGACCAGGGCAAAACCGAGCAGGGCGGCCCAGCGCCATCCCGCCGGCGGCGCTGGCGCCTGGGGGGAGGGGAGAGGGGACATCAGATGTCGAGCTGGGCGAGATCGAGCTCGGCGCTGTGGGTTTCGATGAACTCGCGACGGGGGGCCACCTTGTCACCCATCAGGATCGTGAAGATGCGATCGGCTTCGGCCGCATCCTCGATCTCGACACGCTTCATCGTGCGGGTGCCGGGATCCATGGTGGTTTCCCAGAGCTGCTGGGGCATCATCTCACCAAGACCCTTGAAGCGCTGGATGGTGACATTGGCCTTCTCGCCGAAGCCCTCGACCGTGCGCCTGAGCTCGGATTCGTTGTAGCAGTAGTGGTGGCTCTTGCCACGCTCAACCTTGTAGAGAGGCGGGCAAGCGATGTAGATGTAACCCCCTTCCACCAGCGCCTTCTGATAGCGATAGAAGAACGTGAGCAACAATGTGCGAATATGAGCACCATCAACATCGGCATCGGTCATGATGACGATGCGGTGGTAGCGGAGATTGGAAGCATCGAAATCCTCGCCTTTGATGCCAAGGCCAAGGGCGGTGATCAGGGCTTGAATTTCGGTATTTTTGTAGATCTTGGCATCGTCGGTTTTTTCGATGTTAAGGATCTTGCCCCGCAGCGGCAGAATGGCCTGAAAGCGCCTGTCCCGGCCCTGCTTGGCGGAGCCACCAGCCGAATCACCCTCAACGATGTAGATCTCGGATTCGCCCGGATCACGGGAGCTGCAATCGGCCAACTTGCCGGGCAGCGTCGAGCTTTCCAGCACCGACTTGCGACGCACCAGTTCACGGGCGCGACGGGCAGCCTCGGCAGCATTGAAGGCCTGGATCGCCTTCTCGAGGATCAGATCGATCACCGAGGGGTTGAACTCCAGATACTCACTCAGCGACTCGCCAACCAGCGAATCGACGATGCCGCGAACCTCGGTGTTACCGAGCTTGGTCTTGGTCTGGCCCTCGAACTCCGGATCGGGAACCTTGACCGACAGCACGGCGGTCAGGCCTTCACGAATGTTTTCGCCGGCGAGGTTGGCATCAGCTTCCTTGCGCTTGCCTCGCTTCTTGGCGAAGGCGTTGAGGGTGCGGGTGAGCACCGTCTTGAGACCCTCGATATGGGTGCCGCCATCGATGGTGCGGATGTTGTTGGCGAAGCCAAAGATGTTGTCGGAATAGGCATCGACGCACCACTGCAATGCCGCCTCCACCTGCACGCCGTCCTTCTCGGCATCGACATAGATAATTTCGGCATGCAGCGGATCTTTTTCGGCATTCATATAGGCGACATATTCCTTGATGCCACCCTCATAGTGATAGGCCTCTTCATGGGCCTCACCGGTGGGGCTGAGCGCATCCTGGCGCTCATCGCGGAAGACGATGCGCACACCGCCGTTGAGATAGGCCAGCTCCCGCAAGCGGGCGGCGAGGGTGTGGTAATCGAAGCTGATCCCGCCGCTGAAGATCTCGATGTCCGGCTTGAAGCGCACCGCGGTGCCGGTGCGCTCGGGATCGGCGGCGGGTTTGGAGGCCAGGCTGCCGATCGGGGCACCGCGCTCGAAGCGCTGCTGATGCTCCTGACCCTGGCGATGCACGGTCACCTCCACCCATTCGGAGAGGGCGTTGACCACCGACACCCCGACGCCATGGAGGCCGCCGGACACCTTGTAACCCCCAGCACCGAACTTGCCCCCGGCATGCAGCACCGTGAGCACGGTCTCCAGGGCGCTGCGGCCGGTGCGGGGATGGATGTCGGTGGGAATGCCGCGTCCGTTGTCGGTGACGCTGGCCGAGCCGTCGTCATGGAGCACCACCAGAATGCTGTCGCAGTGGCCGGCCAGGGCCTCATCGACCGCGTTGTCGACCACCTCGTAAACCAGGTGGTGCAGACCCCGCGGCCCGGTGGAGCCGATGTACATGCCAGGCCGCTTGCGCACCGGCTCCAGGCCTTCAAGAACCTGGATCTGCTCGGCGCCGTAGGCGGATTGGACTTTGGTGGAGTCGCTCATGCGGAAAGGGCTTCCCCGATCAAGAACACAGCGGAAGGAGGCCCCGGAATCAACGCAACGGGCGCCGACAGATGACTGGTCATGGAGACGGCCGGAGACCCGCTCGCCCGGTCAGCTTAGCACCAGCGGCTCCAGGCGCCACGGAAGGGCCACTCCGAGGGCTTTCGACCGGGGGGTTGAATCAGGCAGGAAAAGGCCACCAGCAGCCCCTGGAATCCGTGAGCGCCCCCCTCTCCCCAGAACGGCCGCCGGGGCCGCTGCCCGCTGCGGCGGTCGCAGGGCCGCCGGGCGGGCAGCAGCCCCTGACCATCGCCCTGATGGGCCCCACGGCCAGCGGCAAGACCGATCTGGCGATCGCCCTGGCCGAATCCCTCGACCTGGCGGTGATCTCGGTGGATTCGCGCCAGCTCTACCGCGGCATGGAGGTGGGCACCGCCAAACCCAGCGCTGCCCAACGGCAGCGGGTGCGCCACGAGCTGCTCGACCTGCGCGATCCCGACCAGCCGATCACCCTGCAGGAGTTCACCGCCCAGGCCGAGGTCGCCATCGCCGCGGAACACCGGCGCCGGGGGGTGGCCCTGCTGGTGGGGGGCAGCGGCCTCTATCTGCAGGCCCTGCTGGCGGGGCTGGCCCCCCCGGCCGTGGCGCCCCAGCCCGTTCTGCGGGCCCAGTTCGCGGCCCTGGGCCAGGCCCACTGCCACAGCCTGCTCCAGCTGACGGATCCAGCGGCGGCGGCACGCATCGCCCCGGCCGATGCGGTGCGCACCCAGCGGGCCCTGGAGGTGCTCTACGCCACCGGACGTCCGATATCCGGCCAGCAGGGCTGCCGACCACCGGCCTGGAGCGTGCTCGAGCTGGGGCTGAATCCGGCGGATCTGAGCGAGCGGATCCGGCTGCGGACCCGCGGTCTGTATGACGGCGGGCTGGTGGAGGAGACGGAGGCGCTGCTGGAGCGCTTCGGGCCCGGCTGTGCCCTGCTTGAAACGATCGGTTACGGCGAGGCCCGCCGGCTGCTGGCCGGCCTCCTGAGCCGCGAAGAGGCGATCGCCCTGACCGAACGCCGCACCCGCCAGTACGCCAAGCGTCAGCGCACCTGGTTCCGGCGGCGCCACGCGCCGATCTGGCTGGGGGGGGGCGATGGCAAGGCTGGGGAGGGAGATCTGCTGCGGCAGGCCCTGGGCCTGGCCCACCAGGCCCAGCAAGATCTAGGGTGAGCGTTCAGCAGCCCTCTTGAATGCCCCCCCGTCCGCGTTTTGATCGCCGCGCTCCCGTGCGGGAGCTCCCCAACATCAACGAGCGCATCAGCTACCCCAATCTGCGGGTGGTGGATGCCGATGGCAGCCAGTTGGGAGTGATCAGTCGAGAACAGGCGCTGGAGGTGGCGCGGGAGCGGGAGCTCGACCTGGTTCTGGTGAGCGAGAAGGCCGACCCGCCCGTATGCCGGGTGATGGATTACGGCAAATACAAGTTTGAGCAGGAGAAGAAGGCCAAGGAGGCCAAGAAGAAATCACACCAGACCGAGGTCAAGGAGGTGAAGATGCGTTACAAGATCGACTCCCACGACTACCAGGTGCGGATCGGCCAGGCGGTCCGCTTCCTGAAGGCCGGCGACAAGGTCAAGTGCACGGTGATCTTTCGCGGCCGCGAGATCCAGCACACGGCCCTGGCCGAGCAACTCCTCTTCCGCATGGCCAAGGACCTCGAGGAGAACGCCGAGATCCAGCAGCCCCCCAAGCGGGAGGGCCGCAACATGATCATGTTCCTGTCACCGCGCAAGCAGGTGATCGGCAAATCGCCATCGCCACGCCCCGCCAGCGCCTCCAATGGGGGCTCAGCCACCGGCGGCACCGCGGCGCCAGCCCCCGCCACCAAACCATCCTGAGACGGGATCTCCCCAGCGGGATCAGCTGAGGCTGGAGGCGAACAGCTCGAGCATCGCCGCCCAGCCCTGGCGTGCGGCGCTCGGGTTGTAGTCGGGCCTGGCCTCGCACAGGAAACCATGGCCGGCCCCGGCCGCGATGATCAGGCGATGGCGAGCCGCCGGATCCCTGGCCGGGATTCCGCCGTTGGCCGCGCTGAGGGCCCCATCGATGGCCGCAAGCTCCTCCGGGGGCATCAGCGGATCGGCATCGCCGCAGAAGCACCACAGACGACCGGGGATGCGGGGCACCAGCTCCAGACTGGGGGGACCGCCGCCGGGCCGGAAACTGGAAACCCGGGCGCCGTAAAAGTCGCAGCTGGCGGCGATGGCGGGCAGGGTGGCGGCGATCAGGGCCAGATGGCCGCCAAAGCAGAAGCCGACACAGCCCAGGGGACCCTCGCCCCAGTGCTGCCGCAACCACTCCACGGCCGCCGCCGCGTCGGCCAACAGCTGCTCAGCGGTCACCCGATCGCGATGCTCGCGGCCGGCGGCCAGGCCGGCGGCGTCATAGCCCAGATCGAGGGCGGGAGCGGTGCGCCAGAAGGGGTTGATCGCCAGGGCGGCATAGCCCTCCCCCGCCAGCCGATCGGCCACACTCCGCACCCAGGGATTCACGCCGAACACCTCCGGCAGCACCAGCACGGCCCCGCGGGCCCGCCGATCGGCCGGGATGGCCCACCAGCAGGCCATGGCCCCTTCGGGGTCGCCGGCTGTGGGTACCGCCACGGAGACCCAGGCGGTCCGCACGGGTCGCCGCGGAGCCGGAAGATCGGGGCGCGGGTCCACCATGGCTGGCCGGGAGTGGTACGCCACCATTGTGGGCAGGGCAACGGCTGGCACCGGCCAGGGCCGGAGGCGCAGCGGCGGCAGGGGCGATGGCCGAAGCCTGGCCCGTCCCCAGGGCAGCGGCCGGGGCGACGGGGCACCGCGGCGCGGGATCGGGCCACCGGGCCCCCGGGAGGTGCGGAACGGGGCGTTGGATCGGCGCTGAATCGGCGGAGGGAACCGGGCCAAGGCGCCGCAGAGCCCTGGCCAGGGGGCCGTCAGCGGGCCGTGACAGGGCGGCCAGCCCGGCCGATCCGACAACCGGCGGGACCAGCGTCCACAAGGTCAGAGCCGCGAGAGTCCACCGCCCCGGCCAGGGAGCCGGCCGGAGCTGGGACGGCTGGCACAGGCCGGCACATGGAGTTATGCCAACAGAGGAATTGTCACCAGGCCGAAAGCTCCGTAGGGTGGCCGGCAGTTCATCCGGCCCAACCCGGCGTGCGATTCCACATCCAGCAGGAGAGCGACATTCCGGCCTCGACGCAGCTCTACAATCAGATCTGCTTCGCCATCGCCGCCCGCCACTACCCGCCGGGGCACCGCCTGCCAAGCACCCGCCAACTGGCGATGCAGACCGGCCTGCACCGCAACACGATCAGCAAGGTCTACCGCCAACTCGAGACCGACGGGGTGGTGGAGGCGATGGCCGGATCGGGCATCTATGTGCGCGACCAGCAGAAGCCCCGGGAGATCAAGCCCCCGGCCGGCTTGCGCCACAAGGCCCTGCCCGACATCGATCGGGAGGTGCGCCAGAGCGTCGATGGCCTGCTCAACGCCGGCTGCACCCTGCAGCAGGCCCGCGAGCTGATCACCCGTGAGATCGATTGGCGGCTGCGCTGCGGCGCCCGGGTGCTGGTGAGCACCCCCCGGGAGGACATCGGCGCCTCCCATCTGATCGCCGAGGAGCTCGCCCCGACCCTGGAGGTGCCGGTGGAGGTGGTGCCGATGGAGGAGCTCGAATCGGTGCTGGAGAGTTCCAGCCAGGGCACGGTGGTCACCAGCCGCTACTTCCTGCAGGGGGTCGAGGAGATCGCCCAGCGCCATGGCGTGCGGGCCGTGCCGGTGGATCTCAATGATTTCCGCCACGAGCTCGACCTGCTCAAGGAGCTGCGGCCCGGCAGCTGCGTCGGCCTGGTGAGCATCAGCCCGGGCATCCTGCGGGCGGCGGAGGTGATCCTGCACTCGATGCGCGGCAATGAGCTGCTGGTGATGACCGCCAATCCCGACACCGGCAGCCGTCTGCTGGCCCTGCTGCGGGCCGCCAGCCATGTGCTCTGCGACCGCCCCAGCCTGCCGCTGGTGGAGCAGACCCTGCGCCAGAACAGGGCCCAGCTGATGCGGCTGCCGGTGGTGCACTGCGCCCAGAGCTACCTGGGTGCCGCCACGATCGACCAGCTCCGCAAGGAGATCGGCCTGCTGGCTGCCTGAAGGGGCCGGGGCTGACCCTTGCCCCATGGCCCCCAGGTCCCCGGAGGCCGGCCAGCCCAGGTCCGCCAGCGGATCCCCCCACGTGCCAAGCCGTGAGCCACAGGATGTCCCACCCCCCAGCCCCTTTGCCGTCGTGATCAAGCCAGGCCGCCGCAGGGTTGGAGCCGCCGGCCTCCCTGGGGGCGGGACGGGCGGGCCGATGCCCATCGGGAGCGATGGAGTCTCGGCACCGCTGATGGTGGCAACACCGATGCCACCGCTCGCCGGCACCAACGTCAGCGCCGATCCTGCAGCGGCGACAGCCAGGGATCGCGATGGTGCGGACCGGGGGCGTCACAGGCCCGCGCCAGGGCCGTTCCCAGCCGTTGAGGTCCTGCCATGCTGAACGCCTTGCGCGCCGACCTGGCGAACATCAAGGAACGGGATCCTGCGGCCCGCAGCTCCCTGGAGATCCTGCTCTGCTACCCGGGGCTGCATGCCCTGGCCCTGCACCGACTCAGCCATCGGCTCTGGCGGCTGGAGGTGCCATTGCTGCCCCGGCTGATCAGCCAACTGGGGCGCTGGCTGACCGGGATTGAAATCCACCCGGGCGCCCACATCGGCCGCGGCGTGTTCATCGACCACGGCATGGGGGTGGTGATCGGCGAGACAGCGGTGGTGGGCGACAACTGCCTGCTCTACCAGGGGGTGACCCTGGGGGGTACCGGCAAGGTTCACGGCAAACGCCACCCCACCCTGGAGAGCAACGTGGTGGTGGGGGCCGGAGCCAAGGTGCTCGGGGCGATCACCGTGGGGGCCAACACCCGCATCGGCGCCGGCTCGGTGTTGTTGCGCAACGTGGCGGCTGACAGCACGGTCGTGGGCATCCCGGGCCGGGTGATCCATCAATCGGGGGTGAAGATCGATCCGCTGGCCCACTCGGCCCTCCCCGATGCCGAAGCCCGGGTGATCCGCAACCTGATGGAGCGGATCGACACCCTGGAAAGCGAACTGGCTCGAACCCAGGCCTGCCTGCGGGAGGTAGCCGCCGGAAGGCCCCTGCTGGAAGCATGCGGCGGCAGGGCGCAGAACCTCAAGGACCGGGAGATCTTGGAGTTTCTGGGCGAGACCCAGAACCCTGCCCCCTGAGCCAGCCGATCACCGGCGAGGCCCGGATCGGGCGGAGTGAATTCCAGCCAGCCACAAACCGAGGCGGACCTGAAAGGAATCAGACGGTGACCTGCTGCGCCACCTGAGGCTGGAACATGAACATCGAGTAAATGACATTGCGACGCATCTGCGTCATCATCTCCAGGAACATATCGTAACCCTCATTTTTATATTCGATCAACGGATCCTTCTGGCCGTAACCACGCAGACCGACCGATTCACGCAGGGCATCCATGGCCTGAAGATGCTCACGCCAAAGGGTGTCGATCTGCTGCAGGATAAAGAAACGCTCTGCTTCGCGCATCAGCCCAGGCCGGGCCTCTTCCACCTGACTTTCCTTGAGATCGTAAGCATTGCGCATCTGCTCCTGCAAAAAAGCCTTTAGTTCTTCCATCGACAGGCCCTGCAGCTGTTCGGGAGTGAGGTCATCAAGCAGGTAAATGAATTCTTTGACCTTGGCGACCAGATTGCTCAGGTCCCACTCCTCCGGGGGCAGATCTGGATTCACATAGGCCTCAACAATATCGTCGATGGTGCGCTCCCCATAACCGATCACCTGCTGCTTGAGCCCCCTGCCCTCGAGGACGCGCCGACGCTCAGCATAGACGGCCTTACGCTGATTGTTCATCACTTCATCATACTCAAACACCTGCTTGCGGATGTCGTAATAGTAGGTTTCCACCTTCTTCTGGGCGCCCTCAAGTGAACGATTGAGCATCCCAGATTCGATCGGCATATCCTCTTCAACCCGGAACGCATTCATCAAGCCAGCGACGCGGTCGCCGCCGAAGATCCGCAACAAGTTGTCTTCAAGTGACAAGAAGAAACGGGTGCTTCCGGGATCTCCCTGGCGCCCAGCACGGCCGCGCAGCTGGTTATCGACGCGCCGTGATTCGTGACGCTCGGTGCCGATCACATGCAGGCCACCGCTGCTGCGGACCTGCTCTTCCTCCTGCTTGACCACCACGTCGTATTCGGCCTTGACCCGGCCGATCAACACGCGCAGACGCAGCAGCAGGGGATCCTCAATCGGAGCTTTCTCCGCAGCCTGAGCGATCCGATCCTCCAGGTCGAGTACGGTCAGGCTGCGATCACCCCAGGCCTGCACCAGGTCCCGTCCCAGGGCCACCAGGGACTCTTCCGTATCGGAGTGCAACTGGCAGGGGTAGAGGGTGCCCATGGCCCTGGCTTCACTGGGTGGCTTGAACGCATCGGCAGACCCTCCGTCGCGGAAGCCGCCGCCGCTGCTGCCCTGGCGTCGCTGTGGCAGAGGGGGCAGGTGGTCCTCCTCCGGCCGGACGAGGCGGGGCAGCAAGACTTCCCGCAACTTCAGGCGGGCCATGTAGTCGCTGTTGCCGCCGAGAATGATGTCCGTACCGCGCCCAGCCATGTTGGTGGCGATCGTCACGGCGCCGGAGCGGCCGGCCTGGGCGACGATCTCGGCCTCACGCTCCACATTTTCAGGTTTGGCGTTGAGCAGGTTGTGGGGAACCTCCTGCTCCGCCAGCAGGGCGGAGAGCAGCTCCGACTTTTCGACGCTGGTGGTGCCAACCAGCACCGGTCGGCCACTGCTGTGGATGCGGGCCGTTTCAGCGGCGACCGCCCGCCACTTCGCCGTTTCGCTCTTGTAGACCTGATCGGTCCAGTCGGCGCGGGAGCGGCTGCGGTTGGTCGGAACCACCGTGACCTCAAGTTTGTAGGTTTTCTCGAATTCGACCTCTTCGGTTTTGGCGGTGCCGGTCATGCCGGCCAGGCGGGGGTAAAGGAGGAAGAAGTTCTGGTAGGTGATGCTGGCCAGGGTCTGGGTCTCGGGCTGGATGGGCAAGTTCTCCTTGGCCTCGATCGCCTGATGAAGACCATCGCTCCAGCGGCGTCCAGGCATCACCCGACCAGTGAACTCATCGACGATCACCGCATCGGTGCCACGCACGATGTAGTTGACATCCTTGACAAACAACTCCTTGGCCTTCAAGGCATTGTTGATGAAGTGCGCCCAGGGATCGGCCGGGTTGTAGAGATCGGAGACACCGAGCAACTGCTCTGCCTTGGCAAACCCTTCATCGGTCAAGGTGACATTACGCTGCTTCTCATCGACCTCGTAATCGCCTTCAGGATCAATGCCGTCCTTACCCAATTCGGCAGCGCGGTAAAGTCGTTCGGCGATCTGGGAAGCCTGTCGGTACTTCTGCTGAGGGCGCTCCACCTGGCCGGAGATGATCAGAGGCGTGCGGGCCTCGTCAATCAGAATGGAGTCGACTTCGTCGATGATGCAATAGTGAAAGTCCCGCTGCACAACATCGGCAATGTCGGTTGCCATGTTGTCACGCAGATAATCAAAGCCGAGCTCCGAGTTGGTGGCATAAGTGATGTCACAGCCATAATTGCGCTGGCGCTCAACCGGCGGCATGTCCTGCTGAATCAGGCCAACGCTAAGGCCGAGAAAGCGATGGATCTGGCCCATCCACTCGGCGTCGCGGCGGGCCAGGTAGTCATTCACGGTCACCACGTGCACACCGCGGCCGCTGAGGGCATTGAGATAGGCGGGCAGGGTGGCCACCAGGGTCTTGCCTTCGCCGGTCTTCATCTCGGCGATCTGGCCCTCGTGCAGAACCATGCCGCCGATCAGCTGCACATCAAAGTGGCGCATGCCAAGCACGCGCTTACCCGCCTCGCGCACCACGGCGAAAGCCTGGGGGAGCAGGTCATCGAGCAGCTTGCGCTCCCGGGCCAACACCGCTTCGGGGCTGCCGCCAGCGTCGCGCGCCTTGGCGATTTTCTGGCGGAATTCACCGGTGAGGCCCCGCAACTGCTCATCGCTGAGTGGGGCGATGTCCTCCTCAAGGAGGTTGATATCGGAAACGAGCGGTTGGTAACGCTTCAGCTTGCGGGCATTGGGGTCACCCAGCAGCAGCTTGAGCATGGGAAGAACAACCGTTCGAGTGGCGCCAGCCTATCACCGGCAGACGGGCTGTTGTGAGGCAAGAAACCAGCTGGCGCAAGGGTTCTGCCCCCTTCTCGCAGCCGCGCCAGAGCCCATCAGGATCGCCGGCCTGCGGCGGGCGAGGATTCGGAGGCCGATGGATCCGGCCCCCGGCGCACCCGTGTCTCCCCCCAGCTCTCCCCCCCCCATAGGCCGGTCCGCCCCGGTGGCCGCCGCGCCAGTGCCGCTCGGACCAGGCAGCGTCAGGCTCATACGCCACGGCAGGCTGCCCCTGGGGCTGCTGTTTCAGCTCGAGCAGCTGCAGCAGCTGTTCGATGCCCACAGTTTCTGGGCCCAGAAGCGCACCAGGGGTGCCCTGATGCGGATGCTGCTCGGCAGTGCCACGGTGGTGAGCGCCTGGCGGAACGGCAGGCTGGTCGGCATCGGGCGGGCGACGAGCGACGGGGTGTTCAGGGCCGTGCTCTGGGATGTGGTGGTGGCGGCCGAACTCCAGGGGCAAGGCCTGGGGCGCCGCATCGTGCAGGCCCTGCTCAGCAGTCCGGCGGTGTCGGCTGCCGAGAGGGTGTATCTGATGACGACCAACAGCAGCGGCTTCTATGCCCGACTGGGTTTCACCGAGCACCACGGCCAGCGGCTGCTGGTGTTGTACCGCAGACGCTGAAGCTCGACATGCCCGGCCCGGCGATGGATTACCAGGGCTGCATGACTAAAAGCGGATGAAGAGATTCGAACTCTCGACCCTCTCCTTGGCAAGGAGATGCTCTACCACTGAGCTACATCCGCATGGTCGGGGCCGCGCCTCCGACCTCGTCATTGTGCACGACGAAGGGGCCGATGGTCAAACGACCGGGACCTGCACCGCCAACGGGGGGGCTGCGGTGGGTCCGGGGTTGGGCGAGCAGGGCGCTTGCCGGCCCTCGGGCGACGGCGATGGGGAAGGGCCGGGCCCAGGCCTGGACAGGACGCTCAGGCCTGGAACCCAGACGCGGCAACGGCAACCCTGGAGGCGGTAGGCCGCCTGCGGGGGTGGCCCCAGGCCTGGATGGGTGCTGCAGATCGCCGAGCGGGCGGCGGCGGCACGGACACCAGGCCGACCAGGACGCGCCCCAAGGGCCCCCGGCTGCGAGCGCCTGGAACCAGGATCGGAGAGAACCGGCAGGGGGGATCTGGGAACGGACCGCTCAGGGCTGTGCAGAACCCCGCTGGAGTGTGGCGAGGGCCTGCAGGTGAAGGCTGACATCAGAAAGATCATCGACGGCCGTGGCTCGCTCGCAGCGATCATTGGAGCGGAACAGGAAGCAGTGCTCCACGCCGGCCGCCAGGGCCGCCTGCACATCGGTCGCATGGTCGCCTACAAGCAGTGAGTTCCTGAGATCAAGATCAAGATCCTGCGCCGCACGCAACAGCATGCCGGGTTGGGGCTTGCGGTCAAAGCTCGCCTGTCGATAGGCACCCAGACCGTGCTCGGGGTGGTAGGGGCAATGGTAGACAGCATCAATCACAGCCCCGAAGTCGTTGAAGCGAGCAATCATCCAGCGTGTCAGTTCAGCGAACTGATCTTCCGTATACAGACCACGACCAATGCCAGCCTGATTGGTCACAACAACGGTGGCGTAGCCGCAGCGTTGGGCTGTGAGGACAAGATCAAAAATGCCCGGAATGAAATCAAAGTCGTCGGGGCGATGGACATGACCGTGATCGATATTGATCACGCCATCGCGATCGAGGAACAGGGCGGGGCGGGACATTTGTCAGCGATAAACGGAATCCAGCAATGACTGAGCTCGCTGGAAGTCATCAGGAATGCCAATATCAATAAATTGCCCTTCAGTCACAAAGAGATCAACCTTCTCACGACGCACGAGCGGGATGAGAAAATCCTGCTCCAGCGAAAAAGGCTGACCCGGATTAAAGAGATCCAGTTGGGCCCGGGGGAGCACATAGCAACCGGCATTGATCAATGCAGGGCCACGAAGACCCTTCTCCAGGAATCCTGTCACCAAACCGTCGTGAACCGTCAGGCTTCCATAGCGATGGGCATCATCAACCTGCCGGCCAATGATGATCGGACGTTGGTTGGTCAGCCATTGAGCCTCGACGGACGCGACTTCAAGATCCAGAAATGTATCACCATTAAAAACATAGGCATGGTCAGCATTGATCTCCGCCATGGCCAGCCTAACTCCGCCTCCAGTGCCTAACGGAGTTGATTCAATGACAGGACAGAGTTCCATCCCGGCGAACTCAGAGCCGAAATAATCAAGAATAGATTCCGCTCGAAAACCAAGTGACAGGACAACGCGCCTGAAGCCATTTGCGGCCAGGGCAGAGAGAAGAATTTCTAGAAACGGGCGGTCTCCAATCGGCGCCATCGGCTTGGGCCGATCAGGCACGATTTGGCGTAGACGAGTGCCAAGACCCCCGGCGAGGACAATCGCTTCCATTAAGCCGGAGGAGAAAAGATGGCCCGTTCGACAAGACCGCACAGGATATGTCCGATAACAGCATGACCCTCTTGAATTTTTGGGGTTTCAGGACTGGGCACAGCCAAGAGATGATCACAGAGGTCATGCATCGGACCACCGCGACTCCCAGTCATACCGATGCAAACAACCTGTCGCTGGCGGGCTTCCTCGAGGGCTCGAATGATATTGGCCGATGCCCCTGAAGTCGAGTAGGCAATGAACACATCTCCAGGAAGAGCGTGGGCCTGGATCTGACGGGAGAACAGAGACTGGTAAGAGTAATCGTTGCCGATGGACGTGAGCACTGACGAATCGGTGGTCAGTGCCATGGCGGGCAAACCCGGACGATCAAAGGCAAAGCGGCTAACGAATTCACCGGCGATGTGCTGCGCATCGGCAGCGCTCCCACCATTGCCAGCTAGCAGGATCTTATGGCTGTCTTGAAAGCAGGTGATGCACGCCTGAGCGGCCGCCTCAAGGCGATCCAAAAAGCTTGGGTCCGCCAACATCTGTGCCAGCAGTTTCTGGGTGGCCTGAAACTGAGAAGTGATATAAGTTCTCATGCAATCCTCCAAGCTTGTGTGCCTTGCTTAGTAAAATGGCAATTACTGACCTGGCCACCAAGTGCGTTGAGTGAACGGATGACATCCATTCGCTTCTCAGTGGGCACAAAGAACCACATGAATCCTCCACCGCCTGCACCTGAAACCTTACCGGCCGATGCGCCAGCTTCACAAGCCGTTTCGTAAATATGATCAACCCGAGGCGTGGTAACCGTAGCAGCGGTTCGCTTTTTGTTGTCCCAACCCATGCGAATTGAATCCACAAACCCCTGGAAGTCCCCTCTTAACAGCGATTCCTTCATGGTCAAAGCCTCTTCCTTGATGCCATGCATGGCCGCAATGGCATCCGTTACTCCCGCCGAGACGTTGGAACTTTGATCAGAAATGATGTGAGCAGACTCGCGAGAAACACCAGTGAAATACAGGATCAACGACGCCTCAAGCTCGCACATGATCCAATTTTTAATGCGAAGAGAGTTAACGACAACCCGCTCATTATCGTAGAACTCCATAAAGTTAAAGCCGCCAAACGTGGCAGAGAACTGATCTTGTCGTCCTCCTTGCAAGCCACAATCAACGCGCTCGATCTTGAAGGCGAGTGCGGCAATCGCATAATCATCGAGCGGCACATTCAGCAGCTCAACAAAAGCCTTGATCATGGCCACCACAAGCGTGGACGAAGATCCGAGACCAGAACCAACAGGAGCATCACAAAAAGTGTTGATCTGCAGGGGTATGGGCTGACCGTTATTGTAGGTTCGGATGAAGTGATTGTAGACAGCTCTATGCAGATTTAACTGGCCATCCAGGGGAAGCTCTGATTGCAGTGGGCATCGGCAAGAAACCTGCTGATCAGAGGCTTCCAAGCAAATGGCAGCATCATCAAGCAGGCGGAGAACAGTGTAGGCATAACGATCAATGGTGACATTGAGGACATAGCCACCATGAACATCGCAATAGGGTGAAACATCGGTACCACCACCCGCAAGGCCGAGGCGCAGGGATGCCCTGGAGCGAATCACACCTGGGAAGCGAATAGATGTCATCCGTTAGCTGAAGTGATGAAGATCATCGAGTGCTTGCCACATGGATTGAGAGCTGAACCGGACAGCAAGTGCTTTTCGAGCGGCGGCAACCCTGGAAAGCCAGAGCTTATCATCAAGTATAAGCCCTAAGGAAGCCTTTGCAAAATCCTCGGGTGTCATGGCCAAGCCAACAAGCTTCTGCAGCTCAGGAAGACCTTGCAATCCGGTATCTGTGCTAACAACAGCGCAGCCCTGAGCTACCGCCGAAACGACCTTATGCTTGACGCCAGCACCGTAGCGAAGAGGAACGAGAACCACACGACTCGATTGATAGAGTTGATCCAACTCCTGGTCAGACAGCCAACCGTTCCAATGGATATCCTGTTGCAGATGCGTCGCATGCACAAGATCAGCAGGAGGGTTAGCGCCTACAATCTGGAGTTCTGCCCCAGCAATCTCACCACGTATCCGCGGCCAGATCTCGTTTATTAACCAGGTAACAGCGTCAAGATTGGGCTGATGGCGATAATTACCGACGAACAGGAAGCGCCTGCCGGATATTAGCCTGATCGGAGGCATATGCTCAAAATCATAGGAATATGCTGGCAACTCCTTGATGTTAGCCTCCGGCTCAAGCGCCCGCATTTGCCTCACTTCGTCTGCAGATGGATAGTAACTAACATCAACACGTTGTGAAATCGAGCGCTCGACGGCGAGATATCGGCGGGAGATCCAGTTCAGTTCCCAATGGCCTGAATGAAGGGCCTCTAGGCGAAATCTCTCACCATGCAAATCATGGCCATAATATGCAATTATCGCGCGAATAGGCTTTAGGATTGGCAGCAGAAGGGCGGCCACGGGAGGGCGGCTTAAAAATATAACCTGAAAATATTGGGCATTGCGGCCTAACCAGGTAAACAACGAATATCGCCCCGGCGATATGACGTGAATGCCAGATTGAATCAGCTTGGAATGCGAGGCATCGTGCGCGGTCTGGGCCAAAGGACAGAGATAGACAGCCCAGCCATGATCAACAAACAGACGCATGAACTGAACCAGTGTAACGGCTCCGGCGTCTCTATCCGACTGCGGAATAGAACTATCGACAAACAATATCGCTGGCTTATTAGAGTCAATACAAATTCGTGGCCGACGGGATTGAACTAAAAAACGCAACGGACTGGTGAAACGGAACAGCATGGTGAGCATCCACGGGCTGCCGACAATCATCAGGCGACAAAACCGAAGCAATCGATCCTTCACTCAACAATCCTCATTGGAGCAGGCCTAGGTCTCTATACTCTGAACAGCGCTCACGATGAACAAAAAAACCATTGTAGTGAGTCTGGCCCGGATTATTAGACAGTTGCAGACAGGAATCAATCCGCTCTGCCCGTAGATAGCCAAGGCTGTCGAGAAGACTGACAAGGGCGTGACTGCGATTCTGATTTTCTTCGACCATAATCATGGGGCGATCGGCAGCCAAAGTACGCTGCCCGCCCGAGAGAACTTCATACTCCATGCCCTCCACATCGACTTTGATCGCTGCAACAGGACCATGGGAGAGGCTGGACGGATGCGCAGCAAGTAGATCGTCAAGTCTTCGAACGGGCACAGTGAAGTCAATAAACTGAAAGCTGAAAGAAGGGGTGGCGGTCATCCATTTAGTCACATGGTTGAGCACGCTATCGATAAGGCTGGGCAAGCAGGGTGATGACGCCGCAGTGGTAAGCGCCGTTAAAGCGGTATGGTTCACGACAGGGATGGAAAACGATAGGAACCCATCTCTACTGGAGAGCCCTGATAGAATGTATGCATATTGATCAGATCGAAGTTCACGCAAGGCTTGCAGGCATGGCCGATACATTGGGATGGCCTCAAAAGAGACAAGATGGCTATCAGGAGCACAAGTCCATATCGACGCCGCGGAATAGCCCCAATTGGCACCAATGTCTAGGATTAAAGAATGGCTGCCACGAAACCAGCGAAAGATCTTGTAGTCTTCTTCATGGGGCTGATCTCGCTCTAGCAATTCAGGAATGAAAGAAGGATCGCCATCAAAAGATATTTGGGAAAAGTCGCCCGTCTGTCGTCCTGAGTGTGCATGCTTATCTTGAAAATATTTGGTTGCATAGGCCAACAGGTTGGCATGGATGGCAGGATCGCTGAGCAGATACATGGTTCCATCCATGCGTGGCTGTAAATGTCGGCTCGTCATGTCAAGCGTCTGATCATGCAGCCCTGAATTCGCTCTGACGGCGGAATGGTCAGGCGTAAGCTGATGCAACGTACGGCTGGTTCGCTGCCGAAAGATTGCCAACAAAGCCGATTGCCATCGATCCGTGGCGATGCCCTCGATCATCTCGTTAGAATGGTTCTCAAGCCTGGGAGAAGCAGTCGCCAATAGCCGTGTTAGTTGATAGGATATGGCGTACAGTTCGGTGGCAATGCAAGTAGGCAGAGACGATTGCTCTTCGATTTGACTGCGCATTCTCGCCAGCCAGTCCGAACTACCGCGCTTACCACATAAAGCCAAGAATGGCCTGCGCGAATGATGCGCCGCCGGCAGCAGCACAGGAGAAGTCAGCAGGCCAATATCGACACGACTGAAGAGAAACAGTAAATCTGCAGCAGTTGATGATGATGATGATGATGATGATGATGATGATGATGATGATGGAACAATGGCATACGATTGCGCCTTTCCATTTTGACGAAGCCATTCCTCGGCCATGTCATGCAAGTTCGCATCAAGCGCTGATGTGGTCGCGTCTGAGGCTGAAGTGGCAAGAAAATAAATGAATGGCTGTTGACTAAAACAAAAAATTTGATCAAGAACGAGGCCAACAAAAAGTCGACGATTCTGATCGGTGTGATGGTCGAAAAGACTTCGGAAACAACCTTCGGATATGTTCAGCACTAATTGGTGGGTTGCAGCAGCGGCCTGAGAGGCATACTGCTTGAACAACGTCTCCATTGGCACGGAGAAATCAGGCTTATCAAACAGCAAGAAGCTTGGAAAGAAAAACATGTCATTTCCAACCAAGCTGGCCAGCCTGCTTAATGACAATCGATCATGAACCAGAAAAGTCGCACCCCGCAGCCTCTGCAGTGCAGCGATCACAGCCGGCCCCGGTGACGCACCTAAGGTACCGGAAATGACAACCTGTGCTTTGGCAGCAAGCGCAGACTCAGCGAATCGCAGATGTTGGCATAACCGCTCTGGATCTCGCTGGCCATCGAGCTGATCGTCAGCGATAAAAAGGAGACAATCACCGGCCCCAAAAGCAGATTGAGAACCATGATTAACGTTGACAAGCTGCGTGGGCAGGGGCGAAAAAAGTGTTTCGAGACTGCGCAAAGAGCATGCATCTGTCAGATCGCCGTCTGCGATCGGGCCAAGAATAAAGATTTTTTTCCCAGACAATGATTGCCGGATGGAATCGAGCCAGGGACGAGCAATGGCCAAGTGTCAATCACTCACGACTTCTATCGCAGATCATATCAAGCTCATGGTGCAATTTTTCATCAAAGTTGATTGATAGTAACGCTTGGTGCGCCATCGCTGTATGGGTGCGGCGCTGGGCGAGGGCATCATGGCTCAAAGCCACATGGGTTAAGTCATCGACAAGATCTTGATCCGTGAGGTTGCCCGGCAGGAGTGCCTGAACTTCAACGGGCAAACCGCGCATGGCATGACGCGTGCAAACGATAGGCAACTCGGCCTGAATAGCCTCAAGAGTTTTAATGGCAATGCCGCCACCGTTCGTGATCGGTAGAATCACAAGATCAGCAGACTGATAATAGGCTTGGAGATCGTCAACAATGCCGGCAAAATGAACATTCGGGAATGAACTTCCTTCAAAGTAACGATTGATGGTCCCAACTATCGTGAGATTATAAGGCAAATGGGTCACTCGCGGCCATACAACCTTTAGAAACCATGTCAAGCTTCTTTCATTGGCTGGGTTACGGCTAGCAACAATGAGGGCAATGAGCCTTGGGGGTTTTGGTGTTGCAGCATTGGGTGTTGCAGCATTGGGTGTTGCAGCATTGGGTGTTGCAGCATTGGGTGCTGCAGCATTGGGTGCTGCAGCATTGGGTGCTGCAACATTGGGGGTTGCAACATTGGGTCTTGCAAGATTGGGTGCTGCCGAATCGAGCGCTGCCACATTGGGAGCCACCGAATTGGTGACCGCCACAATAGGAGCCGCTGGATCGGGCGCTGCAGAGCTTGGCTGGATATCAGGAAGAGGTATGTAGTAACAATAATAATTGGCTGGACGATATTTGTTGACAAGCTGTATTTCCTCTCGACTGACCATGGTCACCCGATCTGCTGTGTCGACAATGGCCAACTCCTCTTGCAGGCACTTGGTGAATGGAGAAGCCCTCATATTAACCTGCTGATGATAATCATGAGAGATAAAGTTTAAGGACTGAATGTCATGGGTATCCAAGAAAACAGGGCGATCACCGCGAAGACGTTTGGCCACGGGCAAGCTAAAATAGTGATTGACATACAAGTAGTCAATGCGAGCATTGCCAATCAATCGTCTGGCAATTCCAGGAACCTTGCATTGCATGTAAAAGACGGCCATATAACCCGCAACCGTTCGGGGGCGGCGCAGGAGCGTGTACCAGGCAATTTTCCAGGCCGCTACTGGTAGAGATGAACGTCGGAGATTAAAGTGGAAAGCAGGAGATAATACCGCCTCTGCATCGGCAAGTTTTTCCTTGACGTTCTGAGCGTCACAGAAAACACGATGGGGCTGCAGGGCCACATCGATCAGAATTGCATCCCGATCCTTGAACAGACTGGACAGCTTGGCAAAGGTCGTAGCCGATCCGCACTTGCTCCAATCAGGTCGAAAAAACAGAACCTTCTCTGGATTTCTATTCTTAAGAACAGCGTCTCTAAGCATGGGATCCCAGGAGACCCTGGGATATTTTTCTGCCAACAATGGCATCTCGTCTGAAGAACTGAATTCAAAAACAGGCAATTCCACTTCGGGATTCGCCTGTGTGGGAATAGCCTCCGCACCATCGAGCAGCACCGTCACACCCCAACGCTTCAAGCGCATTAACTTCTGAGGATTCAGTTCGTTGGCTCCTAGCAGAACCAGAACAATTCCAGAAGGAATCTCGCGCGCAAAGAGGAAGACTAATTCGACAAGTTTCAAGCCACGATCAAGACCATAGGCAAATAAGACCGCTTTTGAGTCGGCGCGATTCCATGTTCGCATCCAAGCGAGGGCGGCATACAGATTGCCGTCAATACTTGAGAACCAGTGATAGCTTGGCAAGAAGTTAAAGCCAGACAGGACGCGCCGACGCAATCGGCCGATTCCGCGAAGATGGGGAGATCGACGTTGTCTCCAGGGCTCCTTGGCCGAGATCGCCTGTCGACGCAGTCGAGGACCACGATATCGACCTAAAATACGAGCCTGAATATCAATTTCGCCAGACAGTGATTCCTGAAGACGCATCAGATAAGCAAAGGCCCGATAGTCATCCGCTGGGCTGGCAGTTTCATACAGGGCATAAACAGTCTCAAGTGGGGCACTATTGGAAGCAGAATCAAACCCCAAATGACTTGCGCCCACCCCAGCCGTTGCCACCATGATTGGTCATCGTATCAGCCGATTTTATCGCATCCCCCTTTATCTTGGCAAGAGCACCATTGCGGCAGCGCCAACAAGGAGCGAATGGCGGAGGCTTAGGGAACAATTGCACCTCGCCAAGATGTGTTACCATATGGCAGCATAGGCTAACTCCCCGGCAACACTTGGGCACTGCACTGATGAACACAGCCGAAGCGCGAGCCAATGCGGTTCATCCTGTTCCCATATTAGAGCTGGAGAATGTTAATCTGCAAATACCTATTTTTTCAAGCGAAAGTCGCAGTATCGGCACTGCACTTTTGCGCTCGCTAACTGGCGGCAAACTTCAGCAAGAACGTGGTCGATCGACTGTGCACGCCCTGCGCGAGCTCAACCTGACGATTAACAACGGTGAAAGAGTTGCTCTGATTGGTCATAATGGCTCTGGTAAAAGCACTTTTTTGCGTTTGGTCAGTGGCATTTATCATCCCACATCTGGCAAGTTAAAGGTTCATCAATTTGTCTATCCAATGATCACCCGTAGCTTTGTCACAAGCCACGAGCTCAGCGGACTACAGGCGATCAAGGCCCATTACCTAACCATTCACGGGAACCTAAGAGGATTCAAGTCATATGCCGAAGATGTCATCACTTTCTGTGGCTTGGGGGATTACGTCTATCTTCCGATTAAAGGCTATAGTCAGGGCATGGCAGCCCGACTTCTATTCGCTATTCTTACCGGCATTCCTCATCAATGCCTTGCCATCGATGAGGGCT
The DNA here is from genome assembly GCA_903935205.1 of uncultured cyanobacterium. Lineage (GTDB taxonomy): Bacteria > Cyanobacteriota > Cyanobacteriia > PCC-6307 > Cyanobiaceae > Cyanobium. The sequence goes on along the minus strand of CAIZQU010000060.1, from coordinate 17,581 downwards.
TTGGCACTGGTGATAGTAGCTTCATGCAGGCGGCACAACGACGCCTGGACGCCTTCCTCGACACGGCTGGGACATTGCTGCTGGCCTCCCACTCCGATGAACTGTTAAGACAGTTCTGCACACGAGGATTAGTGTTTAACCAAGGCAAGATTGTGATGGATGGAGAGCTAGAAGAAGCACTTAGCTTTTATCATCGTAAAACATCCTCTAACCAAGCATGATTCCTCCTTCTTCCACTCAGTTGGCTGGTACGCCAGATCTACTCAAGCTCTGGCAGCTCAATCAGCAGAGTCCGCTGAGTCAACTTCGCTTTGCTTGGCACAGCCGCAATGTCTGGTGGTTCACGGCAACGGCCCGCACCAAAGCTCGCTACGTGCGAACCAAACTAGGCAATCTCTGGCTTGGCTTCACCAATCTGCTCTCGATCGCCACCCTGGCAACTGTTTATGGCACGGTCTTTAAGGTTTCCGACTTTCGTGACTATGCCGTCTACCTCGGTGTGGGCTTGGTACTTTGGAACTCTTTATCTGGGGCAATCGGAAATGCCCCGCAATTATTCGAGCAAAATCGCGATAGCATCAACAATATTAACCTGCCTCCACTTTTTTATGCTCTCGAGGAATGGGCATTTCAACTACAGACCTTTCTCCAGTCCTTCCCAATGGTCTTGTTGGGGCTGAGCTTTTTCCAGCCCTCACTATTGCTTAACGTCCTGCAGTACGGCCTGTTTGGCATCATTAACTTTTCACTTTTTATGTTTTGGTTGCCACTGATCATTTGCCTGATCGGCGCGCGTTTCAAGGACTTTTACCAGCTAGTACCAATCATTCTGCAATTAGTCTTTTTGTTGTCACCCATCCTATACAGGAAATCCAACCTTGGGGCTTTGCAGTGGATTGCTGACTACAATCCTCTATACAGTGCTTTTAGCCCGCTTAGAGATTCCATTATTAATGGTCATCATGCTCTGCACGCCAACTTGGCACAAGCCTTGTTTAATCTTGTTGGGCTCTGGCTATCTCTGCTCCTGTTGAAGAGGGAGCGCAAAATCTTACCATTTCTAGTCTAAGTCGTTGCCCCAATAGCCATTGAGTCTGCCAACAGATCAAGGGGCTGGCTGCCTACAGCCAGGCGGACGATACAAGCCGGTGGAGCTACCACAATTGCAACCCCCATTTACGGAAATAAATCCAAGCGCTATGGATATTGACAATAATAAGGCGGATATTCCTATAACTTCCTCGTCCCCAGTCGTGAACAATAGGAGCAATCGGCAGGTGGATGCATCTCCCCAACGATCTAAGCTTCCGCGTGATATCAGCATCCTCCAAATAGAGGAAAAACTTTTCCTCGAATCCGCCAACTGACAAAAAAGCTTGGCTGCGCATCAACATGCAACAACCGCTCAAGTAAGGAACATCAAAGACCATTGAGTAGTCACAATCATCCATCACATACCACTTGTCATAGCGCTTCATCCAGCCAGGCTTTAACCGATCAGGCCAAAAACGTCGACTACAAAGGGCCAACAGGGTTGGATCGCGCTTGCAAAGCTTTTGGATTTCACCCTGGGGATCCCTGATCTGAGGAACGGACAAAACAACATCGGGATGGCCTTCAAGCCATGCATATAGTTTTGGGAATAGATCCGAATCCCAGCGAAGATCGGTATTCATCACCGCAAGATATTTTGGCATGAGATCAATCTTATCAACGAGTCGATTGACCGCTCGTCCATAGCCAGGATTATCCGGACAGCAGAGGAAGTAATCCGCCTCCTCAGCCAGGTCATCGACAGCCTCACCCGCTTGGTGATCGTTCACAACCACCGCATAGCCCATGCTCCGCGGCAATGCCTGAAGGCAGGCCTGCAAACGCTCAACTTCCCCTGGAGCAGGATGGTAAGCAACAAATAGAAGCAGCAGCTCTCTCAGGGGCGGGGCAGCTGGCATCGTCATCTGCTGGAGAAGGGCTGAAAAGCTACAACGGAGCCAAAGCGATAGACCCTCTTGCCACACTCACGGGCCGGGATTGTCAAGCTGAGTGGCACCCCGGCATCGCTTCACCACAAAGTTGGAGGTCTCATCCCCTCCACCATGTTGGAGCTGTGGCGACGGATGCCCGCCAGCGTCCTGGGTCGGGGCGCTGGGGCGCGATGGGCCGGGTCCCGACCCCCAATGACGCCGGCCTCAGCCCCCCAGAGCCCCCATCAGGCTGCCCATCTCCAGGGCCTGCATTGCGTAGCTCCAGCCAAGATTGCTCTTGATGCCGGCCCGCTCCAGAGCCTGCTGGAGGGTGTCGGTGGTGAGCACACCAAAGATCACGGGAATGCCGGTGTCGCGGGCGACGGCAGCCACGCCCTTGCTCACCTCGGCCACCACCACATCAAAGTGGGGTGTGTCACCCCGGATCACAGCCCCGAGGGTGATCACAACCTGGTAGCGACCGCTGGCGGCGAGCTTCTGGGCCACCAGGGGGATTTCGAAGCTGCCGGGAACCCAGGCCACATCAAGCTGGCCGCTGCTCGGAGCCGTGTCGATACCGTGGCGACCCAGGCAATCCAGGCAACCGCTGAGCAGCTTGCCGGTGACCAGGTCGTTGAACCGGGCGATGACCACGGCGATCTTTAAATCGGCCGTGTCGGTGAAACGACCTTCGTAAATGGTCAAGGGTTCAGACCACGAAGAAGCTCACGCCCCAGTTGAGCAGCACCAGGGCCACCCAGGCGGCGCTGCCGATCAGGATCAGACGGTTGGAGCGGCCGCTGTCATCGCTGCTGGCGTAGAGCACCGGAATCGCCACGATCAGGGCGAAGGACAGCACCACCAGGGCCAGGACGGTGAGGGTGTTGATGATCTGCATGGACGGCTGGATCGGACGGCTGGAATGGGCAGGCGGGAGCCGGTGGCCTGGGCTGAGGACCGGGGCCGGGGCTGGAAGCCGGTGGCTGGTGGCCGAAGCCGAGGCCGGTGGCCTGATCGGCCGGACCTGGCGTTGGGCTGATCTTCCCACGGCAACAGCGCTGGCCCGAGGGGGCCGGGCCCATCCTTCACACGTTGTCGGAGCAAGCACCGAACCAGACGCCGGGGCCAGCGGGGCGGGATGGGGGCGGGGGGGGATTGGACCCCACCGGTGGTGGCTCGTAAGATCGGTCTCCACCATCCCCAGCGCCATGGCGACGCAGGCCGGGCACCAGGCCGGGCAGCAGCTCTCTCTGGTCGCCGATCTCCTGGAGGCGGGGCTGCAGGGCTCTCTGTTTGCCGACGGCGAGGCCGGGCCGGCCGCCCCCCGCAAGGGCCGGTCGGGATCCCGGCGGGAGAAGGATCCGGCCCCCCAGGAGGGCGACGCCCCTGGCCCGGAGGACACCGCCGCCCTGGTGGCCGACGCCCAAGCCAGGCCCCGACGGCGGCTGGCGGCCCCCGGCGGCGCGCAGGCCGCGGCCCCTGGCCCGCACCAGACCCTGGACGGGGCGGCGGCCCTGGGGGCAGCGGCAGGGGATTGGGCGAACGACCAGGGCGGGGGTCTGGCCGGGGCTGGCGATGCCCCCTCAGGCACCGAGTCCGGGACCCTCGCGGTCGCCACGGATACCGCCGGCGACGCCGCGGTCCCGCCGCTGCAGCCGCTCGACGACAACCAGGCCGACACGCCGGCCGGTGGCAGTGCCGGTGACCCGGCGGGCCAGGCCCTCCGCGACGGTGAGGCGGACAGGCCCCGCTGGCATCACCACAGCCTGGTCGATCCGTCCGCCCTGCCCCCGGTGCTGCGCCACTACGTGGAGCTCAAGGCGGCCCATCCCGAGCGGGTGCTGCTCTACCGCCTGGGGGATTTCTATGAGTTCTTCTTCGAGGACGCCCTGCTGCTCTCCCGCCTGCTCGAGCTCACCCTCACCGGCAAGGAAGCGGGCAAGGGAATCGGCCGGGTGCCGATGGCGGGCATCCCCCACCACGCCGCCGAGCGCTACTGCGCCGAGCTGGTGCGCCGCGGCCTGAGCGTGGCCCTCTGCGACCAGCTGGAGGCCACGCCGGCCAAAGGAGCCCTGCTGCGCCGCGACGTCACCCGGGTGCTCACCCCCGGGACGGTGCTGGAGGAGGGCATGCTCAGCGCCCGCCGCAACAACTGGCTTTGCGCGGTGGTGACCGGCCCGGGGGGACGCTGGGGGCTGGCGGTGGCGGATGTGAGCACCGGCGAGTTTCGGGTGACCGAGCGGGAGGGCAGCGGCGCCCTGCACCAGGAGCTGCTGCAGCTGGAGGCAGCCGAGGTGGTCTGGCCGGAGCCGGAGGCCCCCGGGCCCTCCGGCTCCGGCACCGCTGCTGGGGCCGCCCCCGCCTGGTGCCCCGATCCCCAGAGGCTCACGGCCCTGCCCCGCTCCCCCTTCGAGGCGCCCCAGGCGCGGGCCCGACTCCTGGGGCACTTCCGCCTGGCCAGCCTCGATGGCATCGGCCTCGGCGAACTCACCCTGGCGATGCGGGCAGCGGGGGGCCTGCTGGCCTACCTCGACACCACCCAGCCCGTTGGCGCGATCCGCAACGCTCCGAACAGCGCAACCATCCAGCTCCACGGCGAACCGGTGGCCGCAGCGAGCCCCCAGGCCGCCACTGGCGCCGGCGGCGGCAACGGGATCCAGCCCGCCCCCATCCCCCTGGAACCCCCCACGGTCTGGCATGCCGGCGACCAGCTGGTGCTCGATGCCCAGACGCGCCGCAATCTTGAGCTCACCCGCACCCAGCTCAGCGGCAACACCCACGGCTCCCTGCTCTGGGCCCTCGACCGCACCACCACCGCCATGGGTGGCCGCTGCCTGCGGCGCTGGATCGAAGCCCCCCTGGTGGATCGGGAGGCGATCGTGCTGCGCCAGGACGCCATCGGCGAGCTGCTGGAACGGCGCCCCCTGCGGCTGGCCCTGCGGCGCCTGCTCAGGCCGATGGGCGATCTCGAGCGGCTCGCCGGCCGGGCCGGAGCCGGCAGCGCCTCCGCCAGGGATCTGGTGGCCCTGGCCGATGGCCTGGAGCGATTACCGCTGCTGGCCGGCCTCCTCCAGGACTGCCACAGCGCCCCCCTGCGGTCCCTGGCCCGGCCCTGGCCCGAGCTGGCGGAGCTGGCGGCGGAGCTGCGCCACCACCTGCTCGACACCCCTCCCCTCAGCCTGAGCGAAGGGGGGCTGATTCATGACGGCGTCGATGGGCTGCTCGATGGGTTGCGCAACCAGCTCGACGACCAGGAGGCCTGGTTGACCGAGCAGGAGGCCAGCGAACGCCGGGCCAGCGGCAACCCCAACCTGCGGCTGCAATACCACCGCAGTTTCGGCTATTTCCTGGCGGTCAGCCGCGCCAGGGCCGCCACCGTTCCCGACCACTGGATCCGCCGCCAGACCCTGGCCAATGAGGAGCGCTTCGTGACCCCCGCCCTCAAGGGCCGCGAAGGCCGCATCCTGCAGCTGCGGACCCGGGCCGCCCAGCGGGAATACGAGCTGTTCACCGCCCTGCGCAGCCGGGTGGGGGAGCGGGCTGCCCCGATCCGCTCCGCGGCACGCCTGGTGGCCGACCTCGATGCCCTCGCCTCCCTGGCCGAGGTGGCCGCCACGGCGGGCTACTGCCGGCCGGAGCTCAGCGAGGGGCGGGAGCTGCTGATCGAAGCCGGGCGCCATCCGGTCGTCGAGCAGCTGCTGGTGGAGCAGAGCTTCACCGCCAACGATCTGGCCCTGGGGGGCGATGGACCGGCCCAGCCTGATCTGCTGGTGCTCACCGGCCCGAACGCCAGCGGCAAGAGCTGCTATCTCCGCCAGACCGGGCTGCTGCAGCTGATGGCCCAGATCGGGTCCTGGATCCCGGCCCGCTCGGCCCGACTCGGAATCGCCGATCGCATCTTCACCCGGGTCGGTGCCGTCGACGATCTGGCCACGGGCCAATCCACCTTCATGGTGGAGATGGCCGAGACCGCCAACATCCTTCACCACGCCAGCGAGCGCTCGCTGGTGCTGCTCGATGAGATCGGCCGCGGCACGGCCACCTTCGACGGCCTCTCGATCGCCTGGGCGGTGGCCGAGCACCTGGCCGGCCCGATCCGGGCCCGCACGATCTTCGCCACCCACTACCACGAACTCAACGAACTGGCCGAGCTGCTGCCGAACGTGGCCAATGCCCAGGTGTTGGTGGAGGAAACCGGCGAAGCGCTTCTGTTTCTGCATCGGGTGGTGCGGGGCGGTGCCAGCCGCAGCTATGGCATCGAGGCGGCTCGTCTGGCCGGCGTGCCGGCGGCGGTGGTGCGACGGGCCCGGCAGGTGCTCGGCCGGATCGAGGCCAACAGCCATGTGGCCGTGGGTCTGCAGGGGGGCGGCGAGGGCGAGGGGACAAACCAGCCTTCCGACAGCGCCGGAGGCCGCGGCCGCGCAGCACAGGCCGGCCAGGGGAGCGGCGCCCCCCACCAGGCCCTGGCCGACGCCAGCGATGCCGCACAGGCCGACCAGGAGCGGCCCATCCCGGCCCGGGGCCGCCCCCGGGGCAACCCCGCCGCCGCCTGAGCGCCCAGGGCGCCTGTTGCGGGCAGGTCGACAGGCCAGGCCCTGAACCAAGAGAGCCCCATCGGGCAGCTGTCGCGGCCTCATCCTGAGACAAAGGGCGTCGAGAGCACCTCAGCACCCTCAGCGCCAGATCTGTTGCGGCGCAATGGCTCTGCCCGTTGACACAGCGCCTCAGTCTCGATGGGGACGAGAACCTTGCGGGACCCTCGTGCGCTCAAGGGCGGGATCAGCCCATGGGTTTGGGGCCAATACGGCTATGCGCTACAGGCTCCCGGGGACGCCGGCGGCCCTCCCTGGCGATCCAGCCAGGCGCGGCGCAGCAGGGCATTGGCCGCCGCCGCCACCAGGGCCGCACCGCCCCTGCTTCCCTCCAGGCGGATCTGAGGCAGATCGGCGGCAGCCAGCCGGCGCTTGCTTTCCGCCACCCCGACGAACCCCACCGGCATCCCGATCACCAGGGCCGGTGCGGGAGCCCCGCCCTGCACACCGGGACCCACCTGCTGCAGCAGCAGCTCCAGGGCGGTGGGGGCACTGCCGATCAGCACCACCGCCGCGGGATGGGCCGCCAGGGCCCGCTCCATCCCGACGGCGGTCCGGGTCCCCCCCGGCGGCGCCTGCACAGGGGCCCACTCGAGCACGGAATGCACCGGATTGGCGAAGGTGCGGCGCGCCATCGGCGCCACCGCACTGGCGGCCATGGCCGTATCGGTGAGGATCACGGCGCCGGCTGCCAAGGCCTCCATGCCCCGCTCGCAGGCCCCCGCACTGAAGCGCAGCCAGGGAGCGATCGCGGGATCGCCACTGCTGTGAACCAACCGCTCCAGCAGCTCCCGCTCCACCCCCACCAGGCCCGTCTCCCCGAGCAGCTCGCGGATGCGACGGATGCTCTCGCGAAAAATCGGGTGATCGAAGCCGTCGGCCAGGGAGCTCATCGCTTTCTCTCCCAGCCGAGACAGGACCACGGTCCACCGGGACCGATCGCCGTCACTGCCGGGCAGGGAGGAATCGGCGGCCAACCGGCAATGCCGCAGGGAAGCGAATCGGGCATGGCGCCATCGGGCCGGAGCCGTTCCATGATCATCGGCCAGGGCCCCAACAACGATGCCGGTCCATCTCTACTGGGGCGATGACGAGGCCTCTCGCAACCGCGCCGTGGAAGCCCTGGTGGAGCGGCTGCTGGATCCGGCCTGGGCCTCGATCAACCTCAGCCGTCTCGACGGCAACGACAGCATCCAGGCGGGCCGGGCCCTGGAGGAGGCGCGCACCCCACCCTTCGGAGCTGGCGCACGGCTGGTGGTGCTGCAACGCAGTCCGTTCTGCAGCCAGTGTCCGGCGGAGCTGGCGCCGTTGCTGGAGGCGAGCCTGCCCCTGATTCCGGCGGAGTGCCATCTGGTTTTGGTCAGTGCCGCCAAGCCGGATGCCCGCCTGAAAACCACCAAGACCCTGCGCAAGCTGGCCGAGGAACACAGCTTCCAGCTGCCGGCGATCTGGGATGGGGAGGGGCTGATCGAGCTGGTGGCGCGCACCGCCCGGGAGCTGGGGCTGGCGCTGGAACCGGCGGCGGCCGAGGCCCTGGCGGAGGCGATCGGCAGCGACAGCGCCCGACTGGCCTCCGAACTGGAGAAACTCTCCCTGTTCGCCGCCGCCGGCCCCGCAGGAGCCGGGCCGATCAGCCTGGCGGCCGTCGAGGCGCTGGTGGGGGGCCGCAGCACCAGCAGCCTGGCGGTGGGCGATGCCCTGCTGGCTGGCCGGCCGGCCGAGGCGATCGCCCTGGTCGATGCCCTGCTGGCGGCGAACGAACCGGCCCTGCGGATCGTGGCGGCCCTGACCAGTCAGGTGCGGGGCTGGCTCTGGGTGGCGTTGCTGGAGCGGCAGGGGGAGCAGGACGTGGCCGTGATCGCCAAGGCGGCCGGCATCGGCAACCCCAAGCGCATCTACGTGATGCGCAAACAGCTGCGCGGCCGCAGCCCGGCGGGGCTCCTGACCCTGCTGGGCCAGGTGCTGGAGGTGGAAGCGGCCCTCAAGCGCGGCGCCGACGGCGGCGATGCCTTCCGGGACGGCCTGCTGCTGCCGCGGCCCGGGGATTGAGCGATGGGGTCGGGTCGGAGGCAAGGACCGGCCGCACCGATAATCGGCCGATCGCGATCCGCCGTCGATGGGCCTGCTGGTACAGAAATTCGGGGGAACCTCCGTGGCGGATGTGGGGCGGATCCAGGCCGTGGCCAGGCGGATCAGCGCCTGCCGGGAGGAGGGCCACGATCTGGTGATCGTGGTTTCGGCGATGGGCCACACCACCGACGAACTCACCGGTCTGGCGAGGGCGATCAGCGCCGATCCGCCCCGGCGCGAGATGGACATGCTGCTGGCCACCGGCGAACAGGTGTCGATCGCCCTGCTGGCCATGGCCCTGCAGGCCCAGGGGGTTCCGGCGGTATCGATGACCGGGCCCCAGGTGGGGATCATCACCGAATCAGCCCATGGCCGGGCCCGCATCCTGGAGGTGCGCACCGAGCGGCTCTGGCGGCTGCTGCAGGAGGGCCAGGTGGTGGTGGTGGCGGGGTTCCAGGGCACCAGCAGCGGGGCGGCGGGCACACCGGAGATCACCACCCTGGGCCGTGGCGGCTCCGACACCTCGGCGGTGGCCCTGGCAGCCGCCCTGGGGGCCGACGCCTGCGAGATCTACACCGATGTGCCCGGGGTGCTGACCACCGATCCCCGCAAGGTGGCCGACGCCCAGCTGATGGAGGCGGTGAGCTGTGACGAGATGCTGGAGCTGGCCAGCCTGGGTGCGGCGGTGCTCCACCCCCGCGCCGTTGAGATCGCCCGCAACTACGGCGTGCCGCTGGTGGTGCGCTCGAGCTGGAGCGATGCGCCGGGCACCCGTCTCACCAGCGGACCGGCCCGGACGATCGGCAGCGAGGGCCTGGAGCTGAACCGACCGGTGGACGGGGCCGAACTGGTGGAGCACCAGGCGGTGGTGGCCCTGGCCCATGTGCCCGATCGCCCGGGGGTGGCGGCCCTGCTGTTTGAGGCCCTGGCGGCCGCGGGGCTGAATGTGGATCTGATTGTGCAGGCCACCCACGAGGGCGGCAGCAACGACATCGCCTTCACCCTCGCCGAAGACGAACTCGCCCGTGCCCGGGAGGTGTGCCAGCGCCTGCTGGCCGACCTGGGAGCCGAAGCGACCCAGCTCAGCGGCGAAGCGGACATGGCCAAGATCAGCATCTCCGGCGCCGGCATCATGGGGCGCCCCGGTGTGGCGGCGCGCCTGTTCGACACCCTGGCGCGACTGGGCATCAACCTGCGCCTGATCGCCACCAGCGAGGTGAAGGTCAGCTGCCTGGTGGCGGGCAGCCAGGGCAGCCGGGCCCTGAGTGCGGCGGCGGCGGCCTTTGAACTGGCGGAGAGCCAGCTCAGGCACGGCACCCCGGCCTGCGAACCGGACAGCCCGGCGGTGCGTGGGGTGGCCCTGGACCGGGATCAGGTGCAGGTGGTGGTGCGTGGCGTTCCCGACCGGCCGGGGGCAGCGGCGGCGATCTGCCGGGCCCTGGCCGATGCCGGCATCAGCCTTGATGCGATCGTCCAATCGGAGCGCACCCATGGGGTGGCCCCCGAGCTGAGCCGCGACATGACCTTCACCCTGCGACGCGACGACCGGGCCGTGGCCGAGCAGGCCCTGGCCACGGTTCTCGCCGGATGGCCCGGCGCCCGCTTTGAGGAAGGGGCGGCCATCGCCCGGGTCAGCGCCGTGGGGGCGGGTATGCCCTGCATGGCGGGCACCGCGGCGCGGATGTTCCGCAGCCTGGCGGCGGAGGCGATCAACATCGAACTGATCGCCACCAGCGAGATCCGCACCAGCTGTGTGGTGGCCGAAGCCGATGGCGTGCGGGCGCTGCAGGCGGTGCATGCGGCCTTCGGGCTGGGGGGCAGCCTGCGACACCAGGCCCAGGGGAGCGAAGCGCCGAACTGAGCCATGCAGCAGACGCCGGCCCACGACCGTCCGAACCTCGACCTGCTGGCGGTGATGCCTGCGGCGAAGCGCGTGGTGGAGGTGGGCTGCAGCCGAGGCGCCCTGGCCAGGGCCTACAAGCAACGCCATCCCGACAGCCACTATCTGGGCATCGAGATTGATCCCGCCTATGCCGCTGAGGCCCGCAACCACTGTGATGAGGTGCGGGTCGCCAATATCGAGGCACTGATCAGCAGCGGCGCCTTCAGCGATCTACCGGCGGCCCAATGCTGGGTGTTCGGCGATACGCTCGAACACCTGCAGGACCCCTGGCTGGTGCTGCGCTCGCTGCACGGTGGGCTCGATCCACAAGGCTGCGTGTGTGCCTGCATTCCGAACATGCAGCACTGGAGCATTCAGCTCCGCCTGAACGGCGGTCTCATCGAGTATGCCGACAGCGGTCTGCTGGATCGCACCCACCTGCGCTGGTTTTCGCGGTTGACCATGGTGCAGCTGTTCGAGAGCAGCGGCTATCAGATCGCCTCGCTGCAACCGCGAATCTTTCCACATCCCCAGCTGCAACGGGCCTGCGCGTTGATCGGCCAGCTGGCCAGCCAGATCGGTCACGATCCCGAGCAGGCGATCCGTGATGCCCAACCCCTGCAGTACGTGATCAAGGCTCGGCCGACGCCAGTTTCGCCTGCAGACTCTGGGCAGCGCTGATCCAGGCCCGATCGAACCCGCCCGGGCTGCCATGGGTGAGGGGGATCGGCCAGGTGCCCAGGCGCCAGCCGCGGGAGCGGGCGGTGTAGCAGAGATCGCTGTCGTAGCAGTGGAAGCGAAACTGCGGATCGAAGCGCACGCCGCTCTGACGCAGATGGTCGATCCGGGCCGCCAGGAACACCCCATCGAGCAGATCGCAGGCCATCGGCGCGGGGCCGTAGACGTCGGGCCGCACCAGGGTCGGATCGAAATGGTTGATGGAACCGGAACGAACCACCGCGTCATTGCGCTGAAGGGTTCCCTCCGCCGTCAGGCCGTACCACCAGCCCGGCTGGCCATGGGGCACGGCGGCGGCGCCGACCACACCAACCAGATCAAAGACGGAGAGCGCCTGCTGAATCTGGAAGGCAAAGGTCCAATCGTGAAGGTAAACATCATCATGGAGGAAGACCACCATCACCCCCGCCGGCAGCTGATCGATGGCCCGGTTGTAGAACTCAGCCAGCCCTGTCACCTCAGACCCGTTGTTATCGGCCAGCAACATCAGCCGGGGGCGCATCGTCTCGGGCATCGCCTGCAACGAACGGCCCAGCAGGGTGGCGCGCGGAAAGTGGCGGGCGGGCTGCTGGCTGGCAGAGACCAGCACGACCTGGGCTTGCTCCTTGGCCTTCACGGCTTGCCGACCAGCTTCTGACGCAAACCTTTGATCCGGTCGCGCAGATTGGCCGCCTCCTCAAACTCCAGGTTCTTGGCCGCCAGCTTCATCTTCTCCTCAAGCTGCTGGATCAGCTCCGGCAGGGCATCGAGGGGCACGGCATTGTGTTCGGCCTGCTCGCTGGCCTGTTCGAGCTGCTCATCGTTGAGCCGGCGCGACACCTCAAGAAAGGCGAGGATCGCGTTGCCGGCCCGTTTGCCGGCGGGAGCTGGGGTGATGCCGTGCTTCTCGTTGTAGGTCTGCTGGATGGCGCGACGGCGCTCGGTCTCGCTGATGGCCTTGGCCATCGAATCGGTGAGGTTATCGGCGTAGAGCAGGGCCAACCCATCGATGTGGCGGGCGGCGCGGCCGATCGTCTGGATCAGGGAGCGCTCGGCCCGCAGGAATCCCTCCTTGTCAGCGTCGAGAATGGCCACCAGCGAGACCTCCGGCAGGTCCAGTCCCTCGCGTAGCAGGTTGACGCCAACCAGCACGTCGTAGGCGCCATTGCGCAGGTCTTGAATGATTTCGATCCGCTCGATCGAGTGAATCTCGGAGTGCAGGTAGCGCACCCGCACCCCATTTTCGGCCAGATAGTCGCTGAGATCCTCGGCCATCCGTTTGGTCAGGGTGGTCACCAGCACCCGCTCCTGCCGTTCGGCCCGCAGCCGGATCTCGCCGAGCAGGTCGTCCACCTGGCCATCGGTGGGTCGCACCTCCACCACCGGATCGAGCACGCCGGTGGGGCGGATCACCTGCTCGACGATGCAGCCGTCGCTGCGGCCCAGCTCCCAATCGCCAGGGGTGGCGCTGACGAAGATCGTCTGGCGGGCCTTCTGCCAGAACTCCTCGCCCTTCAGGGGACGGTTGTCTGCGGCGGAGGGGAGGCGGAAGCCATGCTCGATCAGCACCTGCTTGCGACTCTGATCGCCGTTGTACATCGCCTGCAGTTGCGAGCAGGTGACATGGCTTTCATCGACCACCAGCAACCAGTCGTCCGGGAAGTAATCGATCAGGCATTCGGGCGGCGTCCCGGCCGGCCGGCCGGCGAGATGGCGGGCGTAGTTCTCGACGCCGTTGCAGTAGCCGACCTGCTCCAGCATCTCCAGGTCGTAGGTGGTGCGCTGTTCAAGCCGCTGGGCTTCCAGCAGGCGCCCCTGAAGGTTGAGCAGATCCAGCCGCTCGCGCAGCTCGGCACGGATTGCCTGGATCGCCGCCTGCAATCGCTCCTTGGGGGTGACGAAGTGCTTGGCGGGGTAGATGTTGATCTGCTCGAGGCTCTGCAGGATCTCGCCGCTGGTGGGATCGACGTAGCGGATAGCTTCCACCTCATCACCAAACAGCTCGATCCGCACCAGACGGTCCTCATAGGCAGGTCCGATCTCCAGCACATCGCCGCGCACCCGGAAGCGACCGCGACTGATCTCAATGTCATTACGGGCGTATTGATTGTTGACGAGATTGCGAAGCGAGCCGCGCAAATCAAGGCTATCACCCACCTTGAACTGGACAGCAGCCTTGAGGTATTCACTCGGAATACCGAGGCCATAAATGCAGCTGACCGAAGCGACCACGATCACATCACGCCGCTCAAATAGAGAGCGGGTGGCGGAGTGGCGGAGCATGTCGATCTCCTCATTGATCGACGCGGTCTTGGCGATATAAGTATCGGAAACAGGCACGTAGGCCTCAGGCTGGTAATAATCGTAATAGGAAATAAAGTATTCAACAGCATTATTGGGGAAGAATTCGCGCAACTCGTTGCACAACTGCGCCGCCAGCGTCTTGTTGTGGGCCAGCACCAACGTCGGCCGGCCGGTGCGGGCGATCACATTGGCGATCGTGAACGTCTTGCCGGTGCCGGTGGCACCGAGCAGGGTCTGATACGGAAGACCGCCATCGACACCCCTGACCAGGGAGGCGATGGCGGTCGGTTGATCGCCACGGGGCTCGTAGGGGGCTTGGAGCTGAAACACCATCAGCCCATTCTGCTGCCCAGGGGCGTTCTCCTGCGGGGCGGGGTGCGCCGCTCAGCCGAGGTAGCCGGTGAACAGGGCACCGGCACCGGTGAGCTTGACGTTGAGGCCGGGGATGGCGTTGAGAATCACATAGCAGAGGATGCTGTAGGCCAGGGCACCGAGGGCAGCGCTGGCCAGGCCGTTGCGAAGCCGGAAGCCCTGGATCAACCACGCAGCCGCAGCAAACAGGACGATGGTGATCAGCCAGTCAAACAGCCAGCCGAGGGGAATCAGGCCGCCGAGGGTGGCCACAGCCCAGGCGGGTCCGAAGATCAGCTTGAGGGGGAAGGTCAACAACGCCCCCAGCAGACCGAGCACCACAGCGGAAACCAGGGCGATCGGGAAACTCACCATCTCGACCCCCAGAAATGGGAACTGGGAGATCAGCAGCAGAATCAGAGCCCGGATCGGCCACTGCAGCAAAGAAACCAGCAAAGCGGACATGGCGAAGCTTGCGCGGAAGACACAAAATCTTCGCCATGTTAAGCAAGATCTCAGATCGAAACAAGCGCCGCCTGCTCGATCGCCTCCCGCAACCCGCGCACCACCGCCACCATCGCCAGCTGATCATCGAGGCGGTTGACGGCGGAACCCACCCCCACCCCATGGGCCCCGGCGGCCAGGGCCATCGGCACGGTCACGGCAGAAAGGCCGGAGGCGCACAGCACAGGCACAGCCACGGCGCGGCTGAGGGCATGGGCGGCGGCCAGGGTCGGGGCAGCCTTCTCGATCAGGCCGAGGCTGCCGGCACTGAAGGGTCGGGCGCTGGTCCCACCTTCCGTCTGAATCAGATCGGCGCCGGCGGCCACGAGGTCGGCGGCCAGCTGCTCCTGCTGGTCGAGGGGCAGGGTATGGGGCACGGTGACCGAGAGCACCTGCTCCGGCAGCATGGCCCGGGTGCGGCGGCAGAGGGACAGCACCTCGGCGGCATCGAAAACCCGACCCTGAGGATAGAAGCTGTCGTAATTGCCGATCTCCACGACCGTGGCGCCGGCGGCGACCGCCGCGGGGAACAGCTCAGGATCCACGGCGGACACGCAGACCGGCAGATCCGGGCAGGCCTGGCGCACCAGCTCCACCAGCGCCGGATCGCAGGCGATGTCCACCAGATCGGCACCCCCGGCTGCGGCGGCCCGGGCCACCCGCTCCACCCTGGCCGCATCGAAGCAGGCGAGGCCGGCGATCACCTTCAGCAGTCGCCGCTCGGCGATGGCCTGCCGCAGGGTCGGAGGCAGGCTGGAGAGACGCGACATCGGCGGCGATCGAGAAGCTGGTGTGATTCTCCCATCCGAGCCCACGCCTCCCCGCTGGAGCCCCCACCACCAGCGCCTGCACCGCCATCTGCTGCGGCGGCCGGACCTGCTGCCGGCGGGGGCGCCCCTGCTGCTGGCGGTATCGGGGGGGCAGGACTCGATGGCCCTCACCGCCCTGCTGGCCGACCTGCGTCGCCTGCACGGCTGGCGGCTGCTGCTCTGGCATGGCGACCATGGCTGGCGGAGCGACTCGGCAGCCCAGGCCAGCGCCCTGGCGGCCTGGGCTGCCGACCAGGGCCTGCCCCTGCGGCTGGAGCGGGCCGAACCGCCGCCGGCGGGTGAGGCGGCGGCGCGCCAGTGGCGCTACGGCTGTCTGGAGCGCCAGGCCCTGATCCGGGGTTGCCGCCATGTGGTCACCGGCCACACCGCCAACGACAGGGCCGAAACGGTGCTGCTCAACCTGGCGCGGGGCAGCCACCGGCTTGGCCTGGCCAGCCTCCGGGCCCAGCGGCCCCTGGTCCGCCACCAAGACCGGGACGCCCATCCGCCCGTGCTGCTGGTGCGGCCGCTGCTGCCATTCAGCCGGCCGGACACGGCCCGCATCTGCCTGGAGCTGGATCTCCCGGTCTGGGAGGACGCCAGCAACGGGGAGGCCCGCTACGGGCGCAACCGCATCCGGGCCGAGGTGCTGCCGGTGCTGGAGGAGCTCCATCCCGGGGCGGCCCGGCGCATCGCCGCCCAGTCGGAACGCCTGGAGGAGGACTGCGATGCCCAGGCGGAACTGCTGGGGCTGGCCCTGGAGGGCCTGGCCGCCGGCGGCGGGCATGGACTGGCTCGGCGACGGTTCGCCCGGCTGGCCGCGGCCAACCGCCGCCAGCTGCTGGAGCACTGGTTGCGACAGCAGGGGGTGCCGAGCCTGGGGGGCGCCGCGCTCGAGGCCCTGAGTCGACGGCTGGGGGCAGGGCGCGGTCCGGGCCTGCTGGAGCTGGCCGGAGGCTGGCGGTTGTGCTGGGACCGAAGCACACTTGAGCTCCACCGCTTGGAAGATCCCCCACAGGCCGATGGCTGACCTTTCCATGCCCGAGGACGCCTCAGAACGCTACGCCGATCTGGAGAGGGCCTACGTCGAAGAGCGCTGGCTCCATGTCCAGCACGAAGGGGAGACCCTGCTCGAAGCCCTGAAGGGCGACGGCGACCCCCAGGCCCTGGCCCTGATGCACCGGGTGCGGCTGCTGATCGGCCACACCGCGCTCTACGGGCTCAGGCAGCCCCCCCTCGCCGAGGATCACTACCGGGCCGTGCTCGCCGCCACCCGTGAGGCCGATCTGCGCCGCATCGCCGCCGAAGGGCTCGAACTCTGCAAGGGGTCCAGCAGCGCGGTGCCCAGCCCTGCCTCCGGCCGGGCCGGCAACGGAGCAGCGCAGCCCTTGACGGCGGCGGTGGTGGCGGCCAGCCGGCCTGGATCACCAAGACCTCCGGCCTCCCGGAACACCAGTGGACTGGAGCAGCAGCCGGAGTCGGCCGCCAGCGCGGATCCTGCCGGGCTGGGGGCGTCGCCCCCGTGGATGGGCGGCTTCAGCAGCGCCCCGCGTCCCCTGCCGGAGGATCCCTTCCATGCAGCCTCGGCCGCTGCGGTGGGGGTGGAGCCAGCGGCGCCGACCTCCGGCAGGGTGGAGGCGCCCCCACCGGCCATGCCCTGGCTGCAGGACCAGGCCAACCGGCCGGCGCCCCTGCCTCAGGTGACCCAGGGGTCGCAGGCTGGCGGCGCTCCGGCGCCATGGTTGGAGGTGGAGGTGGTGGAGGAACCCGAACTGGTGGAGGTGGTCCAGGCCGACCCGCGCCTGTCTGAGGAGCTCGAGCTGGAACTCAGCCGGATCCGCGAACGCCGAGCCGCCGCCCAGGGGATGGATGCGGCCCAGCGCGAGGCCCCAGGGGCGGAGCGGAACGAGGCCGCCAGCGCGCCGGCCCAGCCTGAGGCCGGGCGGGCGACCAACGGCACGGGGGAAGCAGCAGTCCAAGCGAAGGCCGGAGCGGTCGTGGCAGCCCCTGAGCCCCTGAGCCCGATCGAGGTGATTGGCGCCGCCAGGAGCGGAGCGCCCGCGGCGCCAGCGACGAAAGCGGTGGCAGGGGTGGAGCTGGCGGCCACCGCCCCGGTGCCCCTGGGCCTGGAGGATCCTGATCTGGTCGCCGGCCTGCTGGAGGTGAACCTCAGGGACTGAGGGATCAGCCGGCCAGGGCGGCGGAACGGCGGCGGCGGGTGCGACCCGCCGGTTCCCGGTCGTCCGCAGGGGCGGCCGCGGGGGTGGAGCTGGCGGCCACCGCCCCGGTGCCCCTGGGCCTGGAGGATCCTGATCTGGTCGCCGGCCTGCTGGAGGTGAACCTCAGGGACTGAGGGATCAGCCGGCCAGGGCGGCGGAACGGCGGCGG
>CAIZQU010000059.1 GCA_903935205.1 uncultured cyanobacterium | reverse complement strand
GGCATCAAACATCTCCAGCACCCGCCGGTATTTCGACACGTAGTCGTTGAAATCGCGGAAGCGCAGCTCGCGATCGCTCAGCTCCCGATCCAGCAGGTAGCCGCGGTGGCATTCATCCACCACGATCAGGTCGTAGCTGTCCACCGTGGGGCGGCCCTCCTCATCCCCCAGCAGCAGCCGCTGCGCCATCGCCTGCACCGTGGCGATGTGCACGCGTGTATCGCCCTCCAGCTCCCGCTCACCGAGCTCCTTGATGCCGAAGATCTCGGCAAAGCGTTGGGTGCTCTCCACCTTCGTTTCCTTGAAGGCATCGCCGGCCTGGAGGCCCAGCTCCTCCCGATCCACCAGGAACAGCACGCGCCGGAAGCGGCCGGTCTTGAGCGCCCGGTAGATCAGGGCCACGGCGGTTTTGGTCTTGCCGGTGCCGGTGGCGCAGGCCAGCAAGATCTCCCGCTGCTGCGCCGCGATCGCCGCCTCCACCGCTTCGATCGCCCGCCGTTGGTAGGGCCGCAGCGGGGTATCCGTTCAGGGGATGGATATAGCGTTTGACCAGGCTGCGGACGCTACCTGTAGCGTCCAGACGGCTCCTGGAAGGCGGAAGTCGCCCCCTCGGAGCCAGCGAAACCCCTTCTTGGTTGAAGTGTAATCACCTTGGAAAACCAGAGCCCCATTGCGGTGACTGGGGTCTTGGTGCTGATCCCGCCCCCTGAACGGATACGCAGCGGGAAGCCAAACGTGAAGGCTTCGCGGCGCAGCTTCGCTTCGGCGGCGTCGATGTCCTGCCGGGCCAGCTGGCGCAATCCATCCGGCGAATACCAGCCCTCCAGGGGCACCGCCAGGTTGGTGGGGCGGCGCAGATCGCGGAACCAGATGCCGCTGGCGGTGCGCAGCTGCTGCAGGAAAGGCCGGCCGTTGCTGGCGAAGGCGAACGGCACCCCAACCTCCCCATCGCCAGCGCGGCAGTAGCGCTCCGCCTGGGGCAGCACGCCGGCCACATCTTTGTGGGCCCGCTTGGCCTCCACCGCCGCCAGCGGCATCAGGCCCACGAAGAGCATGTAATCAGCGGGGCCGCTGGGGGTGGGCCATTCGGCGATCGCCAGGTTGCGGTGCTTCTCGGGCCGTACGCCCTGGCTGTAGCGCAGCCGCTGGCTGTCGGCCTCCCAGCCGGCCTGGCGCAGCTGCTCATCGATCAGCAGCCTGGTGGCGGCTTCATCGAGGTCGATGCGGGCGGCGGCCTGGCGGCCCGCTTGCTGCAACGTGGCCAGAGCCCGGGACCCCTGAGCCTGAGCCTGCCGTTGCAGCTGCGCCAGCCGTTCGGCCAGGGCGGCCTTGTCGGCCTCGGCGGCCGTGGCCAGCGCTTCCCAGTTCTGCTGCTCCGCCAGCGCCTGGCGCAGCTGGGCCTCCGTCTGCGCCAGCTGCTCGGCCACCTGGCCTTCGGCGCGCTGGAAGGCGGCCAGGGCCTCGCGCAGCTCCCGCAACTCTTCCGCGAGCGCCGGATCGCCAGCCGGCGGTGGCTGGGGCGGCTGAAACGGACCGCTGCGGAACTGCGGATCCCCGAAGGTGCGGTGGAACCAGACGCCCAGCTGCCAGGCCATGCGCAGGATCTTCAGCGCCGTGGCGTGATCGCCGTGCAGATCGTGATTGGCGAGATTGCCCTTGCGGCGCAGGCCATGGAACAGCTCGGCCACCTCCCGCTCCAGCACGCCATCACACTCCAGCCGCCGCAGCAACAGCTGCTGGGTTTCCTCCTCCCTCAGCTCCACGCCGAAGCGCGACGCCACCTGCTGGGCCAGCAACTCCCCCAGTTGCCGCAGCTTCAGCAAGGACGTATTGGGGTCGTCGGGGAAATAGCGCTCCGCCAGGGATCCCAGCCGGAACAGCTGCTCGTCGTAGGGGCGCAGGTGGGCGAAGTTGGGGCTCATGGCAAGGCCAGCAATTGCCGCACCAGAGCGATCAGCTGTTTCTTCGTGAAGCTCTCCAGGGGCGGTGGTGGCGGCGTGACGCCATGCAATTCAAGCATCTCTGCCAAAGCCTTCTTCTGCAGCCGGGTGTAGCCTTTGATTCCATTCTCCTTGCAGAGTCGCTTCAGGTTTGCCACCGATTGCTGCAGGAAACTCCCCTGCCCAAGCAGGGCTTTTGTGGCCGCTGATTCGTTTTTTTCGGCATCCTGCAAGCTCTGCAGGGCAGCCCCCGTGCGCTTCAGGTGCTCACCCACGCGGCGATACACCCTGGCATCCGTGCCCGCCAGTTCCCGGTTGGTCTGCTCCAGAAGATCGGCGATGGATGGGCTCATGGGTTCCCTCCCAGTTGACCCGAAGCACCAGCCTCCACCGCGGCTTCCGCAGCAAGGGTGGCCGCTCTGGCTTTCACCGTGCGCCAGCGTTTGGCCTGGTGAACCAGGCGGCGGAACATCTCCACCAGCCAGAAGCCACTCTGTCGTTCGCTTTCGTCGATCAGCCCAACCATCACGTCACCCGTTTCCTCAAGCTCGCGGATCACACCGCCGAGCCTGGCGTTGAGGGCATGGAGCCGCAGCTTGGCCCGGGCTTCATCGGCCAGATCCGCCTCCAGCGCCACCAGCTCCCGCTGCAGCTCGGTGATCACCACTCCTCGCCGGTCGCTCAGAGCCTTGAGGGCACCGCGGGCGCGATTGGCGGACACCAGCGCACGCGGCACTCCTGGTAGGTGATCTCCAGGGCCTCGGGCTCCGGAGTCGGCGGGAAGTCGGTGGCAGGGCGGAGCGGCATGAGCAGAACGACCGTCTCACCCCAGGATTACGTCTCTGGGGCAGTTCTGCAGGAACTCTCAACCATGCGAAAGGCCAGCTGAGCAATCCCGACGGGGTTGATGCAACAGGTGCATCGATGGATCCTGTAGCTCCTCAAATCTTACGCATACGGAAATGGGCGCATCCCTGCTACCACAGAGCTGCACGCCTGCCGGCACCCCTCCCCCATGCCCCCGCAGGACCTCCCCCCCGGCCTCTACGACCACCCCCTCAGCGCTGCCGCCCACCAGGTCCTGGCCAGCCAGCCGGAAGCTCTCCACCACTTGGAGCCCCTCGATCAGGCCCTGGCGGTGCTCTGGCAGGCCGATGCCTGGCGCGAGGAGCTGCGCCAATTGCTGCTGCTCCTGGCCGAGCGGGCCGATCACCGCCTCCATCCGCTGCCCTGAGCGCTGCCGGTGCCGTTGCGGGTGCACGGCCGCTAGTCCCGCGCCGAGGTGCTGGCGGCCTTCGCCATTCACGATGGGCGTGGCGCCCCCCGCAGCCACCGCAAAGGCGTGCTCTGGCACCAGCCCAGCCGGGCGCCATTAGCCCGGGAGGCCATCCCCCCAGGCTCGCGATGGGCGCGAACCGCCGCCGCGGTTCCTGGGGCGCCGCGCCCAGAGCCGCAAGCGCTGGCCGGCGCCGCCATCGTTGGGACGAGACCCTGGCCCTGTGATGTCCCCCACCCTCACCGCCACCTACCTGGGTGCCAATGGCTGGCTGCTGGAGTTCGAGCGGCTGCGGGTGCTGGTGGATCCCTGGTTCACTGGGCCCCTGAGCTTCGGGCCGATCGACTGGCTGCTCAAGGGCGAGCTGGCCTCCCCCCAGCCGGTGCCGGAGGCCCTCGATCTGCTGCTGCTGAGCCAGGGGCTGCCCGACCACTGCCATCCCCCCAGCCTGGCCCTGCTGCCGCCGGAGCTGCCGGTGGTCGCCTCCCCGACGGCGGCCCGCAAGGCGCAACGGCTGGGCTTCCGCCAGATCACCGCCCTGGCGGCGGGCCGCAGCCACAGCCATGGCCCCCTGACGATCACCGCCACCGCCGGGGCAGCCGTGCCGCAGATCGAGAACGGCTGGTTGCTCGACCATCCCGCCGGCAACCTCTATCTCGAACCCCACGGCTTCCTCAGCGCCGCTCTCCCCAGCCGCCGCCTCAGCGCCGTGATCACGCCGGTGCTGGATGTCGGCCTGCCATTGGCGGGTGCCTTCGTGCGGGGTCGCACGGCCTTGCCCCAGCTGCTGGAACGGTTTCAACCCGCCGCCGTGCTGGCCAGCACCACCGGCGGGGATGTGAGCTTCAGCGGTCTGCTGGCCTCGGCCCTGCAGGTGCAGGGGAGCCCGGAGGAGGCGGCCGCCCTGGTGGCGGCCCGGGCCGGCGGCTGCCGCTTCATCGATCCGCAACCGGGAACGCCCTACCGCCTGGAGAGCTGAGGGGACGGCTGGTCGCCATCCAACCCCAGCCGCCGTCCCGGCCTTCCTGACATCCCGCCTGACATCCTGGAGGTCTTCCCCAGCATCGACAGCGCCATGGCTTCCTGGCTGGTCACCGGCGCCAACCGCGGCATCGGCCTGGCCCTCTGCCGCCTGCTCCAGGCCCGCGGTGACACCGTGGTCGCCGTCTGCCGCAGCAGCTCGGCGGAACTGGAGGCGCTGGGGGTGCGGAT
>CAIZQU010000058.1 GCA_903935205.1 uncultured cyanobacterium | reverse complement strand
TCAGACGACTGTCACCGCTGGAACGATCATGGAAGCAACCAAGCTATCGCTTACCAAGTGGTTCCAGGCCTTCTATCTGGTGGGGGACGCCAAAACAGGAATCTCTTCACTCTCACTGAAGCGAAAGCTGGGAGTAAACTTGAGGTAGGTGCCTTTTACTGGACAGCTTTGGCCCCTGACATCGTTAACCCAGGGCGGGAGGAGCAGGGTCGGTCTCCGTGTAGAGCTCATCGGGAGTTCTGCCCCCCAGGGAGTTGTGGGGCCTACCAAGGCAGTAGCTCCAGAGGAAGCGTGCCAGGCTGATCTCTGCCTGCCAGCCAGCCCTCAGGCCAGGCCACTGCCCTGCCAGAGGAAACCGCCCTGTTACCCAGTGGCAACCGTTCCTGGTAACCACTCCTGGTAACAACCCGCGGCTGCAAAAACGCCGGCTTCGAGCCACTGGCATCACCCTCACGGCCGGCAACACCGGCCTTGATCGTTGAGCCCCCAGCCTCAGCCCTCAGCCTCCGCCAGGGTGACCAGCCGCTGGCCGGCCTCATCCCAGAGGATGTAAGCGAAGCAGCCTGGAATCTCGGAGAGTGTCAGGCGCCTGCAGCCGCTCAGCAGATGGGCGTTGCTGTTGTGGCAGGCACGCAGACGGTAGTTGGGGATGCGCTCGCAGAGGTGGTGGATGCTGTGGAAGCTGATGTCGGCGCAGAACCAATCCAGCCAGCGCGGCAGTTCGAGATTGCTGCTGCCCTCCAGGGCCCCGCGCAGGTAGCTCCAGTCATCTGAACCATGGGCGTAGCTGCCTTCGAAATTGTGCTGCACGAAGAACACGCAGATAAAGATCGCCGCCGAGCAGGCCATCACCAGCGCATAGCAACTCCAGAACAGTCCCGCCCCCAGCCACTGGGCCATCAGCAGCCAGCTGGTGATCACCAGAACATTGTTGGCCACCAGATCGGCCAGTTCGCCGGCGGTGTACCAATGGCTGGAGCGATGGCCTCGCACCAGGGCCGGCAGTTCGGCCAGGGCCCTCCAGCCGCGCTCGGCCAGGGCGGCCGCCAGGCCCCTGGCGGTGGCCACCAGGAACTCACTCGCCCCGAGCAGCAACTGCAGCCGCGGTTTGATCACCAGATAGAAGAAGCCGCCCGGCAGCAGCATCAGCGGCTGGCGCAACAGGCTGTAAAGCCGGCGTTGGCGCTGTGGCAACTGGCGGTATTCGGCCAGGGTGATCAGGGCGGAGGGGCCGCGGTAGCGCTCCCAGTTGCCGTTGTGCTTGTGGTGGAACGCATGGCCGCGGGCCCACGGGTGCTGGGGGATGGCATTGACCACCCCGAGCAGGAAGCCGGCCGCTCTGTTCAACCAGCGCCGGCGGAACAAAGCCTCGTGGCCGCAGTCGTGCATCAGCGAAAAGCTGCGGGCCGAGAACAGCACCAACAGGACCAGTGGCGGCAGCAGGGCCACAGGCAGGGGCAGCGGCAGTGCAGCGGAATGGCGGCCGATCCAGCTCACCAGGCCCCAGAGCAGAGCCACCGGCCCCAGAGTGTTGAGCAGTTGCCAGATCCCCAGGCCATCGCTCGGGGTCCGATACGGGGCGAGGTCGAAGTCGACCCGCCGCGGAGCGGTCTGGTGGATGGGCGCTGCTGCGCCAGGGGATGGTTGGGTGGAGAGAGCCAGCGGTCGGGGCCGGCGCCGTCAGGCCCTGACCAGGAAAGGAGCTCCAGGGTAGGGGGGATCGGCCCCCGGCGGCTCACTCGTCGCTCAGGGCCACCAGTTCGCGCAACTGGCCCAGATCGAGGCCGCCCAGCCAATCCTCGCCGCTGCCGACGATATCGGCCGCGAGTTTGGATTTCTCTTCGATCATCCGGTCGATCCGCTCCTCCACCGAGCCGCTGGTGATGAACTTGTGGACCAGCACCCGGTTGGTCTGGCCGATGCGATAAGCGCGATCGGTGGCCTGGTTCTCCACCGCCGGATTCCACCAGCGGTCGATGTGGAACACATGGCTGGCGCGGGTGAGGTTCAGGCCCACACCACCGGCCTTGAGCGACAGCAGAAACAGCTGGGGGCCACGGGGATCCTCCTGGAAGCGATCGACCATCGCCTGGCGCTCGCTCTTGCTGGTGTTGCCATAAAGGAACGGCACCTCCTGCCGCCAGCGCTGCTCAAGATGGGCCTTGAGCAGATGGCCCCATTCCGCGAACTGGGTGAACAGCAAGGCCCGATCGCCTGCCTCGATCACCTCCTCGAGGATCTCCTCCAGCCGCTGCAGCTTGGCGCTGCGGCCCGAGAAACCCGCCTCCACCCGCTCCTCCTTGAGAGCCAGGGCCGGGTGATTGCAGATCTGCTTGAGGCGGGTGAGCAGGGCCAGCACCTGGCCGTGCTTCTGCCCCAGCGGCGCCCGGGCGATGGCATCGAGGCTCTCCTCCACGGTTTTGGCGTAGAGCTTGCGCTGCTCGCCGCTGAGACCCACCCATTCGCGCAGCTCCACCTTCTCGGGCAGGTCGGAGATGATCGAGCGGTCGGTCTTCAGGCGCCGCAGGATGAAGGGGCCCACCCGGGCCTTGAGGTCCCGCAGGGAGCTCATGTCGCCGTAGCGCTCGATCGGCAGGCGATAGCGCTGGCGGAAGAACGGTTCATCGCCCAGCACCCGCGGGTTGAGGAAATCCATCAGGGCCCAGAGCTCGCTCACCCTGTTCTCCACCGGCGTGCCGGTGAGGGCGATGCGGAAGCGGCTGCTCTTGCCCGGCCGGCCCAGGTCGCGGGCGGCCTGGCTCTGCTTGGCGGATGGGTTCTTGATCGCCTGGGCCTCGTCGATCACCACCCCCTGCCAGTCGATCGTCTCCAGCAGCTCGCTGTCGCGCTGGAGCAGCCCGTAGCTGGTCAGCACCAGATCGATACCGCTGAGGGCCTTGCGCAGGGCCGCCTCGCTGGCCGGACGGCGGGGGCCGTAGTGCTCTCGCACCATCAGCTCGGGGGTGAAACCCGCCGCCTCCCGTTTCCAGTTGGTGAGCACCGATGTGGGCGCCACCAGCAGCACCGGGCGGCGCAGCTCCTGTTCGGCCTTGAGGTGCTGCAGGAAGGCCAGCAGCTGGATCGTTTTGCCCAGGCCCATGTCATCGGCCAGGCAGGCCCCCTGGTCGAAGCGATGCAGGAAGGCCAGCCAGCCCAGCCCGCGTTCCTGGTAGGGCCGCAGCTGGCCGGAGAAGCCCTCGGGGGCGGGCATCGGATCGGGGGCCTTCTGCTGGTGGTATTGCTCCAACACCGCCTGCAGCCGCGGTCCGGGGTCGAAGTGGTGCACCGGCAGGCGATGGAAGGTATCGCCGGCGGAGGCGGTCAGGCGCAGGGCGTCATCGAGGCTGAGGCCGGGGCTGGCGGTGCTGAACCGTTCGGCGTTGCGCAGGTCCGCCGGGCGCAGCTCAATCCAGGCGCCCTTGTGTTGCACCAGCGGGCTGCGTTTCTCCGAGAGGCGCTGCAGATCGCTGAGGCCCAGGGTGACGCCGCCGATCATGAACTGCCAGCGCCAGTCGAGGCTTTCACCCAGGCTGAAGCCGCGGGAGCTGCTCGGCAGCTCGGCGGTGATCGCCAGGCCCAGGCGGCTGGCCAGGCCGCCGCTGAGGCTCGGGGGCAGCACCACCCCAACCCCCACATCGCGCAGCTGGCTGGCGGCGGTGCGCACCAGCACGAAGGCCTCGGCGGGGGTGAGCTGCATGGTTTCGGGCGCCGCCGTGTCCAGCCCCCGCTCGATCGGCTGGAACACCTGCAGGGCCCGCCCCAGGCCCTCCAGCAGCAGCTGGCCCGGTTGGGGCACCTCCACCTCCCCCATCTGCAAGGTGGTCTCGCCGGCGCTCCACACCGCCCCGGCCGGCAGCCGCAGGCTGGGTTCGGCCTCGGCCTGGAGCGAAAGGCGCAGCTCCCAGAGCTCTTCATCCGGCGGCGGGGTGAACAGCTCCAGGCAGGCCCGGGCTGGCGCCACCCGGCCCGCCACCGCCTCGCGCCAGTGGTGGGTGGCGATCTCCAGCCGCTCGGTCTCCTCCGCCTGGAGGTTGAGCCGGCCATCGCCGGGACCCAGGGCCCGCTGCCAGGCCCCCAGCAACGGATCGAGGCCGCTGGCCGGGGGCTTGAAGCTCGCCCGCAGCTGACCCGCCAGCAGGGCCTCCAACAGGCTCGCCACCCGCAGGCGACCGCTGCCGGGGCGGCGGCAGGCCAGGGCCTTCTCCCCCGGTGAACCCGGTCCGATGGCGCAGGTGGCCACCTGGGGCAGGCGGATCGCCATCTCCTCCAGCCGGCGGCGGTCCCCCTCACGATTGAGCAGGGGCAGCCAGCGGGCCTGGCCCTCCTCCACCAGCGGCAGCCAGCGGCCGCGGGCGATCAGGCTGAGGGCCCAGCGCTGCAGATGGCTCCACCAACGCAGTTCGTCCGCCAGCTCCGGGTGCTGGCCCGAGAGCGGCAGCCGGCTGAGCCATTCGCCGGCGGCGCCGGCCTCCAGGGCCCAGCCATCCACCCGCCAGGGCCACCAGAGCGGTTCCTTGGGGATCGGTTCACCGGCCTGCAGGGGCAGGCCGCTCCAGGCGGCGCCGCTGCTGCGGCCCTTGCCCCGGGCGCTCTGTGAGCGGCTCGGCAGGGTCAGCACCGCCTCCGCCGGCCGCAGGTCGTCGGTCCAGAGGTCGTTGTCGTCGAGCCAGGCGCCGATGGCGTCGAGGTCGAGGGCCAGCGGGTGGTCGCTCACCCCGGGGCCCGGCCGCACCGGCTCGGACACCCGCCAGGTGTCGGCCCAGAGCAGCAACCGGCCACCCGCCCCGGCAGGGGGGTAGAGCCAGGTGGCGTGCAGCAGGCTCATCGGCAGCTCATGGGGACGGATTCCGGCCGGGCCTCGTTCTCATGGCCTCGGGACGGCGAGCGTGGAGCGGTGACGGGCGGCCAGCAACCGCTGGAACCCATACACCATCAGGGCGCTGCCGATCAGGGGCATCCAGAGCGGCAACCAGATCCTTGCGCACTCCATCATCAGGGATGGCGCAAGCGGGGCCTGCGGTCCCTGGGCGCTGAGGCTGCGGATGCCGCACAGCGCCCCCACCAGTCCGGCCTGGAGGTGGCCGTCGTCGGGATCGACCCGCTGCAGGTGGAAGGCCAGCAGGCCATAGAAGAAGCCGCAGCCGGCCGCCCTCAGGCCAGCCTCCAGGGGGGAGGCAGCGGCATCGCTCAGGGCGAGGGCTGCGGCGATCAGGCCGGCGCTGGCCGCCGCCAGGGCGCCCCAGCCGGAGGATTGCAGCCGCAGGCGAGAGCGGGCGGCACGGTCGCTTGCCAATGGGTCGACAGGGGGTGCCTCGGTGGCCAGGGCGGGGCCGGCCTCGGGGGTGGACGTCAACGGGTCGCGGGACAGCTGGGGCAAACCGACCGGGATGGCCGACGCCATCATGCCTGCGCCGCCGGCGCATCCCGGCGCGCTTGGATCGGGCGGCGGCCGTGCCCTGGGCGATCATGCAGGCTCGGCTTTCCCTCCCACCGCCACCTCCACCAGCGCCATGGCCGCCGCCCCCTCCCCGTCCAGCAGCGGACGGCCCATCCCCCGCAGCGGTGCCGAGATCCGGGAGGCCTTTCTGCGCTTCTATCAGGAGCGCGGCCACCAACCGATCGCCAGCGCCTCCCTGGTGCCGGAGGACCCCACGGTGCTGCTGACGATCGCCGGCATGCTGCCGTTCAAGCCGGTGTTTCTCGGCCAGCGGCCGCGGCCGGCGGCGCGGGCGACGAGCGCCCAGAAATGCATCCGCACCAACGACATCGAGAACGTGGGTCGCACGGCGCGGCATCACACCTATTTCGAGATGCTCGGTAATTTCTCCTTCGGTGATTACTTCAAGGCCGAGGCGATCGCCTGGGCCTGGGAGCTGAGCACCGAGGTGTTCGGCCTCTCTCCTGCCCATCTGGTGGTCAGTGTCTTCCGCGAAGACGACGAGGCAGCCCAGATCTGGCGCGATGCCGTGGGAGTGAACCCCAAGCGGATCATCCGCATGGATGAGGCCGACAATTTCTGGGCCTCCGGCCCTACCGGACCCTGCGGCCCCTGCTCCGAGATCTACTACGACTTCAAGCCCGAACTCGGCGATGACGCCATCGACCTGGAAGACGATTCACGCTTCATTGAATTTTACAATCTGGTCTTCATGCAGTACAACCGCGACGCTGAGGGTCACCTCACGCCGCTGGCCAACCGCAACATCGACACCGGCATGGGTCTGGAGCGGATGGCCCAGATCCTGCAGGCGGTTCCCAACAACTACGAGACCGACCTCATCTATCCCCTGATCGAAACCGCCGCCGGCCTGGCCGGCCTCGACTACCGGGCGCTGGCCGCCAGGGAGCAGACCAGCCTGAAGGTGATCGGCGACCACAGCCGCGCCATCACCCAGCTGATCAGCGATGGCGTGACCGCCAGCAACCTCGGCCGCGGTTACATCCTGCGCCGCCTGCTCCGCCGCGTCGTCCGCCACGGCCGGCTGCTGGGCATCACCAGGCCCTTCCTGACGGCCATGGGCGAAGCGGCGATCGCCCTGATGCAAGGGGTCCACCCCCAGTTGCTGGAGCGTCGGGCCGTGATCCTGGCCGAACTCGAGCGGGAGGAGGCCCGCTTCCTGGAGACCCTGGAGCGCGGCGAAAAGCTTCTGGCCGAGGTGCTCGCCGCCCGGCCCGAGCGGATCTCCGGCGCCCAGGCCTTCGAGCTCTACGACACCTACGGTTTCCCGCTGGAGCTCACCGAGGAGATCGCCGAGGAGCACGGCCTGAGCGTCGATCTGGAGGGTTTCGAGGCGGCGATGGAGGCCCAGCGCCAGCGGGCCAAGGCGGCGGCGGTGAGCATCGACCTGACTCTGCAGGGGGTGATCGAGCAGATGGCCGCCGAGCTCGGGGCCACCGCCTTCCGCGGTTATGACGCCCTGGAGCACCCCAGCTGCGTGCTGGCCCTGGTGGTCGAGGGCCAACCGGCCGAGCGGGCTGTCGCCGGCGACGCGGTGCAGCTGGTGCTCGATTCGACCCCCTTCTACGGCGAAGGCGGCGGCCAGGTGGGGGATCGGGGTGTGCTCAGCGGCGATGGCGCGGCGGGCGAGGGGGTGATCGTGGCGATCGAGGCGGTCAGCCGCAACCGCAGCGTGTTTGTGCACAGCGGCCGGGTGGAGCGCGGCAGCCTGGCGGTGGGCGATCGGCTCAATGCCCAGGTGGATCGGGCCTGCCGCCGCCGCGCCCAGGCCAACCACACCGCTACCCATCTGCTGCAGGCTGCCCTCAAGCAGGTGGTCGACCCCGGCATCGGCCAGGCGGGCTCGCTGGTCGATTTCGATCGCCTCCGCTTTGATTTCCATTGCCCCCGCGCCGTCAGCAGCGCCGAGCTGGAGCGGATCGAGGCGCTGATCAATGGCTGGATCGCCGCTGCCCACACCCTGGAGGTGCAGGAGATGGCGATCGAGAAGGCGAAGGCCGCCGGTGCCGTGGCGATGTTCGGTGAGAAGTACGCCGATGTGGTGCGGGTGGTGGATGTGCCGGGCGTGTCGATGGAGCTCTGCGGCGGCACCCATGTGGCCAACACCGCCGAGATCGGCCTGTTCAAGATCATCAGCGAGAGCGGCGTGGCCGCCGGCATCCGCCGCATCGAGGCGGTGGCGGGCCCCGCCGTGCTCGCCTACCTCAACGAGCGCGATGCCGTGGTCCGGGCCCTGGGTGAGCGCTTCAAGGCCCAGCCCGGCGAGATCGTGGAGCGGGTGGCGGCCCTGCAGGAGGAGCTGCGCGCCAGCGGCAAGGCCCTGGCCGCGGCCCGCCAGGAGCTGGCGGCGGCGAAGGCGGCGGCCCTGGCCGGCCGGGCCCAGGCCGTGGGGGTGATCCCCTCCGGCGCGCCCCGGGCCGGCGAGCCCTATGCCCTGCTGGTCGAGCGCCTTGACGGGGTGGAGGGGGCCGGGCTGCAGAGCGCCGCCCAGGGGTTGGTGGATCAGCTGGGTGAGGGCGCCGCCGTGCTGCTGGGCGGCCTGCCCGACCCCGCCGATGCCGGCAAGGTGGTGCTGGTGGCCGCCTTCGGCTCTGCCGTGGTGGCGGCCGGCGCCAAGGCCGGAACCTTCATCGCTGCGGTGGCGAAGGCCTGCGGTGGCGGCGGCGGCGGCCGGCCCAACCTGGCCCAGGCCGGCGGCAAGGACGGAGCGGCGCTGGATGGGGCGCTGGCGGAGGCGAAGCAGGCGTTGCGCAGCCAGCTGGGATGAACGCATGGCTGCCCAACTCGCCTCCCGCCCCTGGGCCACCACCCTGCAACCCGCTGCTGAGCCGGTACTGCTCTGCCTTGGCGGCTGACCTCCGCCCCTGAGCCGATGGCGGCCGGCGGCCGGCGGTCGGCGGCCGGCGGTCGGCGGCCGGCGGTCGCTGGGATGTTCAGCTGCGGCCGGAGAGCCTCCCCAGGGCTTCCGGAGACCTTCCAGAGACCTTCCAAAGAGCGTCCAGAGAGCCTCCAGAGACCTTCAGGAGACCCTCCAGGGATTGGTCTCTTCGGCTCAGCGGGCCAGGTCGGCTGGGCTTGGAGCGGATCGATGCGGCGTCTGCGCTGTTTCTCGACCATCACCTGCGTCCTGAGGGTGGCGGCCTGCCCCACCTGCCGGAGACGGCCCGCCGTCAGCTCCCTGGTGCACGGATGGGTGCATGGGTCTGGCCTGAATCCAGGGCCCCGCTGCGTGGGGAGGAGGAAGGCGTGCTCAGCCGTCGCGGCTGGGGACGCAGGCGGAGGTGTTGGCCCGGTTCAGGCCCTGATCCCCGCCGGAGCCGAGGCCCAGCGGGTGCCCGCCGCTCCCTGGCTCAGGCCGGCTTGCGGCGCTTGACCATCGCCAGCAGCTGCCGCGCCTCCGGCACACCGGCGGCGCTGGCCAGCAGCCCGTAAAGGCCGATGGCCACGCCGGCGCAGAGGCCGTTCTGGAGCAGCAGGCCGAACAGGCCCGGCGGCCAGCTCACCGCCGTGGCCAGCCACCAGCAGGCCAGACCTCCAGCCGCGGCGGCCAGGGTCAGCTTGCTGCTGTCGAGGGCCCAGGAGCGCAGCGGCAGCCCCCCGAGCTGCCGCTGCAGCGCCAGCAGCAGCCCCAGGCAGGTGATCAGGTTCACCGCCACCGTGGCCAGCACCAGGCCGGCGGCGCCGGCGTTGAGCATCGGCAGCTGCAACCCCCAGCCCGGGGTGGGGCCGCCGGTGAAGGCCCAGCAGAACAGGGCATTGAGGCCGATGCCCCCCAGGGACCAGCGGAAAGGGGTGGTGCCATCGCCGAGGGCGTAAAACACGCGCACCAGCACATCCCGGGCCAGGTAGGCGGGCATGCCGATCCCATAGGCCATCAGCAGCTGGCCCACCAGATCGGCGGCGCTGCGGTCGAAGGCGCCGCGCTGATAGATCAGGGCCACGATCGGCACCGCCAGGGCCACCATCAGAGCCCCCAACGGCAGCATGCTGGCGTTGGAGAGCATCAGGCCTTGGCGGATCCTGGCGATCAGCTCAGGCCGATCCTTCGGCGCCGTGAGCCGGGCATACACCGGCAGCAGGGGGACCAGCAGGGCGTTGGAGAGCAACCCGAGGGGCGTCTGCACCAGCAGATTGGCGTAGCCGAGTCCCGCCGCCGCCGCCGGCATGCCCGAGGCGAAGAACAGCGACACGAACACATTGATCTGCAGCATCCCCGAGGAGAGGGTGGCCGGCCCCATCACCTTGAGCACCTCCTGCACTCCGGGATCCTTCCAGTCCCAGACCAGCTGGAGCCGGTTGAGACCCTCCTTCGCCAGGGCCGGCAGCTGGATCAGCCACTGCAGCACGGCCCCCACGGTGGTGCTGGCCGCCAGTGCGATGCCGCCGATCACGGCGGTGGAGGGCTGGGTGATCGCGCTGCCCAGCTGCCACCAGAGCAGGCCGATGCCACCGATCACCGCCACGCTCGAGAGCAGTGGGCTGACCGAGGGCAGCCAGAACACATCGGCGGCATTGAGGGCGCCGAAACCCAGGCCGATCAGGCCGGCGAACAGGGCCATCGGCGCCATCCAGCGCAGTTGCAGCACCGCGATCCGATGCCGTTCAGCATCGAGGGCGGGGCCGACCAGATCGATCAGCGGATCGGCGAACAGCACCAGCAGCACGGTCACCACGATCAGACCGGCGCCGACGATCGTGTTGATCGCCGCCAGCACATGGGCCCCCTCCTGCCGCGGCCGCCGCGCCAGAACGCTCACCATGGCGCTGTGGAAGGGGCCGTTGATGCCCCCCAGCAGGATCAGCAGGAAGCCCGGCAACACGTAGGCGTAGTTGTAGGCGTCGTAGGCGGCCCCCACCCCGAAGGCCGCGGCGATCACCTGCTGGCGCAGCAGCCCGGCCACCTTGCTCAAGGCGGTGGCTGCGGCCACGATCAGGGCAATCCTGCGCAGTGATTTGGCCATCGGGTCGGGCCCGGGGCCCCGTCGGTCGGTCGGCAGTATGGCTGCCAGCATTGCTTCTGGCCCTGGGCTGGAGAGCGGGTGCTTCCGGTTCAGCCGGGGGCAGCCGCCGCAGGCCGCCATGGGCGCCGGCCGCCGGAAGCCGCTCCAAGGCCCCGCACCGGCCGCGCCCGAAGCGGCCCCAGCCGGCGATCGGCGGGCCCCACAGCCCTCACAGGCCTCGCCCCTCACAGGCCTCGCCCCTCACAGCCCCCCCAGAGCCCTCGCCCCGCAGCCAGATGGGCCGTTAGCCCCCCGGCCCCTGGCCTTAGCCCGCCGCCGCCCAGCCCCCAGCCTCTGGGCCCCACGACCCCACGGCTCCCGCCCCACCGCCGCCCCGCGATGCCCCGCGCCAGGACCACCGCAACCAGCCGCCCCCAGCCCAGCCCGGGCCCGGAGGGTTCCGCTGACAACCCAGCGGAACCCTCCGCTCCAGCGGCTGCCGCCGCCGAATCCACCGCCAGCGAGCGTCTGATCCTCAGCCATGAGCCCCTGGTGGAGGGGGTGCTGCTGCGCCGCTACAAGCGGTTCCTGGCCGATGTGGAGCTGGCCGGCGGTGAGGTCGTGACCGCCCACTGTGCGAACACCGGCCCGATGCGCGGGGTGCTTCACCCGGGGGGGCGGGTGCGGCTGCGCCATGCGCCGACACCGGCGCGCAAGCTGGCCTGGACCTGGGAGCAGGCCGAGGTGCCCGGCGCCGACGGGCTGCCGGTGTGGGTGGGGGTGAACACGGCCCTGCCGAACCGGCTGGTGCGGGCCACGATCGAGGCCGGCTGTCTGGAGCCCTGGCTGGGGCCGGTCGCCACCATCCGTCCGGAGGTCCCCTATGGCCGGGACCGTCGCAGCCGCATCGATCTGCTGCTCAGCCCGGCAGCCGCAGCGCCCGATCCCCGCCCGCTCTACCTGGAGGTGAAGAACACCACCTGGAGCGAGGGTGAGCTGGCCCTCTTCCCCGACACCGTGACCGAGCGCGGCCAGAAGCACCTCGAGGAGCTGATCGCCCTGCTGCCCGAGGCCCGCCCCGTGCTGATTCCCTGCCTCAGCCGCGAGGACGTGCGCCGCTTCGCCCCCGGGGACAGCGCCGATCCCCGCTACGGCGAGCTGTTCCGATTGGCCCTGGAGCGCGGTGTGGCGGTGCTGCCCTGCCGTTATCGCTTCGATGCCAGCGGGGTGTCCTGGTTGGGGCTGGCGGCGGTGGAGGCGGGGGGGGCCGGGTTCAGGCCCGTCTGAGCAGGGCCGCGCGCTGGATGGTGCGCGGCAGGAACAGGGTGCTGAGGTGATCCCGCAGCAGCTCGATCATCGGCTCCTCGGCCAGCTCCGCCAGCACCACCAGGCTTTCGACGTAGGGGCGGGGGGCTTCGGTGGGGTCGACCAGGAAGGGCATGCCCTGGACGCGACGCATCTCCGGCGTCAGGAAGGCCACGCTCAGTTCGGGGGGTGGCTTCGCCACGCCGGCCCGCCTCGGACGAACCAGGGCCGGCGTCGGCCGGGGCAGCAGCTCGTTGAACCAGTCCTGGCAGCGCTGCAGACAGCTGCTGGGCAGGAACGGCGGCAGCCTCAGCACCAACGTGCCCCGATCCCGCAGGGACTGATAACTGCCCTGGGGGTCGCTGAGCTGAATTTCGGGAAACACGGTCAGGTCGATCTGGCTGCCGTAGATCTTGGTGCTGACAAGATCGCCGTCAGCCTGGGCGATCTGGGTGGGGGTCAGCAGGGCGGCATCGATGACCCGGGCTCGCAGGAGCTCCAGGGGGTTCTCGCAGACCGCCACAGCGCTGGGGGGGTTGCTGGTCCAGCCCTGGGGCAGCCGTCGCAGCCGGCCCCGCTGGGTCCAGAAGGGGGCCTGCAGGCGCAGGGGGCGTCGCCCCAGCAGGCGGGCGCGCTGGTGAAGAAGCCGTTCCATCTGGAGCAGCTGGGTATCACCGCGCAGGCTCCAGCCGCCGGCGTCGCGACGGATCGCGACGCCGAAGCAGTCCTTCGCAGCCTGGGCGCGCCGCACGATCGTGCTCTGGTTGGTGCGCTCCAGCAGGGCAGCGCGCTGGGACCCGGTGAGCCATAGCAGCAGATCCAGCGCTGCCAGCTGTTCAAGGCTGACCAACGCACCTCCCTCCTCTGCCTGCATTATCACAACGGCAGCGTCTGCCGCACAACGCCAGGTCAGCCACCGAGCCGCCCGGATCGGTGCTTCTCCCGGCTGGAACCATTCCCCATAGAGTCGGCTCCTCTGCCCGCTGCGTGCGACCCGTGGACACCCGTGCCTTCAAGCGCTCGTTGCACCATTCCGAGCGGTACAACCGCCGCGGTTTCGGCCTGGGTGAGGAGGTGGCCGGCAGCCTGCAGACGGCCTATCAGAGCGACCTGATCGCCTCGCTGCGGGAGAGCGGCCACACCCTGCGCGAGGGGCGGCTGACCGTGAAGCTGGCCGAGGCCTTCGGGTTCTGCTGGGGCGTGGAGCGAGCGGTGGCGATGGCCTATGAAACGCGGCGTCACTACCCGAACGAGCGGATCTGGATCACCAACGAGATCATCCACAATCCGTCCGTGAATGACCACCTTCGCGACATGGATGTGCTGTTCATTCCGGTGGAGGGTGGTGTCAAAGATTTCTCGGAGGTGGCCAGTGGCGATGTGGTGATTCTTCCCGCCTTTGGAGCCACTGTTCAGGAGATGCAGCTGCTCAATGAGCGTGGTTGTCACATGGTTGATACCACCTGTCCCTGGGTCTCAAAGGTCTGGAATACCGTCGAGAAGCACAAGAAGCATGCCTTCACCTCGATCATTCACGGCAAGGTGAAGCATGAGGAAACCCTGGCCACCAGCTCCTTTGCCGGCACCTATCTGGTGGTGCTCGACCTGGTGGAAGCCCAGATGGTCTGCGACTACATCCTGTCCAGCGCCGCTGGCGCCAGTCCCGCCGCCGCCAGGCGCCAAGAGTTTATGGAGCGTTTCTCCAAGGCAAGTTCACCCGGTTTTGATCCCGATCGGGATTTGATTCATGTTGGCGTGGCCAACCAAACGACGATGCTGAAAAGCGAGACAGAACAGATCGGTCGTTTGTTCGAACGCACGATGATGGAACGCTTTGGGCCGGCCAAGCTGAACGAGCACTTTCTCGCCTTCAACACGATCTGCGATGCCACCCAGGAGCGTCAGGATGCCATGTTCTCCCTGGTGGATGAGCCCCTTGACCTGATGGTCGTGATCGGCGGCTACAACTCCTCCAATACCACCCACCTCCAGGAAATCGCGATCAGTCGCGGCATCCGCTCCTTCCACATCGATACGCCGGAGCGGATCGGTCCGGGCAATCGGATCGTGCACAAGCCCCTCGGTGCCGATCTGGCCGTGGTCGAGCCCTTCCTGCCGGAAGGGCCGATCCGGGTGGGCATCACCTCCGGAGCCTCCACCCCAGACCGGGTGGTGGACGACGTGATCCGCCGCCTGATCGAGCTCAGCAAGGACTGAGCCCGGGCGATCCCGCCCAGGCCCGGCCGGGACCGCCGGTCCCAGTTGGCCTTTAGATTCCCTTCATTCCATGGCTGCGCCCGCGGTCCATTCCCCTCCCACCCCCATCCCGATCCCCACGGCCACCCACCGCTGCCCCCCTGAGCCCTGGACATCCGTTGGGCCGCCCCCGTTCCCATCGAGGATCCCCCGACCGTGTCCCCCCAGGCTTCCCACCCACAGGCTGAGCGTTCCCCAGCAGCCCCCGGCGCCATGGACATGACCCCCATGGACCCCACGGACGGGTCCGACGACAGGCCTGCCGATGCGGACGGTGCCACGACCCTCCGCCACAGCGCCGATTCGCGGGTGCGCCTCTATGCCAGCTCCTTCGCGGATCTGATGGAGATGCGGGCGCCGGCCGCGGTGGTCGGCGCCTATCTGGATCGCCACGAGGGCTGGTTTCGCCGTTGCGCCGCTCCGATGGCCGTGGAGCCCCTTGAGGCCAACGGCTATGTGCTCACCCTGGGGCGCTTCGGCAATTTCGGCTTCGAGGTCGAGCCCACGGTCGGCCTCGAATTGCTTCCCCAGCAGGAGGGGATCTACCGGATCCAGACCGTGCCGGTCCCCGGCGCCGATGCCGCCCTGGCGGCGCTCTATGACGTCGACTTCAACGCCTCGCTGCGACTTGATGAGGCCGATGCCGGGCCGGATCTCGGCCTGATCTCCGCCGAGGAGGTCGACCGCCTGATGGCCCACACGCTGGTGCGCTGGGAGCTCGATCTCTCGGTCTGGATCCGGCTGCCGGCGATGATCACGATCCTGCCCGATCCCCTGGTGCAGACCAGCGGCGACCACCTGCTGCGCCAGATCGTCCGCCAGATCTCACGCAAGCTGACCTGGAAGGTGCAGGAGGATTTTCATGCCAGCCACGGCATCCCCTGCCCGCCCCGCCGCCGGGCGCGCTTCTGATCGCCGCGGCCATCGCCATCGTCGCCCCCGTGCCCCTGGGCAACCCGCTGGGGCGCCTCCGGCTCCAGGGTTGGTGGTTGGCCTGGGCCTCTGCACGGTGGGGCCTGGCCGATGCAGGAGGCAGGCCCCGACCGATCAGGGAAGCGCGGTGGTTGGCGGCACCGCCCCTGGCGGCAAGCCACGGTTCGCCGCCAGGGGCCGCCGAAGGATCAGGCCGCCGGAGGGCTGAGCAGCTTCTGCACGATCTGCATGCCGGTGACCGCTTGCCAGAGGAACAGGGTCATCACCCCCATGTTCAGGCCCACATGGATCTTGCGGGCGACGACGTTGCCGGCCTGCATCAGCGGTGAGAGGGCGGCGGCGACCGCCAGCAGGCTGGTCATGGCGATGCCCACGAGCAGGTGGGGGCCGACGAAGAGCTTGCCGTTGTTGAGATAGGTCACGGCCATGCCACCGAAGGTGCCCAGGACCATCACCGCCAGCACCAGGGAGCCGAACTGGAAGTGGCGACGGCCGAACTGACCCTTGATCAGCTCCTTGCGCTCCTCGGGCGTGCCGGTCCGGGTTTTCTTGGCCTTGATGCCCAGCAGCATGGCGTAGCCCGCCGTCGCCAGCAGCACCCACATCAGCAGGGGGTGGAGGAAATTGAGGTTGAAGGCCAGGGATTCGGGAAGCGCGGGGGGCATGGGCGGGACAACGGGCCGGAGCTGAAGTTACTGCTCACCCCAACCCCGCCGCTGGTCGCCGCGATGCAGCGGCGGCGAATCAGTGCAGGAAATGGCGGCGCCCCGTGACCACCATCGCCAGACCCAGGGCATCGCAGGCGGCGATCGAGTCGCCGTCCCGCACGCTGCCGCCGGGGTGGATCACGGCGCTGATGCCATGGCTGGCCGCCAGTTTCACGGTGTCATCGAAGGGGAAGAAGCCGTCGCTGGCCAGCACGGCGCCGCGGGCCCTCTCCCCCGCCGCCGCCAGGGCCAGCTGGGCCGAACCGACGCGGTTCATCTGGCCGGCGCCGATGCCGAGGCTCTGGCCCGCCGCCGCCACGGCGATCGCGTTGGAGCGCACATGGCGCACCAGCTTCCAGGCGAAGCGCAGATCCTCGAGCTCCTGGGCGCTGGGTTGGCGCTGGCTCACCACCTGCCAGTCCGCTTCCGAGACCGGCAGGTCGTCGAGATCCTGAACCAACACCCCCCCGAGCACGCTGCGCAGCTGCTGGCGCGGGGCGCGGGCAATCGCCGCCGGCGGCAGCTGCAGCAACCGCAGGTTGGCCTTGGCCGCCAGCAGGCTGCGGGCCTCGTCAGCGAAGGACGGGGCTACCACGCATTCCAGGAACAGGCTGGTGAGCTGACTGGCGGTGGCCCCATCCACCGGGGCATTGATCGCCACGATGCCACCGAAGGCGCTGACCCGGTCCGCATCGAGGGCGCGGGTGATGGCCTCGGCGGCGTCGGTGCCGAGGGCCAGGCCGCAGGGATTGGTGTGCTTCACCACGGCCGCCGCCGGCTGGCTGCCTGGGCCGTAGCCGAACTCGCGCACGGTGGCGAGGGCGGCCTCCAGGTCGATGAGGTTGTTGTAGCTGAGCTCCTTGCCCTGCAGCTGCACCGCCCCGCCCCAGCCGGATTCCGGGGAGCTGTGCCAGCTGGCGCCCTGATGGGGGTTTTCGCCATAGCGAAGCCGTTGATGAAGCGGCAGATCCAGCCGCAGGTGGCCAGGATCGGCGGCTGGATCTGCAGCGGCCTGGGCCTCCCCCTCGCCCTCCGCCGCCAGGCGCTCCCCGAGCCAGGTGGCGATGGCGCTGTCGTAGGCGGCGGTATGGGCGAAGGCCGCCAGGGCCAGGCGGCGGCGCAGGGCCCCATCCACCCGGCCGCTGGCCAGGGCCTCCAGGAAGGGGCCGTACTGGGCCGGATCGGTGAGCACCGCCACGTCGGCGTGGTTCTTGGCGGCGGCCCGCACCATCGCCGGGCCGCCGATGTCGATCGTCTCGATCGCCGTCTCGAAGGCCACCAACGGATCGGCCACGGTCTGGCGGAAGGGGTAGAGGTTCACCACCACCACAGCGATCGGATCGATCCCCTGGGCCTCCAGATCGGCCAGGTGGGCGGGGTCGTCCCGGCGGGCCAGGATGCCGCCATGGATGCGGGGATGGAGCGTCTTGACGCGGCCGCCGAGGATTTCCGGGGCTCCGGTGTGGTCGGCCACCTTGGTGACCGCCAGGCCGGCCGCCGCCAGTGCCGCCGCCGTGCCGCCGCTGGAAAGGAGCCGGTAGCCCTGGGCCAGCAGACCTTCGGCCAGGGGCAGCAGACCCTGCTTGTCGGAGACGCTCAGGAGGGCCGTGGGGGCCATGGCGGCACGGGTGGCGGTGGAAGGGCCAACCTATCGGGTGCAGAACCCCCAGCCCCCGCCGCCATGAGCGACCCCTCCCATCCCCGTGCGGTGGATCCGTCCGCGCCCGGTACGGACTCGCCCGCGGCCGCCGCCCCGGATCCGGAAGCCCTCTGGCGGGGGCCGCTTCAGGCCTCACGCCGGCTGGTGCTGCTGCACGGCTGGGGTGCGGATGCCGATGACCTGCTGGAGCTGGGACTGGAGCTGGTCGATGGGGATGTGAGCGTGGTCGCCCTGCGCGCACCCTGGCCCCATCCCGCCGGTTCTGGCCGCCAGTGGTACGACCTGCAGCATCCGGCCTGGCCGGATCTGCCCGAGGCGCGCAGCCGGTTGCGGGGCCGTCTCCTGGCCCTGGGGGCCACGGTGCCGCTGGAGGCCACGGCCCTGCTGGGTTTCTCCCAGGGCGCGGCGATGGCGCTCGATGTGGGCTGCGGCGACGTCGCCGGGGAGGAGGGACTGCCGCTGGCGGCGCTGATCAGCTGCAGCGGCTATCCCCACCCGCTGTGGCAGCCGCGCCGACCGCAGCCAACGGTCCTGCTCACCCATGGCGAACAGGATGGGGTGGTCCCTTTCGCGGCCTGCGAGGCGATCGCCCAGCAGTTGGAAGCGGCGGGGGGCACGGTGCGGCAGCTGGCGTTCAACGGCGGCCACAGCATCGATGTCGGGCTGTTCCCGGCGATTCGTGCCACCCTCGCCCAGGGCTGGGCCTGAGGGGATCGGCTGGTGGGCCCGCCCGGTCGGCAGGGGTCCCGGGAAGGGGGCCTGCCTCCGGCGTTGGGCTCACGCCTCAGACGAAGGCGTATTCGTACTCCTCCATCTCTTCCCAGTCATCGGCCGCCAGGGCTTCAAGACCCTCGAACAGCACGTCCTCGCCGATGCGGTCCACGATCTGGCGCAGGGAGGGGAAGAGGAAGTGGTTCTCCTCGGCGTACTGGGCACTGAACAGGCCCTTCTCGCCCCAGAAGAAGCGATCGGTGGTGTGCTCGTTGCGGCGGACGTTGAGGATGGCGGGAGCCACGAGCGCCGCTTCAGCGATGTAGCGCCGCGCCGCCGTGACGGGCTTGTGGGAGCCGGTCTCGAGGTTGAAGGTGGGGACGTGGGCGAGTACGCGTTGGCCGGCGAGGCGACGGCGACTGATCCGCTTGCGCTTCTTTGACATGGAACGCTGGCTCTGACGAGCCGATGGGGTGGTCGGGTTGGGTTTCGGATCGCCGGAATGACGCGAGCAGGCGCACGCGGCTTTCCGGGAGGACCTGAAGCCGGATGGCCTCGGGTCCACGCCCCTACGTCGGTCGTTTTCGCAGCGGTCTGGGAAGATCAGGTCGAAGCCACCGAGGTGGCGCGGAAGTGACCAGGGGTGACACGACGCGAAGCGGACATTGCCTCCGAGGAGAGCGGTCCGGACAGGAGAGGAGCCCATCAACCTCTGCTGTAGCCTCTGAGAAACGGAAGTGCAACAGGGTCGTGTCGATCGGATCACATCCCCGCCCGGGGAACGGGCAGGTGGGCGATCCGGTGCCAGCCGGAGCGGGAGAGAATCCGGGGGAACGGAAACTCGGCAGACCCGGGAGGCACCCTGGTCATTGCGACGCTGATCTGCCGCCCGCTGGTTGCGGACTGCGCAGTAGTGGTCGTTGTCAGTAGCTTAAACCACTTTTTCGGATTTCCGACAGATTTGCCGCCGATCCCCTGCCTCGCCGCCGCTTAGCGGTGCCCCTCGCCGGTCGTGATCCAAGCCTCCGACAGGTTTCTTGCGCTTCTGGGCCACCAGCTGGCCCAGGTTGCCGACTGCCCTGAGGTGTGCTCCCTGGTGGTGTACCTCGCCCACGCGACCGACCAGGGCGCCCCCTCGCTGGTGCCCGTGGCCCGCTGGCCCGTCGATGGCCGCGCCCTGGAGGCCAGCGTCGGCGCGGGGTCGCTGCGGGTGCCCTCCGAGGCCCGCCGCTGGCTGCCGTTGCGTGACGGCCCCCTGCTGCTCGGCGCCCTTCAGGTCGAAACGGTGGCCGTTGGTCCCTGGTCCGAGCCCCTGCGACGGCGGTTGCAGGCGATGGCCCTCTGCCTCGCCGATGCGGTGGTGCTGGAGCGCGAAGGCGAG
The DNA here is from genome assembly GCA_903935205.1 of uncultured cyanobacterium. Taxonomy (GTDB): domain Bacteria; phylum Cyanobacteriota; class Cyanobacteriia; order PCC-6307; family Cyanobiaceae; genus Cyanobium. The sequence goes on along the minus strand of CAIZQU010000058.1, from coordinate 23,634 downwards.
CGGTTGCGGCGACGGTTGGATCTCCAGGACCAGCAGCTGAAGCTGCTGGTGCATCAACTCCGCAACCCCCTCACCGCCCTGCGCACCTTCGGCCAGCTGTTGCTGCGCCGCCTCGACAAGGACGGCGACAACCGCAGCCTGGTGGAGGGACTGCTGGCTGAGGAACGGCAGCTGCAGCGTTACGTGGATGCGATCCATGCCATCACCGATCCGGAACCCCAGATCGCCCCTGCGGTCGATGCCCAGCCCCTGCTGCTCCCCCCCCTGCTCAGCGGTCCCGCCGGCCAACCCCTGGCCGAGCCGCTCACCCCCCTGCTTCAGCGCGCCGCCGCCACGGCCACCCTGCAGGGCCGCCCCTGGCAGGCACCCGCCTGCCTGCCCGACTGGCGGGGCGACAGCGGTGCGGTGGCCGAAATCCTGGCCAATCTCCTGGAAAACGCCTTCCGCTACAGCCCCGCCGGCGAGGCGGTGGGGCTCCACGGGGCCAGCGGACCCGACGGGATCGTGCTGGCTGTCTGGGATGGGGGTCCTGCCATCGATCCCCAGGAGCGGGAGCACATCTTTCTCAAGGGCCAACGGGGCCGTCGCGGCCGAGAGCTGCCGGGCTCCGGCATCGGCCTGGCCCTGGCCCGGGACCTGGCCCGCAGCCTGGGGGGGGATCTGGATCTGGTGATCCCGCCGGCCGCTCTCGATCCCTCCCTGCCGCCCGAGGGCAATGCCTTTCAGTTGCGGCTCCCCCTCAACCCGGTGCCCCCCGCTCCAACAGTCCCCTGAGCCAGGGCAGGGCGGCCGCGGCCAGTAGCAGGGTCAGCGCTTCCCCCCACTCAACGCAGGCGCCGTAGCTGTCGCCGCTGTGGCCGCCGAGGCGACGCCCCAGCCACCAGGGCACCAGCAGGGCCGGCAGTGGTCCGGCCAGCAGGGCGGCCAGCAGCGGGGCCGCGGCCGGGAGGCCCAGGGCGGCTCCGCTGACAGCCAGGGCCAGCAGCAGACCGAGCAGCCCCAGGCTGGGCCGCAGTTCAGCCGCCAGCCCAGCCCAGTGGGCGCGGTGGAAGCCGGCGGTGCCACCGGGCCGGAGGTAAGGAAAGCGGGCCATCGCCAGCAGCGGCGCCACCCGCCCCCAGACGGCCGCCGCCAGCAGCCCCGCCGGGGCGGCGGGTCCGAGCCAGGTCAGGGCGGCGGCCCGCAGCAGCAGCAGCAGGGCCAGGGCCTGCGCTCCGCTGGCCCCCACCCGGCTGTCCTCCATCGCCTCCAGCAGCCGATCGCCGGCGGCCAGGCCATCGGCGGTGTCCATGGCGCCATCGATGTGCAGGCCACCGGAGAGCAGCATGGCCGCGGCCAGCGTCAGCGCCACCTGGGTCAGGGGGGGCACCCTGCCCTCCAGCCCCCACCACAGCAGCGCCTGCAGGCCGCCCAGCACGGCCCCCACCCACGGCGCGAAGCGGGCGATGCGGCGGAAGCGCGGTTGGGGCCAGGGCCAGGCCGGCAGCACCGAATAGAAGATCCAGGCCCCGGCCAGATCCCTCAGCCAGAGCGGAGCCGGGATGGGGGCTGGCCGGGCGGGCTGGGACATGGGGCGGCGGGGGCTGGGGCCGGCACAGGCCATGATCCTGCTGCTCACCTGCCGCCGCGCTCGCGGCGGGCCCGCACGGGCCGGCTCGTAGCCTCAGGAGCTATGGCCCCGCCGCTCCCCTCCTTCCCATCAGGCCCCGCAGCGGCTGGGTCAAAGGCGGACCCGGGGCTGTTCGGCTTCAGCATCAGCGCCCGCTGTCCTCACACCAGGGCCCGCTGCGGTTGTTTCCACACCCCCCATGGCCCGGTGCACACCCCCCGCTTCATGCCGGTGGGAACCGCCGCCACGGTCAAGGGGGTGGCGATCCCCCAGCTGGCCGAGACCGGGGCCGAAATGGTTCTGGCCAACACCTATCACCTGCATCTGCAGCCCGGCGAGGCGGTGGTGGCCGAGGCCGGAGGGCTGCATCGGTTCATGGGCTGGGCGGGGCCGCTGCTCACCGATTCCGGGGGCTATCAGGTGTTCAGCCTCGGGGCGATCAACCGCATCGACGACGACGGCGTGGTGTTCCGCTCCCCCCGGGATGGGGCGCGCATCGCCCTGACACCGGAGCGGTCGATGGCGATCCAGATGGCCCTCGGCGCCGATGTGGCGATGGCCTTCGATCAGTGCCCACCCTGGCCCGCCAGCGAGGACGAGGTGGCGGTGGCCTGCAGGCGCACCCATGCCTGGCTGGAGCGCTGCGTGTCGGCCCACGACAGGCCGGATCAGGCCTTGTTCGGCATCGTGCAGGGCGGTTGCTACCCGGCCCTCCGCCACGAATCGCTGCGGGTGGTGACGGGCTTCGATCTGCCGGGCATCGCCGTGGGGGGGGTGAGCGTGGGGGAGCCGGTGGAGGAGATGCACCGCATCGTGCGCCAGCTGGGGCCGCTGCTGCCGGAAGCGAAACCGCACTATCTGATGGGGGTGGGCAGCCTGCCGGAGATGGCCCTGGCCGTGGCCCAGGGCTTCGATCTGTTCGATTGCGTGCTCCCGACGCGGCTGGGACGCCATGGGGCGGCGCTGGTGGGCGGCGAGCGCTGGAACCTGCGCAATGCCCGCTTTCGCCACGACCACAACCCCCTCGATCCCGGCTGTCCATGTCTGGCCTGCCGCAGCCACAGCCGCGCCTACCTGCACCACCTGATCCGCTGCGAGGAGATGCTGGGCCGCACCCTGCTCAGCCTCCACAACCTGACCACCCTGCTGCGGTTCAGCACCGCCATGGCCCAGGCGATCCGGGAGGGATGCTTTGCAGAGGATTTCGCTCCCTGGCGAGCGGATTCCCCGGCGGCGCACACGTGGTAGCTTCCTGCCACCCCACCGGGCCCTGGCGAGGGCCCCGCAATTCCCATGGCGCACCACCTGCTGGCCAGTCTCGCTTCCCACGGCACTCCGCTGGCCCAGCTTCCTGAGGCCTACCAGGCCTTCGGTCCCCTGGTGGACATCCTTCCGATCATCCCGCTCTTCTTTCTGCTGCTCGCCTTCGTCTGGCAGGCCTCGGTCGGCTTCCGCTGATCTCCCCCGATTCTTTCTCCAGCCCCCCGGCGCCAGGCTCCAACAAAGGGTCAGTCAGGAGGAGAGTAAAGCGTTGCAACCTGGGCCATGCCCAGGTTTTTTTTAGGTCGGCAAGATTGCCCGGAAAAGGCACCGCACGCAAACCCTGGTCAACGCCAGGAGTTTCACGCGTCAGGCCACCGATCTCTGCCTGAGTTCGCGTCGTGATTCGATCTGGCGGCGACTCGGTTCAATGCGAGCGCCAACCGCACCAATCGTCTCGGCAGCGATCCGACCAGGTTCAGGGATCGTCTGATCAGCGAGATCGAGCCCGAGGATCGCGCCCAGGAATCTGTTCAACAGCTCCGTGCTCTGCCGCTCTGGCGGCATGGTCTGAACGCCATGGCAGAAGCTGGTTGGATCGCCTTGTTCAGCGCGGTTGCCTTGGCTGCAATTGCCTTGGCTGCAATTGGCTTGCCTGCAATTGGCTTGCCTGCGATTTGCTTGGCTGCAATTGGCTTGGCTGCAATTGCTCGCTCCAAGCCCCAGCGGCCGATCATGCTCCAGATGATGCCTGGCGCTTGGCGCTCCCCGTCCTTCCCAGGCCTCAAGCAAAGCCTTTGAGCAGTTGGCCCGCGACGATCAGGAGTAGCGCGGCCCTTCAACCACGCTGGCGCAGAACCGCGATCGCGAATTCAGGCAGGGCCAGCATTCGCCGCCAGCGGCTCGGTTCCTGAACCAGTCGGTACAACCATTCGATCTGCAGGGCCCGCATCCAGACGGGGGCGCGTTTTTTTGTTCCCGCCCAGACATCAAAGCTGCCACCCACCCCCATCCACAGACCACGGCGGCGACCCGACAGGCTGCGGATCCAGGTCTCCTGGCGCGGCACCCCCAGGGCCACCAGCACCAGGTCGGGGCGGGCATCCAGGAGCTCGCGCTCCAGATCGGGCCACTCCGCACCGCTGCGGTACCCATGGCTGCTCCACACCAGGCGCAGCCCCGGCAGCTCCCGGCCCAGCCGTTGCACCAGGGTGTCCATCACCCCTGGGCTGGCCCCCACCAGCGCCACCCGCCAACCGTGGCATGCGGCATGGTCGAGCAACTGCCGCGCCAGCTCGATCCCCGGGGCCCGGCGCACCCGGTATCCCTGCCTGCCGAGGGCCCAGACCACCCCTGCCCCATCGGGAATCACCAGATCGGCGCCGGCGATCACAGCCCCCAGCTCAGGCTGCTGCCGGGCCGCCATGGTCATCTCGGCATTGAGGGTGACGATCTGACCACCGCCGCGGCCGTGCAGGGCGATGGCCTCGGCCAGCACGTCGGACGACACATCCACTCCGACGCCTAGCACGGGCACACGCTGCGGTGCCGTCTCGATTGCTGCCATGGCCGGGGGGGGCGGTGGAAGAAAATCTATGGTGTGGGGTCCGGCGATCTGCCGCTCGCCCCTCCCGGTTCAGCACTCCCGGCTCCAGGCCCTCTCCCATCGGGGGTCGTCCCCGCCCTGTCCCGGTCCCCATCGGGTTGTGGGAGTCCAATCCGTCCGAGTTCCCATTCCCGTCCGAGTTCCCATTCCCGTCCGAGTTCCCATTCCCGTCCGAGAGGAGCGTCGAGAGAGATGGTCAGCCACGCCTACCCCGCCAGCTCTCCAGCCGGTCCCGCGCCGGATGCCGCCGCGCCCGACGCCGTTCCCCCTCCCCAACCCCCGGATGCGGCCATCGCCTGGCGTCGCATCCAGGAGCTGGACCGCCAGATCAGCGCCGTGGTGCTGGATCGCCAGCATCCGGTCAGTGGCCTGCTCCCCGCCAGCACAGCTCACACCGTGCATGGCAACTACGGCGACGCCTGGGTCCGGGACTGCGTGTATTCGATTCAGTGCGTCTGGGGGCTGGCCCTGGCCTACCGGCGCCTGCGGGGCCCCTGCCGGCGGGCCTACGAACTGGAGCAGCGGGTGCTTCAGCTGATGCGCGGACTGCTTTCAGCGATGCTGAAGCAATCGGCCAAGGTGGAGCGCTTCAAGACCAGCCTGCATCGCCTCGATGCGATCCACGCCAAGTTCGCCACGGCCAGCGGTGATCCCGTGGTGGCCGATGACGGCTGGGGCCACCTGCAGCTCGATGCCACCGCCCTCTACCTGCTGCAGCTGGCCCAGCTGACCCGGTCGGGCCTGGTGATTGTGCAGACCAGCCACGAGCGCGATTTCATCCAGAATCTCGTGTACTACGTGGCCCGTGCCTACCGGGTACCCGATTACGGGATCTGGGAGCGCGGTGATAAAGGCAACCATGGTCTGCCGGAGCGCAATGCCAGCTCCATCGGCCTGGTCAAGGCGGCCCTCGAAGCCCTCGATGGCCTCGACCTTTTCGGCCCCCATGGCGATGGCAGCTGCTGCATCACCATCCCCCATGACGCGATCGTGCGGCTGCGCCGTGCCCTGCGCAGCCTGCTTCCCCGCGAATCCGCCAGCAAGGAGGCCGACAGCGGCTGCCTGGCGGTGATCGGCTACCCGGCCTGGGCGGTGGAGAACCCGGCGCTGGTGGAGCGCACCCGCGCCAAGATCCGCCGCGATCTCGGCGGCCGCTACGGCTACAAGCGCTTCCGGCGCGACGGCCACCAGTGCGTCAATGAGGACGTGACCCGCCTGCACTACGAGCGCGAGGAACTGGCGGAGTTCGAGCACATCGAATGTGAATGGCCCCTGTTTCTGGCCTACGAGCTGGTCACGGCCTGCTGTGAGGGCCGCTGGGATGAGGCTCGCCACTGGCGTCAGCGCCTCGGCGCCCTCAGCCTGTCGGTGGACGGAGTGCCGCTCCTGCCGGAGCTCTACCTGGTCTCCGAGGCCAACCTCGATGCCGAACGGCTCCGCCCCGGCAGCCAGGATCGCCAGCCCAATGACAACGTGCCCCTGCTCTGGACCCAGAGCCTCACCTGGCTCGGGGATCTGTTGCTCGAGGGCCTGATCACACCAGAGGATCTCGACCCCAGCGGTCGCCGCCTCAGCGCCCCGCTCGGGGCCTCCGAGGTGCTGGTCGCCCTGGCTCCGGCGGATTCCGCCGTGGCGGTGGCCCTGCGCCAGGCGGGCTTGCCGGCGGAGGATCCGGCGGCGGTGCTCGCCGGCGATCGTCGGGCCGCCGGGGCGGAGGCCAGGGCGATCGCCTCCCTGGAGGCCCTGCCGAACGACGATCCCCCCCTGCGACTGGCCAGTTCCCGCGAGCTTTCCCAGCGCATGGCAGCCGTGGGTGCCAATCCCCGCCTGGGTCTGAGCGGCCATCCGCCCGTGCGGATGGAAACCATGGCCACGGCCCGGCTCTACAGCCATGGCAGCGAGCGGATCGCCTTCCTGCCGGCGGTGCTGGAGGAGGACACCTTCTATCTGGCCGATGATCCCTGCCAGCTGGTCGATGCGGTGGCCAGCGAGCTGCGGCTGCTGCAGCGCCACTGGCGTGGCCCTGGCCTGCCGGTCCTGGTGATTCCGGTGCCGTCCGGGCCCTTTCGTCGCGATCCGGAGGCGTTTCTGGCCCTGGGGCGCCAGCTCGCCAGCGGCAGCCTCGAGGGGGTGCCGGTGCAGCTCGCGGGCCACGAGGATCTGATCAGCCAGGCCAGCTGGGTGGACCTGCCGCTGCAGGCCCTGGCTCCCGGCGATCTTCGCCCCCGGCCTCAGACCCTGCTGCCTCCGATCACCAGCCGCGCCCCCCTCACCGCCCGCGAGGAGCAGGAGCTCGACGACATCTCCGCCGCGGCCCTGGTGGAGCGGCTCTGGCGCAGCGGCTCCCTGCAGGAGCAAGGGGAGGTGTTGGAGCTGCTCGCCCGCCGGCTCGGCCCCCGGGCGAAGCTTCAGGCTCCGGCTGCCGAGGGTTCCGTGGTGCTCAGCAGCCTGCTGGAGGAGGTCTATCGCCGCGCCCTGGAGGAGGCCGACTGGAATGTGGTGCGCCGGGCTGCCGGCTCCATGGGCCTGGTGCATCCCCAGCTCGAAGATGCCCTCACCGATCTGCTGGTGCGTCAGAAGCAGGTGGTGGTGGGCCGCAACTACACCAGCGACTCCCTGATCAGCCAACCGCAGGGCAGCAAGCGGATCGCCACGATGATCCGCCGCTTCAGCGGCGAGGACAGCCGCGAGTGGATGCTGCAGCAGGAACTGTTGCTGGCGGTCGATGGCCTGGCCCGGCTTGAGCCCGCCCTGCTCAGCGGCAGCCTCACCATCCAGCTCGGCCAACTGCTGCTGCTGCTCACCGGTGAGCTGGCCGCCGAGGAGAATCTCAGCCCCAGCGATGCCTTCGAAAGCCTCTGCGGGCTGCCGCCCCATGCCATCCGCCGCCGGCTGCGGGCGGTGCTGGCCGATGTGGACCATGCGCGCGATGCTCTGCAACGCAAGGAGCAGCTCCATCTGCGCGGGCGGGTGCGCTGGGAGGTGCCCGATCCGCTCGAGGATCTGCCCAGCAGCGGCGACTGGCTGCAACATCGCCTCCGCCTTGGCGCCCTCGGCCTGGTGCCCCGCGATTTCTATCCGGGCATCTGGCATCTGCTGCACCACTGTCGCGGTCTGGTGATCGGCGACAAACTGGAACGCCGCAACCGGCTGGAGAGCGAGCTGCTGAGCGAGAAAACGCCCGGGGAGCGCAACTTCGCCTCCCTGGTCGAACAGCTCCTCGGCAAGATCGAGGCCCCGGAATACCGGCAGCTCTGCACCGAGGCCCTGCTGACCCTGATCGCCTTCGTCGGCGAGAACCCCCAGGTGAAGTTCGACGATGACCTCGCCCTGGATGTGGTGATCGGTCACGCCGTCCGGGTCGGCTGGCAGCAGCGCCATCCCTCGGTGCCCGGGTCGGAGTATGGCCTTCACAAAGCCGAGGCCTGGGAGGCGTTCTATCGGGCCTCACCGGCCGCCTGTCGCCGCTGGCAGCTGCTGGCCCTGCGCCAGCTCACCACCACCGTGACCGAGGATGAAGCGACGGGCCCCAGGGCGGCCTGAGACGCACCGCCCCCATCCCCCTGATTCTCCCCTGGGGTGACAGCGGAGCGGCCCCGCGGGGGCAGCGGGGTTGGGGCTGGATCAGATCGGCTGATCGAGGGTCATGCAGAGGTTGGGCTGCTCGACACATTGCTCAATCAGATCTGCCAGCAGCAGGGCCCGCGAGGCCTGCAGGCCATCCACCGCCGGCACCTCGACACCGCGGACGCACTGGAGGAAATGTTCGAGCTCCGCATAGAGGGGTTCGATCGAGGTGGTGCTCACCTCCTCAATGAAGCCGTCATTGCGATACACCAGTTCGCCGTGGTCAGCGCTGACCGAGCCGTGGGAGCGGCGGTGGATGCGCAGGTTGTGCTTGAGGAAATCGGTTTCCATCAGGCTGTTGCGGCAATGGGCGTACAGCCGCCGGATCTTGCGATGGGCCATCTTGCTGGCGGTCAGGCTCGCCACCACGCCATTGGCGAAGGCCAGGGTGGCATTGACGTAGTCGATCGGTCCCTCAGCGCTGCGGCCGCCCGCCGCCGCCATCCGCACCACCGGTGAACCGGCCAGCTCCAGGACGAGGTCGATGTCGTGGATCATCAGATCGAGCACCACCGATACATCGTTGGCCCGGTCGGGGTTGGGGCTATGCCGCCGCGCCTCCAGCACCACGATCTCCTCACCTGCCACCACCTTGAGCAGTTCGCGGAAGGCCGGGTTGAAGCGCTCGATGTGCCCGACCTGAAGCAGTCTCCCCGCCGTCTCTGCGGCCTGGATCAGGGCGGTGGCTTCCTCCTGGGTGGCGGCGATCGGCTTCTCGATCAACACATGGGCTCCCGCTTCCAGGGCGGCCATGCCGACCCGGTGGTGGAGGAGGGTGGGCACCGCGATGCAGACCGCCTCGACCTCCGCCAGCAGCTCGTGATAGTCGGGGAACCAGCGACAGCCGAACTGCTCAACGGCCAGGCGACCACGCTCCTGGTCGGGGTCGGCCACGCCGACCAGCTCGGCATCGCGCAGCAGGCTGAGCACGCGGGCGTGGTGCCAGCCCATGTTGCCAATGCCGATCACCCCGACGCGCACAGGGTTCATGGCAGCCGCAACGCAGAACCCGTGGATTATCGGTGATCAGGTTCCCTCGCCGCCGCTGGCAGGATCTGCACCCGCTCGATCCGTGGGCCATCCATGCTCAGCACCGTGAAACGGGCCCCCTTCCAGCGCAGGCTTTCACCCGCTGCCGGGATGTGCTGGAAGCGCTCCAACAGGAAGCCGGCCAGGGTGTGGTGGTCCTCAGCCTCCGGCACCTGCAGGGACAGCTGCCGGTTGAGCTCGAAGATCTCCAGGTCGCCCGCCACCGACCAGCCGCCTTCGCTCAGGGGCTGGAGGTCCTGAGCGGCCTCGAGGGGATTTTCGTCCTCTCCAACGATCTCGCTGGTCAGATCGGCGACGGTCACCAGCCCTTCGGTGCCGCCGTGTTCATCGACGACCACCAGCAGGGGCTGGCCGCTGCGGATCAGGGGAAGCAGGTCGGCCAGGGAGGTGCTTTCCTGCACCTGGGCCACCGGCAGCATGTAGGGGGCCAGGGGTGTATCGGGCTTGAGTTCGCCGCGGGCAATCGGTTCGGCGAGACGACGCAGGTCGAGAAGGCCCCGCACATCATCCAGGGAGGTGCCGATCACCGGGAAGCGGGCGTGTTGGCTGCTGTGGACCGCCTCCATCATCTCGGCAAAGCAGACATCGAGATCGAGCGTCACCATTCCTGAGCGGGGCACCATCACCTCGCGCACCAGGGTGTCGCGCAGGGAGAAGACCCCTTCGAGAATGCTGCGTTCATCGGGCATCAACCCGGTCACCCCGCCGCTCTCGATCAGGGTTTCCAGCTCACCGGCGGAGAGCACCGGCACCAGCTCATCCCAGTTGCGCGGCAGCCCCAGCAGTCGCAGCAGAACGGCACTGAAGCGCTCAATTAAAAGCAGCAGGGGCGCCAGCGTGCCGGTGAGGGATTCCAGCAGCGGCGCCAATTGCAGGGCCGAGGTCTCGGGCCGGTGCAAGACCCAGGCTTTGGGCAGCAGACCGCCGATCACGCTGGCCAGCAGCACCAGCAGCAGAAAACTCAGGCCATCGACCCAGCCCTGGCCGATGACGCTGGCGAAGGCGGCACCCAGCTGTCCGGCCAGACCGCGGCCGATCCAGCCGATGGCGAGCAGGGCCAGCACCGACCCGAGCTGGGTGGCGACCAGCAACCGGCGCAGCCGCTGCTGCAGGCGAGCCACGGACTGAGCGCCCGGAACAGCGTCTTCGCGCAGCTGTTGCACCCGGCTCGGCCTTAGGCGGATCAGGGCTAATTCAGCGGCAGCGAAGAAGGCCATCAGGGCCAGCAGCGTCGCCAGCGCCAGGTAGCGCATATGCAGGTGGTGAGTGGATCTGTGGGCAGTATGGTCCGCCTGCGCCAGCGGGCAGACCCTGAACCTGGCGCGTCAGGGTGCGCGGGAGGTTCAGGGTGATCGCCACCCCCTGAGCCCCAATCCTGGAGGCCAGGGGAGAGATGGATCGGCTCAACTCCGTGCGACCGTTTGCTGCGGCTCCGCCCGGGCTGACGGGGAACCGGATAGCGGTGCTGCGGGGCTAGTCCATCCCCTTGCCAGAGAGGCTGCGGCAGAAGGTTGGAAGCCTTGGCCAGGAGTGGGGGGGGGTGCACGCATCCCTATGAGGCGCTATCTTTGAGAGGTCGGTTCTAGTCAAGTCCATGCTTACCGGGTCTGAACTCCTCGCCAAGGTCAAGGAGATCGGCGATGCCAGCAAAAGCGATCTCGTCCGTGCCTGCGGCTACGTCAGCACCAAGAAGGACGGCACGGAGCGCCTGAACTTCACCGCCTTCTACGAGGCCCTGCTGGAGGCCAAAGGCGTAAGCCTCGGCGAGAGCGGTGGCAAGTCGGCCGCCGGAAAGGGTGGTCGCAAGCTCAGCTATGTGGCCACGGTCCAGGGCAACGGCAATCTGCTGGTTGGCAAGGCCTACACGGCCCTGCTCGACCTCAAGCCTGGCGATGAGTTTGAAATCAAGCTCGGCCGCAAGCAGATCCGCCTGGTTCCTGCCGGCAGCGGTGACGAAGAGGAGTGAGGTCTGGGCCCTGCTGGGGCCGATCTGGATGCGAGGGCCTGGGGTGCTCTGATTCCTGATGTCCGCCATCGCGCCGTTCAAGGATCGTGCTGGCGCTGTTGCCATCGCCCCCGGCGTCTCTCGTCCACCCTTGGCCGGTGCCTCGGCGATCCTGGCTCCGAGCCCTTGCAGCCCCCGTCCCGCAGGGGCCTCGAATCGGTTCGACCTGGTTGAACGCGACCTGGATGGCATCGAGCTCAGCCCCATCCAGGCCAGGTCAGGTTTGACCGTGTGTTGGGGGGCAAGGGACGATCGGACGGGCATCTGATCGGACCCAGTCACCCCTGCCACTCGCCTGGCAGGGGATGATTCACCTATGGTTCATCCCAGAGCAGGAGATCAGCCCTTGGTCAGCGCCGTGGCCCGAGTCCTGGTGCGACGGCTGTTTGGCTTGGGCCAGAGGCTGATCGCCCTATGGCGTCGGTTTTGGCGACCCGATCTGGTGTTGTGGTTGTTGGTCCTGGCGGTGCTGTTGTTGCCGCTGATGATGCTGTCGGCGTTGTCCAAGGCCACCGTGGCCCAGATGAAGCTGCAGGCCGATGAGATCTCGACGCTGGCCAGTGGGATTCGCGCTTACTACGCTGACAACGTGATTGCCCGCCTCCAGGCCGCCGATGGCAAGGCGGTCTATTCTGAAAATTACCGCAATGTGCATGGCGGCATCCCTATTCCAGCGACGTTGTCGATTGAATTGGGTGCCTTGTTTGACAATGCCCATAGCGATGGCCGAATTTCATATAATTTTGTTTCCGAGTATCCATTTGCCAAGCGAGTTTCCCACCCCCTCGATTCCTTTGAGCTTGAAGCACTCAGAGTGTTTCGCTCCGATCCGCAACGCAAGGTCTTCACCCAGCTTAATGGCCATGGACTGGGATCCTCCTCCTACCGCATGGCCACGCCGGTCTTGATGCGCCAGGCTTGCGTGACCTGCCACAACACGCACCCGGATTCACCCAAGCGCGACTGGAAGGTCGGTGATGTCCGCGGTATTCAGGAGGTCACGATCCGTGGCATTCAGGTGAATGGCTTTGGCAGTCTTGGTCTGCTGGTCGGATATGTGGGATTTCTCGGTCTGACTTCGGTGGCGGCGACATCGGTTTTTCGCAACCAGACCAGGCAGCTGGCCAAGGTCAATCAGAAATTAATCGATGCGAATCGCAAGGACTCGCTGATGGCGTCTGAGCTGGTTGATCAGATCCGCGAATTATCGGTCTTTGGTCATGTTGTTGACAATGCGACGTTCGGCATTGCGATCGCGGATATGCGCCGGCCCGATGCCCCACTGATCTATGTGAATGAAGCGTTCACGACCATTACCGGCTACAGCCGCGAATTGGCCATTGGCTACAACTGCCGCTTTTTACACGGGCCTGAGACAGACCCTGCTGAATTGGAAAAATTGCGACGGGCAATCAAGGAGGGCAAGCCCTACACAGGAGAGTTGATCAACTACCGTGCCGATGGCGGTCGCTTCTGGAATCGCCTCACCATCTATCCGGTTTACGGTACCCATCAGGAGCGGCCTGAATATCCTGAATACTATGTCGGCAACCAGGTTGATATCAGCCTGCTGAAGCAACAGGCAGGCCCGCTCAGTGATGTGCTGATCCCGCTCCAGTCTGATTTCGATTCCGCCAGGAAATCCTTGGAGCAGGCCAGACGCTTTTCGGAGGGAATGCGCCGTTACCTCGACACCGCCACCACGGTGGTTCCAGAGTTTGAAGCTTTTCTGATAGCCGAGCAGGAGGCCCATCGCCTCCTCGCGGCTGCCATCAGTGATCTTGGTGAAGTGCTGCTCAAATCAGGGTCCAAGCCATGACGGTGTCCACACCACCATGGCGTCATTCGGCCCCATTCCTCCGCTCGCTTGTGTTTGCATTCGCCCTGGCGGCGACGTCGATGCTGACCCTCTGCCTGACGTTCATCAGTCTGCTGGAACGTCAGCGGCAGATGATCGCTGATGCTGAACACAGCACTGAATTGGTGCAGACAGCCCTGGCAACGCCGCTCACGGACGAGCAGCGGCAATCTCTGATCCAGAACCATGGGACCTCATCACGCGAGCGGGACAGGGACGGGCTTAACTTCATTCTTGTTGTCAATCAATCCGGACAGATCATTTATGGCTCGAGATCGAGTTGGCGACAACTCATGATTACCGATCCTCTCGTTAATCAACTCGAGACTGATGATTCGTCATTTCGTGATGTCGTGTCCTGTTTCCGTCGCCCCCAACAGGATTGCATGAATCTGCGCAGCCCTGACATGCTGCCTCGCTTGTCTCGATTTACTGTTGTGCGTGGCGTTTACAAGCCGTCTGTTGATCTTGGCATGAGCAGAGAACGATATCTGGCCATTGTTAACTACGACTGCGGCGTCCTGGGGCTGGATTCAGTCCTTACAGCCTTTCTTTGCTTGATCATCTCGCTTTTATTGAGCGGTCTGCTTGGTTTGTTTCTCTGGATCCTGCTGTCCGCCTATGTGGTGCCCAGGCTCGCTGAACTTGCCCAGACCGATTCATTGACGCAACTGATGAGTCGCGGCATGTTCATGGATTTGGCCAAGGATACTTTGGCCGAAGCGGAGGAGCGTCAGGCTGATCTGGTCTTTGCCATCCTCGATATTGACTACTTCAAGCGCATCAACGATACCTACGGCCATGGCTGTGGCGATGCAGCGTTGCGGCACGTCGCTGAAATTTTTCGTGCGGTCGTTCGCAGTGAGGATCTGCTCTGCCGCTTGGGGGGTGAGGAGTTTGCCATCCTGATCAGCCTGCCTCGGGAGCATGCGGCCCGTGCGCTGGAGAGGCTTAGGATGCAGCTGGAAATGAGTCGCCTGCACTACCAGGGGCGTCGCCTGACCATACAGGCGAGCATCGGGGCCGTGGCCACCGAGGACTGTGGTTATAACCTTGACTACCTATATAGCTCTGCCGATCAAGCTCTTTACAGCGCCAAGCGAGCTGGCCGCAACCGGATTGCTTGGAGCGAGGGCCGGATTTTCAGTCGACTGGCCACCTGACGCAATGCAGCCTCCCGAATCACCAACCAACGAAGTTGACCGCTTGCGCGAGCTCATGTCCCTGGGGATTCTCGATACCCCAGCAGAGGCGAGTTTTGACGATATCAGCGAGTTGGCTCGCCATCTGGCTGGCACGGAAATTGGCATCATCAGCCTGGTCGATAGCGACCGACAGTGGTTCAAAAGTTGCGTCGGCTTGCCCCTGGGGCAGCAGCACTCACCACGGTCTATTTCCTTCTGTGGACACACCATTCTCCAGCGGGAACCCCTGATCATTGAGGATGCTCATCGGGATGTTCGCTTTGCGGATAACCCTCTGGTACAAGGCGAGCCGTGGATACGTTTTTATGCTGGTTTCCCCCTGATTACTGACAACAATTTTGCCATTGGCAGCCTTTGTGCAATCAGCAGAACCCCCCACACACTTGCCGCTAATCAGATCGAAAGTCTACGCCGATTGGCGGCACTCACTGTGCAGCATCTGCAGAATCTGCGCCATTCAACTTTGTCCCGCGATCATCAGTTGCGGCTGGCGCCAGAGATGCTCCCTGGGCTGACCCGCGATGACCTTCGCTCGCTGGATCAGCTGATCAGCCGCGATCAGATGTTGAAGATGCTCGATCTGATTCTGGCCATGGAGACAGATGCGAGATTCGCGCTGCTGCGTTGTCGGTTTCGCGATTATGAGCGTGTCAGTGCCACCTTTGGTGGCTTGGTTGCGGAGGAATTCATCAATGAAGGGGCGAGGAGATTGATCGTCGCTCTGCCAAAGGGTGCTTCGGTGGCCAGGTTTGCCGATACGGAGCTGGTGGTCTTGTTGCCTTTTGGTGTTGATACCCAGGATATGCAGCGCGTCGCGGAGCGGATCATTGCCCTGACCGGCCAGTCCTATCGCAATGGCCAGCATTCTCTATCGCTGGCAGTGTCGATCGGCATTGCCACCTACCACCACAACTACAAAACGGTTGAGGACATTCTTTCTGATGCGAGTATCGCGGTTCAGATGGCGCGGTGCATGAACGGTAGCTCGTTTCGGTTCGTTGATGCCGAATCGCGGCTGATTGCAAAAGAAAACTATCGCATTGAGTCTGATCTTCGCGATGCATTAAAGGACAAACTTCTCGATCTCTACCTGCAGCCCATCGTCTCACTAGCCGATTCGGAAACGGTTGGCTTTGAAGCCCTTGCCCGCTGGCAACGCGGCGATCAATTACTCAAGCCTTCCAGCTTTATCCCGATGCTCGCCGAGGCGGGCCTGACCGCAGAGTTGGATCTTCTGATCGTGGAGAAGGCGCTTGCCGCAATGCCTCTGCTGGCGCGTCCGATACCCCAGCGGCAGATGCGAGTGAGCGTCAATCTCTCAGGGCTGCTGTTGGAAGATGGTGAGCAACAGCAGCGGTTGCTGGCCTTGATTGATGACAATCCCTGCCCGCCCGGCTGGAGTCTGCAGGTGGAAATTGTCGAAGATGCTTTCCAGGCCAAGACCGATTTGTTCGAGCGTTTCCTGGCCGATTTGGTGACCCGCGGGGTGGTGATTGCCATCGACGATTTTGGAACGGGCTATTCCTCCCTGGCCCGTTTGATCTCCCTGCCCATTCAGCTTGTCAAAGTCGATCAAGCCTTCGTGCAGAATCTGGATGCCCCTGCCGATTCCGGCCGAACCTTGCTACGCACCATGATCGTGATGCTTCGCGATCTTGGTCTGAGCATCACGGCGGAAGGTGTGGAAACCACCTCCCAACGCGATTGGTTGCGCGCCCATGCCGTCAGCGCTGCCCAGGGCTTCCTTTTTCACCATCCGATGCCTGTCAGCGAGGCGATCGCCCTGCTCGAGACCCTCGACTACCGCCCCCGCGCTCTGGCGGTCGATCCCCAGCGCCTGCGGGCCGTGCGGCGGCGGCTGCGCAGCAACTTCTGGCGACGACTTTCTCAGGACGAGCGCCGTGGTCACGCCGAACCCCCTCCCTGACTCCCGTTCCATCTTGCCCCCGGCCCCTCGCCTCCCGATCGGACCGTTGTGGCTTGCCTTCCGCTGGCAGGGACTGGCCGATGTTTTCGCGGGCGCCTGACAACCGGGCGATGAACGCGGAGCGAACGTCCACTGCGGTCGCCATCGAGCCTCCCAGGGGCTGGCCGTCGCTGATCGGCTGGTCGGGATCGCTGGCACCATGTCCAGCGGGTGGCCGCCATGGCGGAATGCCCCATCTCCGATGGCGCCCCCCCCACACACACACACACAGCATCCGGGCAGCGGAAATCGCCCTGAACCAGCTGTTCAGCTGGAGATCGGTTGCGGCGGCGAAGCTGTCGCTCCCAGGAAGGGGGGCCATTCCGCCGGCCGCCATCGATGCTGACAGCCCCGGCAAGGGACGACGGAACAGGCCTGGACTCAGACCCGCCTCAGACCCGCCCCCCCGCTCCCGTTGTAGCGGCGCGGATGGATCTTCAGGTGCGTGCCCATCGGCAGCACGGCTGACTCGCGCCCAGGCTCAGCTCCGGCGGCTGGGCCGCCATCTCCCGGGCAGCTCGCTCAGCACACCACCCTCGGGGACGCGGACCAGGAACCAGGCCACGTTGAACAAGAACAGGGGCAGGTAGAGGCTGAATGCCAGCAGAACCAACGGCAAGGCCCCAGCAGATCGCTGATGAGCAGGGAGCGCCAGCGGCGCTTCACCTGCCAGGCCGCCAGGGCCAGCGATGGCAGCCAGCCGGCCAGCCGGCCAGCCGACCAGCACCGGCATGGTGATCGGCTGCGGCCCGGTGATCCCGATGCCCGAGCGCCCCTCGGCCCGGCTTGTCAGCAGGGCGATCCAGAGCAGCCCCAGCACCGCGTGCACGCTCAACCACAGGTGTTCAGGCTGCATCGGCGGGATCCCCATCGCGGCCGAGACGACGCAGCCGGGTCTGGCTTGGGCTTTCGCCGCACCAGTTGCGGTAGTCCGCTGAGGTCACCCCCGAGGCGATCAGCCCGGCCGCCACCATCACTTCGGTCACACGGCGTTGATCGTGGCTCGGATCAAGCAGCAGGCTGCGCAGCCGCTGCAGGCGCAGGCGCTTGGCTTCTGCCATCGGTGAGCGGCCCCGTTCCTCCTGAAAGCTGTACTGCAACTGCCGTGGCGACACTCCGACCGCCTGGCTGAGTTCCTCCATCGAGAAGCGCTCTGGCAGGCGGTCCGCCATCCACTGCCGCGCCGATTCCACCGTGTGGCGCCGCCGCCGGGCGGTGATCCGCTCCCGGCGCAGGGGTTGCTCCTGCCAGTCCGTCCACGCACGCAGGGCCTCCGTCAGCTGATCGGCGGCGACTTCGGCACCGCCGAACTGATGCGCGGCTGCGACGGCCAGGGCTCTTGCTGCGGCGAGCACGCGCTGGTGCAACGGACCCGCAGCCAGCAGCGGCGAGGAGGGCCGTGCGGGGCGGCAATGCAGGCCATGGGGAATCAGGATCGAAAGGCCTTCGATCAGCTCACCGGTCTGACCCTCCATCGCATCGCCAGGCTGAAACAGCAGGCCGCTGCCGGGCTCGGCCAGCCAGCTCTGTCCGTTGATCCGCTCCTCTGAGATCCCCCGCAGCGGCAGCCAGAGCAGGCTCTGCTCCCGTTGTTCCCGGTTCAGCCGCAGCCGGCCGCGCCCCTGCAGGTGCAGCACCGTGAACGGCCCGAGGCTGCCCATGCGGAAATGGGCCCTGAACGCCTTGGCTGGGCTGAGAAGTTCGCTGCGGTGGTGTCCCAGGGTGTTGGCCAGGGCGCTCTGCCAGCAGCCGAAGTCGTCGGTGTGCAGCACGGTGGCCAATCCAGAACCCAGCAGAGGGTTCTGAGGCGAGGGCTCGGCAGGGGGATGGGGCAAGGCCGGTCAGCGCTGAAAACTCTCGGTTTGATTGTTCAGGATCACCTTGCAGGATCACCGTTCAGGATGACCGTGCAGGATGTGTCTGCAGGATGGGCTGCAGGCCTGCGATGGGGAGACCATGGGCTGGGGGCGATGCTGAGCAGCTGGGGCGGCAACGGGCGAGCCAAGGTGAAGCTCCAGGCGGCAGGGATTGGCGCAGATTGTCATCCCCATGCCAGGGGCATGAAGATGCCGACCACGCCCAACTTTGGCGATGGCGGCTGCGGCCGCATGAGGTTTCCATGGCAGCAAAATGGCTCCATCGGCAGGCCGGAAGACCTGGCCATTCCATCTGCGAGATGCACAATGATCCATCGGATGTGGACATCTGGATATCTGAACATCTGGATATCTGAACATCTGGACATCTGGACATCTGGACATCTGGACATGTTGGGATGGGCTGGTTGCTCAGGCCCCGGGCTGGCCAGGGGTCGCGTTGACCATGCCACGCATTGTCACGGATTGATGGATCGTGCCGGCAGCTACCGCCTCGCCGGGGCGAGGCAGAGCGATGCAGGCGTGGCGATCGATCTGTAGGGCGCCGCTCTCGACTGGGACACTTCTGTCTTGGCGAATGATCGGCTCATAGCCCGCGCCATGCGCAGCCTGACCACGATGGGGAGTGTCGCTATGGCACGCATCTCAGATGACCTCAGCCGGGATCCCGGCCTTGTGAGTGATTTGGTTTTCCGGCTATCACTCTGAATCGGATCGATCTCGCCATCAATCTAACCATCAATCTCACTATCAATCTCACTATCAATCCCACTGATAATAACCTACGGAATAAGGACCTAAGAGTAAGGCCCTACGGTCCCGGGATGACGGCCAACCAGCGGCCAAGTCAACGGCGTCCAGGCTCCTGCGGGTGATCCCTCTCCGTGGACCGTTGGCTCCATCCCCCTGGGGGCGCACCTGTTCGCAGGCTGAATCCCGGAGTCAACGCCAGCTCGATCCTGTGGAAGACCGGTGGGTCTGGAGTGGTGCCAGGCCGTTTCAGACCCTCACGGCAGCGGCGATCGGCATCATGCTGATGACCATCCCCTCTGATCTCGTTCCCCTTGAAGTGCCTCTCACCCCAGTTCAGTGCCGCCGCCCTGCTTCTGGCGGCTGCCCTCCCCGCCAGCGCCTGGGCCGGAGCCGCCTTCCACAAAAACCTGAAGCTGCAGGGTCTCAGCTTCGAGGTGCACAGCAGCGGTGAGGGCTCCCAGCAGCTGCTCACGATCACCACCAGCGGCGCCAAGCCGCCGATCAAGGCCATCCGTCAGACGGTCAACGGCCAGGTGGTGGGGGCGGAGGTGGCTGATCTCAACGGCAACGGCCTACCGGAGATCTATGTGTTCGTGCAGGGGGCCGGCAGCGGCAGCTACGGCGAACTGGTGGCCTATGCCGCCATGAAAGGCAGCGACCTCTCCCCGATCACCCTGCCGGAGCTCAGCGGTGCACCCGCCCAGGGCTACCAGGGACACGATCACTTCGAGGTGGTGGAAGGCTGCCTGGTGCGCCGCTTCCCGATCTACAAACCCGGCGACAGCAACGCCAAGGCCACCGGCGGCGAACGGCAGATCTGCTACAAGCTCAGGGCCGGTGAAGCGGGCTGGATCCTGCGGCCCAACAGCGTGCTCAAGTTCTGATGAGGAAGCTGCTGGGGAGGGCAGTGGTTAGCGCTGGATCACCGTCACTCCGGGCCATTCCAAAGGCGCCCTGCCGTCCCTCCAGATCGTTGCTCCGTTGTCTCGCTGCCGGCGGACTGATCGGTGCGGCCCTGGCACTTCCCGCCCGGGCCTACGACCTGCACTTCCGGCAGAACGGCACCAGCTTTTCGGCGAATGAGCTGCGCAGGATTTTCAGCAACGCTTTGCCGGCCGCTTACGACCAGCGTTTCCCCGAGCAGCAATGGAGCCTTTATCTGCTGCTGGATGCCCACCCCGACCAGGATCTGGTGGCCATCACACTCGGCCTCAGCCCCCGCGTCGGTCCCACCCAGGCACTGTTGCCGGTGGCCACCTTCAGCGTGATCGAACCCCTGCCCCGCTCTGCGGCCCAATGGCAGCAACGGCTCGCTGACCTGGCGGCTCGCTATGCCCGCCAGATGCTGGAGAACCGCAGCCGGATCCTGAGGCAGCCATGAAGGGCGGGTCGCGACAGCACGGCTCAATGAGCGCATCGCACGCTGGCCTCACCCACTTAGCGGTCGCCGGCTACCGCTCCCTGCAGCAGCTCACCCTGCCCCTGGGGGGACTCACCCTGGTCTGCGGTGCCAATGGCTGCGGCAAGAGCAATCTCTATCGCGCGCTGGGCCTGATCAGTGCCGCCGCCCGTGGTGATCTGGTGGCGACCCTGGCCGCCGAAGGGGGCCTTCCGGCCGTGTTCTGGGCCGGGCCTGAGCGCACCTCTGCAGCGATGCGGCGCGGTGAGCAGCCGGTGCAGGGCAGCAGCGGCAGGCGGGAGGCGGCACGGCTGCGGCTGGGCATCGCCGGCGAGATCCTGTCCTACGCCATTGAGCTCGGCTACCGGGCCGACGACCAGACCAGTGCCTTCGTGCTCGATCCGGAGATCAAGCGCGAGTGGATCTGGGCCGGAGGGGCCTTCCATCCGCGCAGCCTGCTGGTGCAGCGCACCGGCGCCGTGGTGGAGCGCTGCGGGGAAGGCGATCCCAGCCGCCCCATGGCCCTGGAGGTCTCGCCCCACGAGAGCCTGTTCACCGCTGTCTCCGATCCCCTTGAAGCGCCGGAAGTGTTCCAGCTGCGCAACACGATCCTCAGCTGGCGCTTTTACGACAGCTTCCGCACCGACCGCCAGGCTCCCGCCCGCAGCGGCCGTATCGCCACCCGTACTCCGTCCCTGGCAGGCGACGGCGGCGACCTGGCGGCAGCGGTTCAGACAATCCTGGAGATCGGCGACGCCGATGCCTTCCAGGCCGCCATCGCCGATGCCTTCCCCGGCTGCCGCCTGAGCGTGGAGACCAGCCAGCCGACCTTCCGCCTGCAGCTGCACCAGCCGGGACTGCTCCGCCCGCTCGAGGCCAGCGAGCTCTCCGATGGCACCCTGCGCTATCTGCTGCTGGCCGCGGCCCTGTTCAGCCCGCGGCTGCCGCCCCTGCTGGTGCTCAATGAACCGGAGAACAGCCTCCATCCCGATCTGCTGATCCCCCTGGCCCGGTTGATCGGCGCCGTGGCCGAGCGCACCCAGGTGTGGGTGGTGGCTCATGCCGAGGCTCTGATCGCTGCCCTGGAAACCACCCCCGGCTGCCGGCAGTTGCGGCTGGAACGGGAGCTGGGGGCCACGCTGCTGCCGGGCCAGACGATGCTGGAGCGGGCCGCCTGGCGCTGGCCAGGCCCAGGGGGTTGACGCGGATCGGGCCGCCGCTGCTGATTCCGGGGCCGTCAGTGCGCCGGTGGGGTTCGACCTGCGGCCCTGCGCCAACCAGCGCGAGAGGCTCGCCGCCTCCACCCCCTGTCCTGGAGCCTGCGCGCGCACGGCCACGACAGCCGGGCGCCATGGGCCCGCCAGGCCATCCCCGCAGGGTCGCGACCGGCCGGAACCACCGCCGCGGTTTCCGGGGCGCGGCGCCCAGAGCCGCAGGCGCTGGCCGGCGCCGCCATCGTTGGGCTGTGACCCTGGCCCTGTGATGTCCCCCACCCTCACCGCCACCTACCTGGGCGCCAACGGCTGGCTGCTGGAGTTCGATCGGCTGCGGGTGCTGGTGGATCCCTGGTTCACCGGACCCCTGAGCTTCGGGCCGATCGACTGGCTGCTCAAGGGAGAGCTGGCCTCCCCCCAGCCGGTGCCGGAGGCCCTCGATCTGCTGCTGCTGAGCCAGGGGCTGCCCGACCACTGCCATCCCCCCAGCCTGGCCCTGCTGCCGCCGGAGCTGCCGGTGGTCGCCTCCCCCACGGCGGCCCGCAAGGCGCAGCAGCTGGGCTTCCGCCGGGTCACCGCCCTGGCGGCGGGCCGCAGCCACAGCCATGGCCCCCTGACGATCACCGCCACCGCCGGGGCGGCCGTGCCGCAGATCGAGAACGGCTGGCTGCTCGACCATCCCGCCGGCAGCCTCTATCTCGAACCCCACGGTTTTCTCAGCCCCGCTCTGCCCAGCCGCCGTCTCAGCGCCGTGATCACGCCGGTGCTGGATGTCGGCCTGCCCCTGGCGGGTGCCTTCGTGCGGGGTCGCACGGCCTTGCCCCAGCTGCTGGAACGCTTTCAACCCGCCGCCGTGCTCGCCAGCACCACCGGCGGGGATGTGAGCTTCAGCGGACTGCTGGCCCCGGCCCTGCAGGTGTCGGGAAGTCCGGAGGAGGCGGCCGCCCTGGTGGCGGCCCACGCCGGCGGCTGCCGCTTCATCGATCCGCAACCGGGAATGCCCTACCGGCTGGATGCCCTGGCGGAGGCGAGGGCGGATGGCTGATGGCCATGGGGGAGGCGCCACCCCCGGGGGCGCCGAGAACCCTTCAGCGGTGGCCCGGGTTGCGGCGACAGATGGTGAGTTCGCCGCTGGAGGAGATCGCAAACGGCTGATCGCCGATGGCGGCATGGAACAGGGCTGAAGCCGGTCCGAAACTGGAATCGTCGTGCAACTCGATGGCGATGGTGTCCGTGCGTTCCAACCAGTCGCGATGGGAGGGATCGGCGAACACCACCGCTTCGGCCCCCTCGATGTCCATCTTCAGGATCGAGAGGCGCTGACGGCCCGCCCGGCGCATCAGATCACCCACTGTCACCGCCTGAATCTCGCCGCTCTCACCCGGCTCACATTCGCGGACCTGGCGGGTCCAGTCGCGGCCATCGCGGTAGGCGCGCTGATCGATGGTCAGCGGCACGGTTTTGGACCAGATGCCACAGTTGAAAACCTGAGCCCGCTCGCCGTAGGGGGCAAGATTGCGCTGCAATGCTGCAAAATTTGCCGCATCCGGCTCAACGGCGATTACCCGGCAGTCCGGGAAATGAGAGAGAAAATAAGCGCTTGAATATCCCACATTAGCCCCGGCGTCGATGATTAAGTCAACACCTTCGGCGCCCAGAAGACAAGCATATTCATTGGCAGCAAAGATCTGCATGAACACATCATAATCGCTGGAATCAGCACGCACCAGCAGCGGTTGCGCCACACCCCTGGGACGCACATAAATATCGCGACGACGATTCCATAGCGCCAAACGCAGAGCAGCTCTCCTGCCGGCACCAGGGGCAAACTGACAAAATTTAATGTAACGCCGCTTAAGATCAAAGCTGCCCGGAATAGCTATCTTCACAGCAACACAACTAGGGTTAACAGCGTCAGCCTACAACGATTGTCACGCCCTGCTGCGCGCCCGATCGCCATGGGATTCGGCGATCCCTGTCAGGGGCGCCGCCAGCGGCGGCCCGCACCGTGATCGCACCACCCCGGCCGCCCTGACATTCTGGAGGGGACCTCCAGCTCAACCCCGCCATGGCTTCCTGGCTGGTCACCGGCGCCAACCGCGGCATCGGCCTGGCCCTCTGCCGCCTGCTCCAGGCCCGCGGTGACACCGTGGTCGCCGTCTGCCGCAGCAGCTCGGCGGAACTGGAGGCGCTGGGGGTGCGGAT
>CAIZQU010000057.1 GCA_903935205.1 uncultured cyanobacterium | reverse complement strand
GTGCCGGTGATGGGTCTGTGGACCAGCAGCATCGGCATCATCGGCCTGGCCCTCAACCTGCGCGCCTACGACTTCGTGTCGCAGGAGATCCGCGCCGCTGAGGATCCTGAGTTCGAAACGTTCTACACCAAGAACATCCTGCTCAACGAAGGTCTGCGCGCCTGGATGGCCCCGGCGGACCAGCCTCACGAAAACTTCGTCTTCCCTGAAGAGGTTCTGCCCCGTGGAAACGCCCTTTAATTCCGGCCTTGTCTCCGTTGGCGGCAAGGACCTCGACTCCACAGGCTATGCCTGGTGGGCCGGTAATGCCCGACTGATCAACCTTTCTGGTCGTCTGCTCGGCGCCCACGTCGCCCACGCCGGTCTGATGGTCTTCTGGGCCGGCGCCATGATGCTGTTCGAGGTGAGCCACTTCACCTTCGACAAACCGATGTACGAACAGGGTCTGATCCTGTTCCCCCACGTTGCCACCCTTGGTTACGGCGTTGGTCCTGGTGGTGAAGTCACCGACCTTTATCCGTTTTTCGTGGTCGGGGTGCTCCACCTGATCAGTTCAGCCGTTCTCGGGCTGGGTGGTCTTTATCACGCCATCCGTGGTCCGGAGATCCTGGAGAACTATTCCTCCTTCTTCTCCCAGGACTGGCGCGATAAGAACCAGATGACCAACATCATTGGTTACCACCTCATCCTTCTCGGGGTGGGTGCGCTTCTGCTGGTGTTCAAGGCGATGTTCTTCGGCGGCGTTTACGACACCTGGGCCCCCGGTGGCGGCGACGTTCGTCTGATCAGCAATCCCACCCTGGATCCCGGTGTGATCTTCGGCTACCTCACCCGAGCCCCCTTTGGTGGCGAGGGTTGGATCATCGGGGTGAACTCGATGGAAGATATCATCGGTGGTCACATCTGGATTGGTCTGATCTGCATCTTCGGCGGCATCTGGCACGTCGTGACCAAGCCATTCGGCTGGGTGCGCCGCGCCTTCATCTGGAACGGTGAGGCCTACCTGAGCTACAGCCTCGGCGCGCTGAGCTTCATGAGCTTCATCGCTTCGGCCTACATCTGGTTCAACAACACCGCCTATCCCTCCGAGTTCTACGGCCCCACCAACGCCGAAGCCTCGCAGGCCCAAAGTTTCACCTTCCTGGTGCGCGACCAGCGCCTGGGCGCCAACATCGGTTCAGCCATGGGCCCCACGGGTCTCGGTAAGTACCTGATGCGCTCCCCCACCGGCGAGATCATCTTTGGTGGTGAAACCATGCGTTTCTGGGACTTCCGCGGTCCCTGGCTCGAGCCCCTGCGCGGCCCCAACGGCCTCAGCCTCGACAAGCTGCAGAACGACATCCAGCCCTGGCAGGTTCGTCGCGCTGCTGAGTACATGACCCACGCTCCCAACGCTTCCCTCAATTCCGTGGGCGGCATCATCACTGAGCCCAACTCAGTGAACTTCGTCAACATCCGCCAGTGGCTTGCCGCGACCCAGTTCGTGCTCGCCTTCTTCTTCCTGGTTGGTCACCTCTGGCATGCTGGCCGCGCCCGTGCCGCTGCTGCCGGTTTCGAGAAGGGTATCGACCGCAAGGCTGAGCCCACCCTGGCCATGCCTGATCTCGACTGATCCTCGCCCGATCGGTTCTCATCAAACCCTTCGCTGCTGCGGAGGGTTTTTTTATTGGTCTGGTGTTGGCCGCTGCTCCACCGCCGCCGTCGCTGCCGAATCTCTTGGCATCAGACCGATGCCGCAGCTCCTGGCGACGCTCTCAACCCCTCAACGGCTGCGCCTGAACCTCTCGTCCTTTGGATTCAGGCCTGGTCCCCAGTCCGCTGATCGGGAGAGGCTGGGCCTGCTTGTTCCCCGCTTCAGGCCTGCAGGCAAAATTCCGGCAGCCACTGGCGCAGCAATGGCAGGCTCAGCCCGATCACATTGCTCCAGCAGCCTTCGATCCGCTCCACCACAAGGCCACCCCGACCCTCCAGGGCGAAGCCGCCCGCGCAGGCCAGGGGCTCTCCTGTGGCCACGTAGCGACGGATCGCCTCCTCCCCGAGCGGCGCCAACAGCAGGCGGGTCGTGACCGTCCGGCCCCAGGAGGTTGGGGCGGCACCGGCTGCGGGATCAACGGGGCGCAGCAGCCAGTGTCCCGTATGCAACTCGGCCCAGCGTCCAGCCAGACGCTGCCAACGGCCGATCGCCTCCTCGGCGTCGCGGGGTTTACCGAACACCTCATCTCCCATGCTCAGCACCGAATCACAGGCCAGCAGGGCTTGGGCGGAGCCACCATCGGGGGTGCACCAGCCGGATTCCAGCCGTTCCGCCACGGCCCCGGCCTTCGCCTCCGCGAGCCGCAGCACCAGGCGCCGGGGATCGCTATCGACGATGGTCGTCTCGTCAAAGCCACTGACCATGACCCGATGGGGAATGGCAGCCTGCTCCAGCAGGCGCCGTCGGGCCGGGGAGGCGGAAGCGAGCAACAGCATCGACGCGGCCCGATCGGGACCTGAGCGCAGCCATCACGCTGCCATGCGGCAGCGGCACCCCGACCCGATGGGAGCGGGCGACCGCCCATGCCAGGCCGCAACCCTCGCTAGTTTCCAGTCGGAAAGCCTGCCTGTCGCCATGAGCCGACCGCCGAGTCCAGCGACCCTCCGTGGTGAGTGCGGCCCTGGGGGGCAGACCGCCGCAGCAAGGCCAGAAACGGTGCTGAACCCGCCGCGGCGGCCAGCGGGAAGATCGGCTGGTGCCCTTTGTGGGCTTGGCTGGGGGCTGCTGGCCTCTGGTTGGGCCGTGGCGCCTCCAGCCGGCGCTGTCGACCTGCCGCGAGCCGGGGTGGTCTGCGATGCGCCCCAACAGATCTGCTACGACGGCCAAGGGCCCTCCCTGGCATTGACTCGCCTATACCTGGGCCCCCGAGCTTCCAATCGCCTTCTCACCCAACTCAGCGGGCGGCCTCCCCTGACCGAGTTCCTGCTCAGCGATGGTCAGCTTTGCGATCTGCGCCTGCGCTCCTGCTGGGATGACGGCCAGCGGCGGCGTCAGTTCAACCCATTGCTGAGCCGCCATCTCTTCGCTGCCGCCGGTCCCTCCGGTCCCCGTCCCACGGCCGCCGCCGCCGCCCCATTTCTGGAGCGCTCCTGCCAACTCAGCCAGCGGGGGCAGGTGGTCTTCAGCGGCTCCTGCCAGTTGTCCCGCCAGAACGATGGCTCCGGACCGATCTATCGGGTGAGAGTGGGCAACGGCCAGCGCTATCGCTTCCAGCGCCGCGGCCCGCTGCTTGAGCTCCATGATGCCTCCGGCACCTGGCCGGTGGCACTGGTGGAGCGGGGATCCAGCGTCCAGTTCCGCTGGGCCAACCTCGTGCTCGATGTCGTCCGGCCAGCCCAGGCTTTCGGCGGACTCTCCAGCTCACCACTGCCCGCCAGCCCGCGGCCCCGATCCACCGGAGAGACCGGCACTGATCTGATGGAGGCCCTCTTCCCGTGAGCAGCGCCGACGTGATCGCCCTGGAGCGGGCCTGCCGCTCCCTGCGCTGCCTTCCCTTCCGCCGGGCCTTCTTCGAGATGGTCGACGGACAGCCGATCAGCAGTGTCGAGCTCTGCAGCCGTCAAGACTGGCCACGGTTGGTGTTCGCCCCCTTCGGAGTGGATCGGGCCGAAGCCCATTTCAACTGGCTGATCCGGCTCGGCGTGCTGCGTCGTGAGGTGGACGGGCAGGGCCTCACCGAACGGGTGCGCCTCACACCCCTGGGCCGCCAGGTGCTCGAGCGCTGGCCTGCCGAGATCCCGAGGGGGGGGCTGCGGGAGAGAATCCAGGAGAACTTCCGGCGCCATCGGCCCCGCTTCTGATCGGCGGCGCCACCGCGTTCCGCCGTCGTGGCGCCGCCGCCGATCCGCCCGGTCCGCTGCTCGCAGCCCTCGCCATCGTCCGCCTCGGCTGTGCCAGGGGTCGAATGCCCCTTCTCGCTCCTGCTCAGGGTCCGTTCGCCCCGCCTCCAACATCCGCTCGACCCCTTCGCCCCCACCCACTTGAGTCGTCCCGCCCCAGGAGCAGCCCCACCCCTGATGGTGCTCGGAACGAGCAGTGGTGCCGGCAAGTCGCTGATGACGGCCGCCCTCTGCCGGGTGCTGCGACGGCGGGGTGAACAACCCTTGCCCTTCAAGGGTCAGAACATGAGCCTCAACGCCTGGGTCGACGGCGACGGTGGCGAAATGGCCTACTCCCAGGCCTTACAGGCCTGGGCCGCTGAGCTGGAGCCGGCGGTGGCCATGAATCCGGTGCTGCTCAAACCCCGGGGCGACAGCAGCAGCGAGGTGATCCACCTGGGCCGCTCGGTGGGAATCGCTCGGGCTGAGCACTACTACCGCGACTGGTTCCGGCCCGGCTGGTCCGCCATTCGCACCGGCCTGGGCGAGCTGTCGGCGGCCCATCCCGGCGGTCGGCTGGTGCTTGAGGGCGCCGGCAGCCCGGTGGAGGTCAATCTCCAGGCCCGGGATCTCACCAACCTCCGCCTGGCCCTCTACCTGAGGGCCCGCTGCCTGCTGGTCGCCGACATCGAGCGTGGTGGCGTGTTTGCCCAGGTGGTGGGCACCCTGGCCCTGTTGCGACCTGTGGAGCGTCGCCTGATCGGTGGCATCCTGATCAACCGCTTCCGCGGCCGTCCGGAGTTGTTCGAGGCCGGCCGGGACTGGCTGGAGCGCCACACGGGCTTGCCGGTGCTTGGGGTGATGCCCTGGCTGGCGGAGCTCTTCCCCCCGGAGGACTCCCTCGATCTGTTGGAGCGCCGGGCCAGCAAGCCCCGGGCTGAACTGACGATCGCCGTGCTGCGGCTGCCCAGCCTGAGCAACTTCTCGGATCTCGATCCCCTCGAGGCCGAACCGAGCCTGCGCCTGCGCTGGCTGCATCCGGGAGAGGAGATCGGTTGCCCCGATGCCGTGATCGTGCCCGGCAGCAAGCGGACCCTCAGCGATCTGGCGGCGTTGCGGGCGGCGGGTCTGGACACCGCCCTGGAGCGCTACCTCGCCAATGGCGGCCACCTGTTCGGGCTCTGCGGCGGGCTGCAGATGCTGGGCCTGGAGCTGGAGGATCCCCACGGGCTGGAGGGCGAAGCCGAGCCGGAGGGCTCCACCGGGATCCCCTCCACCGCAGGCGCCGTGAGGGGGCTGGGGCTGTTGCCCCTGCGAACCCGCTTCGCCAGCGCCAAGACCTGCGGCCAACGGCGCACCCTGGCCCTCTGGCCCCCAGGTCCTCCCCTGCCGATCGAGGGCTTCGAGCTCCGCCATGGATGCAGCGTCTGGCTGGACGAACGCGAGGGCGGCGCCCAGGCCATCTGTGAGGCTCCGGATCTGGGTTGGTGGCAGGCGACCGCCGGCGGTGGCTGGGTGGCCGGCACCTATCTCCACGGGGTGTTCGACAACGGCCCCTGGCGTCGCCGCTGGCTCAATGGCCTGCGGCAGCGCCGCGGGCTCGATCCTTTGCCCCCCCAGCCCCGCAATCACGCGGCCCAGCGCAGCGCCCTGCTCGACAGACTGGCGGATGCTTTCGAGGACCATGTGAACCTCGCCCCCCTGCTCCACCCCGATGGCTGATCCGCTGTGCCTCCCATGGTTGATCCCCAGCAACTGACGATCATCTGGCCGGACGGCAGCCGCAGCGCTGCCCTGGCCGGGGAGCCATGGATGGAGGCGGCGCGACGGGCGGAGCAGACGATCCCCACGGCCTGCCGGGTGGGCAGCTGCGGAGCCTGTGAGATCGAGGTCAATGGGGTGGTGATCCGGGCCTGCATCGCCGAGGTTCCCGCCTGCCCCGGCAGCACCTTGCGTCTCAACCAGGCTTTTGATCCCTACTGGTGAGGCCCCCCGCGCCGGCGGTCCTGGATCTGGCGGGGATGGAGGCCCAGGGAACGGGCCAGCCGCGCCAGGGAGCGTCGCAGGGCCGTCAGGGGAGGAGAGAGCCAGGCCGCCAAACGGGCTTGGAGCTGCTGGAGCCGGAATTCCAGATCCCAGACCAGCAACCGCCGGCGCAGACGCCGGATCGAGGCGCCATCGGGTTCGAGCTGCAGCGCCAGATCCAGGGCTGAGGCGATCATTTCGGTGTGGCGGCGCCAGAAGGTGGCGGCCTCCTGGGCCAGGGCGTCGCAGCGCTCGCTGGAGAAGGGGAGCGAGGCGGTGGCGGCATCAAACTGCGGCCGTTCGATCACCCCTGGACAGCCGAGCAGATCGGTGCCCGGCTCGCTGAACACGAAGCAGCCGTTCAGGGGCGCCTGCCACATGCGCCCAGAGAGGGTGGTACCCCGCTGATACGGCCACATCAGACCAAAGCAACTGGTGGAGGCGGCGATCAGACGGTTGGCCTGCCGGTAGCTGAGCGGCCGGGTCCGCACACCCACCAGCTCCCAGCGTCCGCCATGGACCGCGACCCTGCCGCTGCGAATCAGCGCCAGGAGCTGCTCCTGGAACGGATCCCCAGGCATGCGCTTGTAGTTGGACACATGCACCGGCCCCCCGCGCAGTGCGGGCGAAGGACAGGTCCAGAGCTCGGGAATCACGGGCAGATACGCCCGCACATGGTGCAGGCGCGGATCTGCGGGCCCCTGGGGCGGTTCCCCCAGGCTGACCAGTGCGATCGACAGGGCCCGTGGGTAGCGGCGCGCCCAGTCGACCCGGTACTCGCGCACGTAGTCGTAGAGGTGGATCGGGCCGGCAAAGTCCTGATCGGCCGTGCCGTTGTCGCCGCGCAGCACCACCAGCAGATCCGGGTCCCCGGGCGCCGCCTCGAGCAGCTGAAAGCCTGCGGCCTCATAGAAGCCGCAGATGTTGAGGTAGACGTCCCGATCGAGGTAATCGCTCGAGACGATCCGGCAGCTGGGCTTCACGGCGAACGGCGCTCTTCTGCCAGCTTGACGCGACGTTGGCGGCCGGGGCTGTCGCTGGGGCCACTAGCATCAGCGCGTCAGCCTGTGGTGCCCTGCGAATTGCGGCACAGCAGCTGCCTGCGCTGCCGCCCTGATCAGCCCATCCCCGTTGACGAAGCCCCCTCCACCATTCCCCCGGTCGATGCCCTGCCCCCTGCGCTTTCCCCCCCTCCCTTGACAGTGACGCCTGAGGGGGATCGCCACTCCCGATACGACTACCTGGTGGTGGGCTGCGGCCTGTATGGCTCCACCTTCGCCCGCCTTGCCACGGATGCAGGGCTGCGCTGCCTTGTGATCGACAAGCGCGATCACATCGGCGGTAATTGCCACACAACCTCCCGGGAGGGCATCCATGTCCATACCTATGGAGCCCATATCTTTCACACCAGCAACAGCGCCGTCTGGGCTTTCATGCAGCGGTTCGCCGCCTTCAACAATTATGTGAACTCCCCCAAGGCCATCGCTGGCGGCAAGCTTTATTCACTGCCCTTCAACATGAACACGTTTCATGAGTTGTGGCAGGTGATTACGCCCGAACAGGCCCGGCTCAAAATTGATTCGCAGCGCTTTCGCGGCGAACCCTCCAATCTTGAAGAGCAGGCCCTTTCGCTGGTGGGCACCGATATTTATAACACTTTGATCCGCGACTATACC
This sequence comes from uncultured cyanobacterium, assembly GCA_903935205.1. Lineage (GTDB taxonomy): Bacteria > Cyanobacteriota > Cyanobacteriia > PCC-6307 > Cyanobiaceae > Cyanobium. Next base: position 105,447 of record CAIZQU010000057.1, on the reverse strand, counting down.
GCCAAGCAATGGGGACGCCATCCCCGTGAGCTTCCTGCCTTCATCATCAAACGCCTGCCGCTTCGCTTCACCTTCAACAACAACTACTTTAATGACCGCTACCAGGGTATACCGATCGGTGGTTACACCGCCCTCTTCGAAAAGCTGTTGAGCGGCATTGAGCTGCGGCTCAACACCGATTATCTTGCCGACCGTGCTCACTTCGACGGCCTGGCTCGGCGGGTGGTGTATACCGGCTGCATCGATGAATTCTTCGGGCACGATCTCGGCCGTCTCGATTATCGCTCCCTCGATTTCGAGCACACCGTGATCGAGACAGAGAACCACCAGGGCAATGCCGTGATCAATTATTGCGATGCCTCAGTGCCCTACACCCGCACAATCGAGCACAAGCATTTCGAATCGGTGCCGAGCGACGTCACAGTGCTCACTCACGAGTTTCCCCGCGATGGCGGGGCTAATCGTATTCCCTACTATCCCGTCAACAGCCCCGACAATCAGCGCACCTTCAACCTCTATCGCCAGCGCGCTGAGGCGATATCGACCCACATTTTCGGTGGACGCCTTTCTGAATATAAATACATGGATATGCACGTCGTCGTTGAAGCCGCCATGAACCGCTTCCGCAGTGAGCAGAAGCTGGCCGCCCGCGCCGACGCCACCATCTGAGCTGCGCCCCTCAAGACGCCCGCCCCCTCAAAACGCCTCGATCAGTCCACCACCAAGCAATGCCTCACCGGCATAGAACACCGCCGCCTGGCCTGGGGTGATCGAGAACTGCGGATCATGGAAGTGCAGCTCCACCCGGTCGGCTGTGTGATCGAGGGGGGTGAGCCGAGCCGATTCCGGTGAACTGCGGTAGCGCAGTTGCACCGATAGCTCCAGAGGTTCCTGGGGGGGGGCCATCGATACCCAATTGACCTGGCCGACGCGGCAGCTCTGCCGGGCCGCTTCGGCCCGTGGGGCCACCACGACCCGGTTGAACGCGCCATCGAGGCGCACCACATGCAGGGGTTCACTCCAGGCCACACCCAGACCCCGTCGCTGGCCGATGGTGAAGTGCTCGATGCCATCGTGATGGCCAAGCACCGTTCCATCCTGCAGGGCGATCTCCCCCTGGCGTGGGGGCAGGTGGGCATCGAGGAACGCCTTCATCGAGCCGTGATGATCGGCCAGGCACAGGTCCTGGCTCTCGGGCTTGCTGGCGGTGCGCAGGCCGAAGCGGGCCGCCTCCAGGCGGGTGTCGCTCTTGTGCATCTCCCCCAGGGGAAAGACCAGATCCCCCAGCAGCGGCTGGGGCAGGTCATAGAGAAAGTAGCTCTGGTCCTTGCGCGGATCGAGGCCCCGCAGCAGCTGGTGGCGGTCCCGGCCATCGCCGGGCAGCGGCAAGGGATCGGCGGCCTGGCGATGGCGGACCCGCGCGTAATGGCCGGTGGCCAGGCGCCCGATCCCCCGCTCGGCACGAGCCCAGGCCAGCATTGGCCCGAACTTGACCGCCCGGTTGCAGCGGGAGCAGGGCAGAGGCGTGATGCCGCGGCCGTAGCCCTCCACCAGGAAATCGACGATCTCGCGGCGGAAATGCTCACGGAAATCCAGCACGTGATGCTCCAGCCCCAGCTGCTCACAGATCGCGGCGGCATCGACCAACCCCTCGGCGCAACAGGCGCCCTTGCCGCTCATCAGCCAGAGGGTGAGGCCTTCCACCCGCCAGCCCGCCTCCACCAGCAGGGCCGCGGTCAAGGAGCTGTCGACCCCGCCCGAAAGACCCACCACCACCTGCTGCTCGCCGGGCCAGGCCTGCAACCGCGCCACGGCGGCGGCACCGGCGGTGGTGGCGGCCCCATCAGGATCAGGCGGAGCGCCGGGAGGGCTGCCGGGGACAGGCGGGGCGATCAAGGCGTTTGCAGGGGTGAAGGCTGGGGAGGCGGTGGTCTCGGGCCGGCTGGTGGGCACCGCCCCACCTCCCCATCATGGAAGTTCCATGCCCGGGCCGCCGTGGCCAACCCTCCCCCCCGCCCGCCCATCCGCCCATGGCCCGAGCGGGATGCCTCGCATCTGCTGGTGTCGGCGGAGCAGATGCGGGCCCTGGAGGCTGAGCTGTTCGCCAGCGGCCTGCCGGTGGAGGCCCTGATGGAAAAGGCGGGTCTGGCCCTGGCCCGGCGCATCCTGGACCTGGAGCCGCGACAGGATGCCGCGCTCCACGGCCTTGGCGAGGGGTTGCGGAGTCGGGGGGCCCTGGTGCTGGTCGGTCCAGGCCACAACGGCGGCGATGGGCTGGTGGTCGCCCGCGAGCTGCTGCTGGCGGGGGTGCCGGTGCGGCTCTGGTCGCCCTTCGAACGCCGCAAACCCCTCACCGAACGCCATTGGCAGCACGCCCGCTGGCTGGGCATCCCCCTGCTGGACCACCGGCCGGACCCCGCTGAACCCTGCCTCTGGATCGATGCCCTGTTCGGAAATGGGCAGCGGCGCGCCCCTGGCGATGGGCTGGAGGCGCTGTTGCGGGAGCGGCAGGAATGGCAGCCTGGGCGACTGCTGGCCATCGATGGGCCCACGGGCCTCTGCAGCGACACCGGCAGGGTGCTCGGTCGGGAAGCGGCCCGGGCCACCCTGACCCTCTGCCTCGGCCTGATCCGCCAGGGTCTGGTTCAGGACTGCGCCCTCGACTGGGTGGGGGAGCTGGAACGGATCGACCTGGGTCTGCCGAAACCCCTGCTCAACGCCCTGCCCTTCGAGCAGCCCCTGGGCCTCGCTGTCCCGGGCCTGGGGCCCATCGATGCCGAACGGGCACCGCGGCCCGCCCCGGCCCCCGCCGCGGGCAAGTATCAGCGCGGCAGGCTGCTGGTGATCGCCGGCAGCCCCCGCTACCCGGGTGCCGCCCACCTGGCCCTGGCGGGCGCCAGCGCCAGCGGCTGTGGCAGCCTTCGGGCGGCGCTGCCAGAGGCGGTGGCGGAGGGACTCTGGACCGTTCTGCCCCATGTGGTGCCTGAGCCCGATCCGATCGGGGCCGCTGCCGACGGCCGACTCGATGCCGTGCTGGTGGGACCCGGTCTCGGTCCACCCGGTGGCGCCACGGGCAGCGCAGACGGTGACAAAGCGTGGAAGGCCGCGGCAGGGGAGGGGATCTGGAATCCCCTGCTCGGCTTCGCCGGCACCCTGGTCGTTGATGCCGACGGTCTCAACCGGATCAGCGCGGCCTGGCTGGAGCGGCGGGCCGGGCCCACCTGGCTCACCCCCCACGCCGCAGAATTCGCGCGCCTGTTCCCGGATCTGGCGGAGCTGCCGCCTCTGGAGGCAGCGGCCAGGGCCTCGCAACGATGCGGGGCCACCGTGCTGCTCAAGGGTGCCCGTACGGTCGTGGCCGCGGCGGATGGACGGCGCTGGCAGCTGCTGCAAAGCTGCCCGGCGGCTGCCAGGGCCGGCCTTGGCGATGTGCTGGCGGGCTATGCGGCGGGGCTGGCCGCCATGGCCAACGCCTGCGGCGGCGCGGAGCCGTCCCTGCTGGCCCTGGCCGCCCTCGACCACGCGCTGGCTGGCGTTCGGGCCAGGGAGCGCCATGGGGGTGGGGGAGTCACGCCGCAGGCTGTGGCGGGGGAGCTGGCGGAGCCCGTGCAGGGCGGCCCGGTGGGCGCCAGGGCGCGACACAGCTAGAACCTGCCCCAAGCCGATCGGTGCGGTTGCACACAGCGCGTCAGCCTGATTCCCAAACAAGATCAGGAGAACGCAACGCTGGCGGCGCAAAACTAGTCAATAGCCGAAAACTTGTATGGAAAGGCAAGGGAAATCTGTAGGCAATCTGAAAAAGACCGCTGCGCTCTGCAGCATGCCCGATAGTCAATACACTTTTTTCGGCGTTTATGACCGCTTCCTCCGTCAGCGCCAGCGATAGCTCCGGGAGGCGTGGCGGCGACGCGATGACCTGGTACCTCAGCACCATCGGCCGCGAACCGCTGCTCACCCCCGCCGAGGAAATCGAGCTGGGCAACCAGGTCCAGACCATGATGAAGCTGCTCGATCAGCACCGCGATGACTACACGGTCCAGGAGCGCAAGCTGATCCGCGTCGGACGGCGTGCCAAGGAGCGGATGCTTCGGGCAAACCTGCGATTGGTGGTCAGCGTCGCCAAGAAATATCAGGGCAAGGGGCTGGAGCTGCTCGACCTGATCCAGGAGGGCTCCCTGGGCCTCGAGCGGGCCGTGGAGAAGTTCGACCCCACCCGTGGCTACAAATTTTCCACCTATGCCTTCTGGTGGATCCGCCAGAGCATGACCCGTGCCATCGCCTGTCAGAGCCGCACGATCCGGCTGCCGGTCCATCTCAGCGAGCGGCTCAGCACCATCCGCAAGGTGAGCCTTGATCTGGCCCACAAGTTAGGAGCCATGCCCAGCCGCCAGGAGATCGCCGAGGCCCTGTCCATGCCCCTCGAGGAGCTGGATTCCCTGCTGCGTCAGTCGCTCACCACCTCCAGCCTCGACGCGCCGATCAATGCCGAGGAGGGCCGCAGCTATCTCGGCGACCTGATCGCCGATGGACGCATCGAAGAGCCCCTCGATCAGGTGGAGCGTGGCATCCACCAGGAGCAGCTCAGCCAATGGCTGGGCCACCTCACCGAGCAGGAACGGGAGGTGCTGGCCATGCGTTTCGGCCTCTACGGCCAGGAACGCCACACCCTCGCTGAGATCGGCCGCCAGCTGTCGGTGTCGCGGGAACGGGTGCGCCAGGTGGAGCTCAAGGCCCTGCGCAAGCTCCGCAACCTCACGCGCCGACAGACGACCGGGATGTGAGCCCCTCAGTCGTCGGCCCAGATGAAGCGGGTCAGCTCGCTGCCATCGGGCTCGGGGGCCGCCAGGGCGAAGCTGACGCAATCGGCGATCTCCGCATCCACCTCCTTCTCGATCTCCCGCAGGTCGGTTTCGCTGGCCAGATTGGCTTCGATCAGGTCAGCGGCGAGACGCTTGATCGGATCGCGCTGGGCCCAGAACTCCTTCTCGGCGGCCGCGCGGAGTTCATCGGGGTCAGCCAGGGAATGGCCGCGGAAACGGTAGGTGAGGCACTCCAGCAGCGTCGGCCCCTCGCCGGCCCTGGCTCGGGCGATCGCCCGTTCCGCCGCCGCCCGCACCGCTAGCACGTCCATACCATCCACCTCCTCTCCTGCCATCCCGAAGGCAGCCGCCTTGCGCCAGATCTCAGGATCACTGGTGGCACGGTTGTGATCCATGCCGATCGCCCATTTGTTGTTCTCAACTACGAACAGAATCGGCAACTTCCAGAGAGCCGCCATATTCAGGCATTCGAAAAACTGACCAACGTTGCAGGTGCCATCCCCGAAGAATGCTGCGGTCACTGAGTCGCTGTCGGCCTGGCCGAGGGCTTCGCGCTTATAGCGGCTGCTGAAGGCAGCCCCGAGAGCCACGGGAATGCCCTCACCGATGAAGGCATAGCCGCCAAGCAGGTGGTGCTCGCGAGAGAAGAGGTGCATCGATCCACCCCTCCCCTTGCTGCAGCCCGTGGCCTTGCCGAAAAGCTCACTCATCACCTCCCGGGCCGGCACGCCGCAGCTGAGAGCGTGGACATGATCGCGGTAGGTGCTGCAGAACCAGTCGTGCTGGAGGCGCATCGCCCTGATCACGCCGCTGCTGACCGCCTCCTGGCCGTTGTAGAGGTGGACAAAGCCAAACATCTTGCCCCGGTAGTACATCTCGGCGCACTTGTCCTCGAAGCGCCGGCCCAGGTTCATGTCCCGATAGAGCAGCAGACCCTGCTCCCGCGTCACCTGGGCCCGCTCGGCCGGGTACAGGGCCTGGAGCCGCTCGGCATGGCTGCCGGCAGCCTCAGCTCCGCCAGGCTCGCCGGTGGCGGCGCGAAGGTCCAGGGCAGCCGTCAGTTCCTGGGTCATGGCCGTCGGCATGGGCATAGCGATCGAATGACTGTACGGGGTCCGTCACCGCCGGGCGGTCAAAACCGCTGCCTATGACTACAGTCCGTGCCTCGTTGTCAACAACGGTTGGACCTGCCGCTCGACCACTTCCGGCTGCTGGGCGTGAGTCCGGCGACCGACGCCCAGACCGTGCTCCGCCAACTCCAGTTGCGGCTGGACCGTGCCCCCGAGCAGGGCTTCACCGTTGAAACCCTCCAGGCCCGCGCCGACCTGTTGCGGGCCAGCGCCGATCTGCTCAGCGATCCCGTCCGGCGCCAGTCCTACGAATCCGACCTCACCGCCCTCGCCGCCGCCGCCGAGCCGCTGCTGCCGGCCCTGGAGGTCCCCTCCAGCCGGGAGGTGGCGGGCCTGCTGCTGTTGCTTGAGGCCGGCCAGCCGCTTGAGGCCTTCCAGATGGCTTGCCGGGCCCTTCAGCCCCCCCAAGCCCCGGCGCTGGGCAGCAGCCGCGAGGCGGATCTGACCCTGGTGGCCGGCGAGGCCGCCCTGGCCGCGGCCGCAGACCAGAGCCATGGGCGTCACTACGAGCTGGCGGCCCGCACCCTGCAGCAGGGGTTGCAGCTGCTCCAGCGCATGGGCCAGCTGCCGCAGCTGCGGGAACGGATCCACGCCGAACTCGACGCCCTGACCCCCTTCCGGGTGCTCGATCTGCTCAGCCGCGATCCCGCCGCCAGCCGGGAGCGGCAGGAGGGGCTGGCCCTGCTGGAACAACTGGTCCAACGGCGAGGGGGACTGGAGGGCGATCGCGACGCGGGCTTTGCCCAGGAGGACTTCCAGACCTTCTTCAGGCAGATGCGCAGCTATCTCACCGTGCAGGAGCAGCTCGATCTGTTCCAGCGCTGGGGCAGCGAGGGTTCGTCCGCCGCTGCCTTCCTCGGCACCATCACCCTCACCGCCTCGGGATTCGCCCAGCGCAAACCGGAGCGGATCGCCGCAGCCCGTCAGCAACTGGCCAACAGCGGTCGCGAAGGCATCGAGCCGCTCCTGGCCAACCTCGATCTGCTGCTCGGCGATGTGGAGGGGGCTACCGAGCGCTTCAGCCGTGGTGCCAGCCCGGAGTTGCGCCAATGGGCGGAGCTTCAGAGCGACGAGCCCCTGGCCCAGGTCTGTGCCTGGTGCCGCGATTGGTTGGCCCGCGATGTGCTGCCGGGTTACAGGGATCTGGACGCCGATCCCGACCTGGAGGCCTACTTCAGCGACCGGGATGTGCTGGCCTGGGTCGAACGGGAGGATCGCCGCAGTGGCCGCAGCTTCCCCAGCTCCGCACCGGTGAGCGATCCCGTCGACAGCGGCCCGTTGGCCACCCCATGGCCAGCGCCGGGGAGCCTGCTCTCCGGTTCCGAGTTCAGCGGCCTGACCGACCCCTTCGAGGGCTTCGGCTCCGGTTTGGAGGCAAGCATCGGCGCCGGCATCGGTGAGCGCGACCCTGGTCCCATAGCCCCTGGAATGGCCCTGGCGGAGCGCCGGTCCCGACGGGCCGCCGACCCCGGAAGGAGGCCGGCGGTGACCGCTGACCCGGAGGAGCCGGTATCCCTGGGCTTCCCCTGGCCCGGAAGCTGGAGTGGCGGCCATCCAAGCCCCCGGGCTGCGGCCCTGGCGGCGGCCGGGGCCCTGGCCCTGCTGGTCGGCAGCAGCGCCTGGCTGATGCGCTCCCAGCCCCGTCAACCTCCGGCCGCGACGGTCAGCGCCACCACCCGCCTGGCCCCAGGGGGCCCAGCCTCGTCCACCCCGGCCCCCGCTGCTCCGTCCCCACAGCCGGTGGTCACGGGCGTCCCCAGGCCGGCCAGCCCGGCGATCGACGGCGGCAGCGGCGTCCTCCCCCTCAGCGCGGCCGAACCATCCGCAGACCAGCTCAGGCAGCTGCTGGAAAGCTGGCTGCAGGCCAAGGCCACCGTGCTGTCGGGGGCGGCCCCGCCGGAACGCCTGGATCGGCTGGCGCGGCAGGGTCTGCTGCGTCAACTCGAACAACAGCGTGCCCTGGACAGAAGCCGGGGGCGGGTCCAGGCCATCGAGGTTCAGGTCCGTTCGGTGGCGATCCAGGAGCGCTCACCCCGGCGGATCTCCCTCCTGGCCGACCTCGCCTACACCGACAGCACCCGGGACGGCACGGGTCGGGTGATCGATCGCACCGCTCCAACCAGCCTGCGCAATGTTTATGTATTTGGACGTGATGGCGACACCTGGCGCCTGGCCGCCACCCGGCCGGCCCGCTGATCCCTTCCCCTCCCGAGCGGCACACTCCCATGTTCGATGAGCTTTCCCAGCGTTTTGAGGACGCGGTCAAGGGTCTGCGGGGCCAGGCCTCGATCTCTGAGACCAACGTTGAAGGGGCGTTGAAGCAGGTGCGGCGGGCCCTGCTCGAAGCCGATGTCAGCCTGCCGGTGGTCAGGGACTTCGTCGACGAGGTGCGGCGCAAGGCGGTCGGTGCGGAGGTGGTGCGCGGCATCAGCCCCGATCAGAAGTTCATCCAGCTCGTGCATGAGCAGCTGGTCGACACCATGGGCGGCGAAAACGCGCCGCTGGCGGCCGGTGGGCAGCCCGGCCAGCCCTCGGTGGTGTTGATGGCAGGCCTGCAGGGCGCCGGCAAGACCACCGCCACCGCCAAACTCGGGCTCCATCTCAAGGAGCAGGGACGGAAGCCCCTGCTGGTGGGGGCCGACGTCTACCGGCCTGCCGCCATCGAGCAGCTGAAGACCCTCGGCGGTCAGATCGGGGTTGAGGTGTTCAGCCTCGGCACCGAAGCCGCCCCCGAAGCGATCGCCGCGGCGGGCATCGCCAAGGCCAGGGCTGAGGGCTTCGACACCGTTCTGGTGGATACCGCCGGCCGTCTCCAGATCGATCAATCGATGATGGAGGAGATGGTGCGGATCCGGCAGGCCTGCCAGCCCGATGAGGTCTTGCTGGTGGTCGATTCGATGATCGGTCAGGAGGCCGCCGAACTCACTCGCGCCTTCCACGAGCAGGTGGGGATCACCGGTGCCGTGCTCACCAAGCTCGATGGTGATTCCCGTGGTGGGGCTGCCCTGTCGATCCGCAAGGTGAGCGGTGCGCCGATCAAGTTCATCGGCACCGGCGAGAAGGTGGAAGCGCTGCAGCCCTTCCATCCCGAACGGATGGCCAGCCGCATTCTGGGAATGGGCGATGTGCTCACCCTGGTGGAGAAGGCCCAGAAGGAGGTGGAGCTGGCCGACGTGGCTCGCATGCAGCAGAAGCTGCAGGAAGCCAGCTTCGATTTCTCCGACTTTGTGCAGCAGATGCGCTTGATCAAGCGCATGGGCTCCCTGGGTGGGCTGATGAAGCTGATCCCCGGCATGAACAAGCTCGATGACGGCATGCTCAAGCAGGGCGAGGCCCAGCTCAAGCGGATCGAGGCGATGATCAGCTCGATGACCGAGGCCGAGCGGCGCCAGCCCGAACTTCTGGCGTCCCAGCCATCGCGGCGGCGGCGGATCGCGGCCGGCAGCGGTCACAGCCCGGCCGAGGTCGACAAGGTGCTGGCCGACTTCCAGAAGATGCGCGGCTTCATGCAGCAGATGACCCGCGGCGGCGGCCTGCCGGGAATGGGCGGAATGCCCGGGATGGGCGGCGGTTTTCCCGGCATGCCCGGCGGTTTCCCTGGCCCCGGAGGCGTGCCTGGCCGACCGGCACCCGGCGGACGGGCCTCTGCCGCACCCAGGCCCCCCAAGGCGCCAGCGCGCCGGCGCAAGGGCTTCGGCGATCTCTGAAGGCCCGGGAGACGGGAGCTGGAAGGCGAGGCGCTAAGGTTGCTGATTGGACACCATTCGAAACGGCCACGATGATCAAGCTCCGCCTGAAGCGGTTTGGGAAAAAGCGGGAAGCGAGCTTCCGCCTCGTGGCCACCAACAGCACGTCCCGCCGGGATGGCCGGCCCCTGGAGGAGCTGGGCTTCTACAACCCCCGCACCAAGGAAACCCGCCTGGAAGCCGAAGCGATCCGCACCCGTCTCAGCCAAGGTGCGCAGCCGACCGACTCGGTGCGCGCCCTGCTCGAGAAGGGTGGACTGCTGACCCGAACCGTGCGCCCGGCCGAGGTCGTGGGCAAGCAGAAGCAGGCGGACGCCCGCGAAGCTGCCGCCGCCGCCGCGAAGAAAGCCGAGGCTGAGGCCAAGGCTGCCGAGGCGGCTGCCAAAGCCGAGGCTGAGGCCGCTGCTGCTGCTGCTGCTGCTGCTGCTGCTGCTGCCGCTGCCGCTGCCGAGGCTGAAGCCGCCGCCAGTCCCGCCAGCGACGCCGAGGCCTGAGCGGGCCCGGCCCCATGGTGTCCCTCCCCTCCGCCGAAGCAGCCCTGGCTCTGGCTGGCATGCGGGAGGGAAACCTGCGCCTGATCGAGCGGCTTACAGGCGCTCAGCTCGTGCTGCGCGGCACGGATCTTCACCTTGATGGCACCAGCGCCACCGTCGCGCGGGCCACCTGTCTGGTGCAGGCGCTTCAGCCCCTCTGGGGCAGCGGCGAGACCATCGGGCCGGTGGACATCCAGGCCGCCCTCACGGCCCTGGATACCGGTCGACTGGAGGAGCACGCCGGGCTTGGCCGGGATGTGCTCGCCGTCCAGCGGAACGGTCGCCAGCTGCGGCCCCGCACCTTGCGGCAGAAGTTCTTCCTGGAGGCCATGGAGGGGCACCCCCTCACCCTGGCCCTGGGCCCAGCCGGCACGGGCAAGACCTTTCTGGCCACCGTGCAGGCCGTCCGCCACCTGCAGGAGCGCCGCGTCGAGCGGATTGTGCTCACCAGACCGGCGGTTGAGGCGGGGGAGAGGCTTGGCTTCCTTCCCGGCGACCTGCAGCAGAAAGTGGATCCCTTCCTGCGTCCGCTCTACGACGGACTGCATGCCCTGCTGGGCCAGGAGCGGGTCGTCCAGCTCCTCGAGAAGGGGGTCATCGAGGTGGCCCCCTTGGCCTACATGCGGGGGCGCACCCTGGCGGATGCCTTTGTGATCGTGGATGAGGCCCAGAACACCACCTCTGCCCAGATGAGAATGGTGCTCACCCGCATCGGCGAGAACTCCCGGATGGTGGTCACCGGAGACACCACCCAGATTGACCTACCCCCGGGGCAGATCAGCGGCCTGGTGGAGGCCGCGGCCGTGCTGGAGGGCGTCGAGGGGGTGGCCCTTTGCCGGTTCAGCGACGCCGATGTGGTGCGCCACCCCCTGGTGCAGCGTCTGGTCCAGGCCTACGCCCGCCGCGATCGCGATGGACAGGCACGCTCCTCCGATCCCAGCCGCGCCACCGGCCTACGCCCGCGCAGGGGGGCTGGATAGGGAGATCCGAACGCAGCGCCCTGACAGCCATGGGCTGAGGCTGCCAGGATGACGCTCAGTTCAAGGTTCTGCGCCATGCCGGCCAGCAGCGATTTTCAGCAAGCGATCCGGGAGGCCCAGGTCGGTCGCCTGGTGGGCCCCAATGTGGTCAACCGGGCTCTCCCCTATGTGGGCGGTGGGATGATCCTCACTGCCGGCGGCGTCCTCGGTGGGATGGCGCTGATGGCCTCCTCCCCGGCCCTGTTCATGCCCCTGTTCTGGGTGGCCCTGATCGGCAACTTCATCCTCTTCTTCGTGGCCCAGAACGTGGCCAACAAAGGGGATAACGCTGTTGCCCTGCCCCTGCTCAGCGCCTACAGCCTGATCACCGGCTTCACCCTCAGCGGATTGGTGAGCTACGCCATCTCAGCCGCCGGTGTCGGCGCGGTGGGCACAGCCGCCCTGGCCACGGGCATCACCTTCATCGCCGCCTCGATCATGGGGCGCCGCATGAGTGACAACGTCGGCCAGGCCCTGGCCGGTGCCGTGGGTCTTGGGCTGCTGGGCCTCATCGTGGCGATGTTGATTCAGATCGTTGGCAGCATTTTTGCACCGGCTCTGTTTGCAGGTGGTGGATTTGAACTCTTGATCGCTGGTTTCGGCACGGTCCTGTTCGTGGCCGCGGCCTTCGTGGACTTCTACACGATGCCTCGCACATACAGCGATAACCAGTATCTTGCCGGCGCCCTCGGCATGTACCTGACCTACATCAACCTCTTTGTTTTCATTCTCCGTCTGGTCATCGCCCTCCAGGGAGGTGGCCGGCGCGATTGAGGCTCGCCGTAGCGGCCGCCTCTGCCAGCTGTCCCTCGGTCCAGCCGTCCTGATCAGCTTCCGTGCTTCAATGCTGGTCAGGACGCTCGGATCTACAAGCGCATGATCCCCGTCCCCGCGATCCGTCGATCGAGGGGATTTTTTGTGGAACCCGCCTGGTGCACCCCCACCCTTGCCTCGGGCAGGGCTCGATCAGCGAGAATGCAGCTGACCAGCTGAAAGCTTCCCTTCAAGGACTGGGCTAGACAAGCATTCAGTCACCAGGATCGACCGACCTGGAACTCCCAACTCCCATCTCCTGGCATCCCCCACACCTTTTTCCATGGCGAGAACAGCCCTGATTACCGGCATCACAGGCCAGGACGGCAGTTATCTTACTGAGCTGCTGCTTGAGAAAGGTTATGTGGTGCATGGCATCAAAAGGCGTGCCAGCAGCTTTAACACCGATCGCATTGACCACCTCTATCAGGATCCCCATGAGCAGGATCCAAGGCTTGTTCTCCACTATGGCGACCTGACTGATTCCACCAACTTGATTCGCATCATCCAGCAGGTCCAGCCGGATGAAATCTATAATCTTGGCGCTCAGAGCCATGTTGCTGTCAGCTTTGAGAGCCCCGAATACACGGCCAACTCGGATGCGCTTGGCACCCTGCGCATTCTTGAAGCAGTAAGGATCCTGGGCCTGATTAACAAAACCCGCATCTACCAAGCTTCCACCTCAGAACTTTACGGACTGGTTCAGGAAGTGCCGCAGCGGGAGACGACTCCTTTTTATCCTCGCAGCCCCTATGGAGTTGCCAAGCTTTATGCTTATTGGATCACTGTAAACTACCGTGAGGCCTACGGCATGTATGCCTGCAACGGAATACTCTTTAACCACGAGAGTCCGCGCCGTGGTGAAACGTTCGTCACCCGCAAGATCACTCGCGGTCTGGCGCGAATCGATGCCGGTCTCGATCAGTGCCTCTACATGGGCAACCTTGATTCTCTCAGGGATTGGGGCCATGCCCGCGATTACGTCGAGATGCAATGGCGCATGCTCCAACAGGAGGGGCCACCCGAGGACTTCGTGATCGCCACCGGTCGCCAGGAGTCGGTGCGCCGTTTCATCGAACTCACCGCCGCTGAGCTGGGTTGGGGCGGCATTCACTGGCAGGGTGAGGGCGTTGAAGAAACCGGTGCCCGCGCCGACACCGGCGCGACGGTGGTGCGCATCGATCGTCGTTATTTCCGCCCCGCTGAAGTGGAGACCCTGCTCGGCGATCCCACCCGTGCTCGCCAGAAGCTGGGCTGGACCCCCACCACCACCCTGGAGGAGCTGGTGGCCGAGATGGTGCAATCCGACCGTGAGGAAGCCGCCAAGGAAGCCGTGCTGTTGCGCGAGGGCTTCAAGGTGGTGGGGTCGATGGAAAATCCTCCGCAGGTGGTGGTTCAGCAGCCATGAGCCCTCTGATCGATGCCAACGACCGCATCTTTGTGGCCGGCCATCGAGGCATGGCCGGATCGGCCATCCTTCGTCGCCTTGAGCAGGCTGGCTATGACCAGCTGCTGACGGTCGATCGCAACCAACTCGACCTCACCGACACCGCCGCGACCGCCGCCTGGTTTGCCGAGCAGAAACCGACGGTCGTGGTGCTGGCCGCAGCCAGGGTCGGTGGCATTCTTGCCAATTCCACCTACCCGGCCGATTTCCTTCTCGATAACCTCAAGATCCAGAACAACGTCATCGAGAGCGCTTGGCGTCAAGGCGCCAAAAGACTGTTGTTTCTGGGCAGCAGCTGCATCTACCCGAAATTCGCCGATCAACCCATCCGCGAAGAGTCCCTGCTCACGGGGCCGCTGGAGCCAACCAATGAGTGGTACGCCATCGCCAAGATCGCTGGGATCCAGCTTTGCCGCGCCCTCCGCAGCCAGCACGGATTTGATGCGATCAGCTTGATGCCCACCAACCTCTACGGGCCGGGTGACAACTACCATCCCACCAACAGCCACGTGATCCCCGCCATGATTCGACGCTTCCACGAAGCCACCCTCCACAAGGCGGAACGCGTGACCTGCTGGGGGTCTGGATCACCGCGCCGGGAATTTCTCCATGTCGATGACCTCGCTGACGCCTCCCTCCATTGCCTTGAGCACTGGAGCCCGGCGGCCGATGAGGTGCAATTCCTCAACGTCGGCACCGGCAGCGACCTGCCGATCCGCGATCTCGCCTCCCTCGTCGCCGATGCCGTCGGTTTCGCTGGCGCCATCGATTGGGACACCAGCAAGCCCGATGGCACCCCCCGCAAGATTCTTGATGTCAGCCGTCTGGCTGCGATCGGCTGGACGGCCCGCATTCCCCTGGCCGAAGGTCTGCGGGTGACCGCTCAGGATTTCGCTGCCCGCCAGGCCGCCGGCCAGGAGGTGAGGCTGTGAGGATTCTGGTCACCGGAGGAGCCGGTTACATCGGCAGCCATGCCGTGCGAGCCCTGAGCAGGGCTGGCCACCAACCCGTTGTCCTGGACAATCTGGTCTACGGCCACGACGACATCGCTCGCCAGGTGCTGGGGGTGCCCCTGATCGAAGGCCAGGTGGGCGATCGGCCACTGCTGGATACGGTCTTGCAAGGCAACCATCCGGCCCTGCAAGGCACCGGCCTGGAGGGCCGGCCCATCGAAGCCGTGCTCCATTTCGCTGCCTACGCCTATGTGGGTGAATCGGTCAAAGATCCGGCCCGTTATTACCGCAACAACCTCGGCGATACCCTCACCCTGCTTGAAGCCCTGGTGGCCCCCGAACGGGGCGGCAATCCGATTCCGATCGTCTTCTCCTCCACCTGCGCCACCTACGGCGTCCCCCAGCAGGTGCCGATCACGGAGGACCATCCCCAGGCGCCGATCAATCCCTACGGCCGCAGCAAGTGGATGGTGGAGCAGCTGCTGCATGATTTCAGCTACGCCTACGGTCTTCCCTGTGTGATCTTCCGCTATTTCAATGCGGCCGGTGCCGATCCCGAGGGTGATCTGGGTGAAGACCATGATCCCGAGACCCACCTGATCCCCAGGGTTCTTGATGTGATGAGTGGTCGCGAGCCCTATCTCCAGATCTTCGGGGATGACTACCCCACTCCCGATGGCACCTGCATCCGCGATTACATCCATGTCTGCGATCTGGCCGATGCCCATGTGCTCGGCCTTGAGCGGCTGCTGCGCTTGCGTGAACGGCAGGAGGAGACCCGCTCGCCGTTGATTTACAACCTCGGCAACGGCACTGGCTATTCAGTGCAGCAGGTGATTGAGGCGGCCAAGGCTGTCACCGGTCGCGGATTGCTGGCCCACGTCGCCCGCCGCCGCGAGGGGGATCCGGCCCAGTTGGTCGCCAGTGCTGAGAGGGCCAGACAGGATCTGGCCTGGCGGCCCCGCTACCCGGATCTGGCCACGATCCTGGAGCACGCCTGGGCCTGGCATCAGCATCGCCACGGGGTCTGACCTTCAGCGCCTGGTCTGCGGTCAGTGACGCGACGGCCAGGGCCGTGCCAGGGGTTCTCCGATGAAGATCCCCTGGCCCGGCATGGCGACGCTGCGCCAATAGGCCTCGATCACGGTGTCACCGCGACGGTAGTAGGTGAACAACAGGCCCGGATCGGGGAATTTGCTGGTGAAGTTGCAGGGCTCCACCACGGTTCCGTAGCTGGCGGTGGCACCGGCCTCAAGCCAGCGGATGGCACTCATCTGGCTGCTGTCGGTGAGTTGTCCACCCAGGGAGGTGAGGTGGTCAGCCACGGCTCCGGGAAGGAAGCGGTTGCTGCTGATCGCTTCGACCGCCTTGAGACCCGTGAAGTAGCCCAACACATCGCTCCGATTCCGCAGGGCGTCCTGCTGGAGCAGTTCGACCCGCAGCGATGGGCTGATCATGCTGACGGCCCTGGCAAACAGCCCCTGGCGGGCATTGCGTTTGTAGTCGCTGGTGCTCATCAGATACACCGTCCCCGCTGGAGCCGTGCCGTCGGCAGCCTTCCCCCTGGCGATCAGGGAACGGGCCTCGGCCTCGCTGCTGGCCGCCAGCAGCATTGAGGGGCGGATCCGCAGGCTGTCCCAGGGTCGAGCGACATCCCCTCGGGAGTAGTAGGGATTCGGGCGCGTCAGCCGACAGCCTTCGGCACACCAGCCCGGATCAATCCCCAGGGAGATGGCGCTGGTGATCGACTGACATCCCACCCGGTACGGGGCGGACCAGGCCAGGGCATACACCTGGACATGGGAAGGAGTCTGCCGAAGCAGCTGTCGGCGGATGGCCAGGAAGCGCTGTGGGCTGATCTCACTGGCGCCGGGGGCGAACCGTACCCGCAGCACCTGGTTGGCGGGTATGGCCCGGGTCGCGCTGTAGAGGCTGCCAATCCGCTCGCTGAGTGGATCCTCGGCGTTGATCACCACCGCCAGATGGCGAGCGTCGAGGGGGCCGGAACGGAGGGCCCGCAGCCGGCCGAACGCCCGGATCGGATCGGCCCCGTCCCTGCCGACCACCAGCCCGAGCAGCAGGAGCATCGACCCCAGCCGCCACAACCGTCGTCCACCCACAGCCACCCCAGACCACCGGAGGCCCACCCAGCCATCCTGGCCAGCAGCTTCCCGCATTGGCCACGACGGAACGATGGCGGCGGCGATCCGTCGTAAAAAAGAACGCAATGGCTGCGCCACCCAGCCCTGCCGCCAGCCTGATGCCTCTCCCCAGTTCAGCTGCCACCGCCAGTGGCACCCCACCGGCGCCTCCCCTGACGATCCATGGATACTGCGACACCGCTCCGCAACTGATCCTCGATCGTTTCGAGCGTGGCGATCTCGAAGCGTTGCGCGGGCTTCGCGGTGAATACACCCTTGTCCATGAAACCGCTGACGGCGTCACGATCATCACCTCCCCGGTGGGGGCGATGCACCACTACTACGCCCTGGCCCCGCAAGCCCCCGGCGGCTTCTGCCACGGTCGCCGTGTCGCCGACATCCTCAGCCGAGCCGGTCTGCCCTGGCGTTGGAACTGGCAAGCCCTCGGCGATCTCTGCCAGCTGGAGAATCTCACCGCCAACGCCACGCTCCATCCCGACGTGCGGCGGGTTCCCCCCGGCAGCGTGCTCCAGTTTCGCCACGGCCAACTGCGGATCGACAGCAACACCCTGATCGACGCCCTTGCCGATGCCCCCGCCGATGCGGATCGGGCCGTGGTCGCCCTCAACGAAGAGGTGGGGCGTCTGGCGGGATCCGATCCCTATCTTTCCCTTTCGGGTGGATTTGATTCCCGGGTGATCCTCTCGGCCCTGCTGCGCCAGGGCATCCGTCCCCATCTGGTCACCACCGGATCCGACGATTGTTCGGATGTGCGGGTGGCGCGGGCCATCGCCGCCCGTTTCGGGCTCCAGCACGATCTGATCCGGATCGAGCTCTCGGAGGCCCTCGACCAGGGTCGCGAGATCGCCGCCATCACCAATGGCACCAAGACCGCCTGGCACTGGCACACCTACCTCTACCCCCGCAAGGCCTGCGTCCCGGCTGGGAGCAGCTTCTTCGTCGGAACCCTCGGCGAATTCGCCCGCTCTTATTACTTCGACCGTGGCCGCCTCGGCCAGCTGGCCGACCGCTTCCCGGAGCAGGCGCTCGACCGCTTCTGGAACCTAAAGCTCCATCGCCATCCCACCTTCCTGGCTTCCGAGCTGGCGGGGCTCGCCCCTGCGTTCGCCGCCGAGCTGGGGGAGGAGGGAATCGCCAACCGGGCCGCACGGCTGCGAGGCTTCTGCCACGGTTCCTTCCTGCCCGGCCTGACCCGTTACTACCTGGAGCAGCGGGTCCCCAACTTTTATGCCAATGGGATCGCCATGTACCAGGCTTCGAGCCAATGGCGCTCTCCCTTCCACAACCGCGACTGGCTTGCGGCGATCTGGAATCTGAAGGCCGGCTGGAAACTCGGCTCCAACTGGCATCGCCATGCGATCGCCAGCAACTGTCCAGAGCTGCTGGAGTTTCCGGAGGAGAACGGCTTCGACCCGCAGCGGATGCTGCGCAAGGCGCCCCCCCTTTACTGGACCCGCTGGATGCGCCGCACCCCCTACGTGACCTACGACCGCAGCCGCGAATGGTTCGGCAACCAGCAACTCCAGGACTACCTCCACCAGGCCTGTACTTCGATCGAGGACCTGGTCGATGCCACCACCAGCCGATCGATCCTGGAGGCCCATGCCTCCGGCCAGGACCGCACCCGCAGTGTGGCCTTCCTGCTGGCCATGGCCCGCTGGAAGGAGGTGCTGAGCGGCGCTGGGGTGGCAGCAGCATGACGCGTCGTCAGCTTTATGGTTGGCCGGAGCATCCGGCCGCGAAGGATCCCGGACCAGAGCCGCTGCGCTTTTCGGTGGTGATTCCCACCCTCAACCAGGCCGAAACGATTGAGGACACCCTGCAGTCGATCTTCGAGCAGGACTATGGCAATGTTGAAATCATCGTTGCCGACGGCGGCAGCCATGATGGCACCATGGCTCTGCTGGAGAAGTACCGTCCTCGCCTCGGCCGGCTGATCGAGGGGCCGGATCGGGGCCAATCCGATGCCATCAACAAAGGATTCGCGGCCGCCAGCGGTGACATTTTCTGCTGGCTCAATTCCGACGACTACTTCCTGCCGGGAGCCCTGCGTCGCGTGGCCGATCGCTTCGCCCTTGATCCCAGCGTCCGTTTCGTGGTGGGTTCTGGTGATGTGATCAGCAAGGATCACCGCTTCCTGCGTCATATCCCGGCCCTGCCGATGACCGAGGCCACCCTGCTCAACTGGAAAAATGATCAGTGGGTCCTGCAGCAGTGCTGCTTCTGGTCGCGGTCGCTCTGGCAGGAGGCGGGCGGTGTCGATGAGTCGCTGCACCTGCTGATGGATTACGACCTCTGGTTCCGTCTCAGCCGCAGCACCGAAGCGGCCCTGATCGATGAGAAACTTGCCGTGATGCGCTACTACCCCGAAGTCAAGACCGTTCGCCAGCGCAGCCGCAGCAGCGAAGAACTGGCCTATGTTTATGCCAAGAACGGTGCCCTACAGGCCTTGCGCGAGCAGGTGGCGGAGCTCGTGGCCTCCCGGTCGGCGGTGCAGGAACGTCTCAGCACCATCGAGTCGAGCTTGCCGGTGCGATTGCTGAAGCGCCTCTCCCTCTTTCCAAGCGCGGGCTGAACGATGGCATCCGTCGACCTTTTCGTAGGCATCACCAGCTGGAACAGCAGCCTGTTCCTTCCTCACTGTCTCGAGGCCCTGCAGCGCACCACCGCCGGCCTGCGGACCCGCATCTGCGTTCTCGACAACACCTCAACCGATGCCTCTGTGAGCCTGGCCCGCGAGCGGGGCGCCGAAGTGCTGGTGCGCCGTTGCACCCAGCCGGAGGCCCTGCAGCAGCTGATACGCCAAGCCAACGGCCGCTACACCCTGCTGCTCCACGCCGATGTGATCCTGCTGGCCCCCGACTGGTTTGACCGCTGCCGGTCGGCCCTGGTGGGCAACACCGTGCTGGTCTCGCCGGAGGACATCGGCTGCGGCCCGCTCACCCGCCCCTTTGGTCGGGGCATGCCGGAGAGCTCATTCATGCTGTTCGATACCGCCGGTCTGCGCCGTGCCCGAACCCTGGTCTGGCGTCGCCGCTACCGCCTGCCCTTGCCGCGGCGGGAATTTGATTTCTCCGGTGGCCATGTGACCCACAACATTCCCCGCCGCCTCGCCGATCGAGGCCTCTCCTGGCGGCCGATGCATGTGTACGTGTCGAATGCCGAGCCACAGCCTCTGTTCACCCCCGATCCCGATGTAACTCTGTGGAGCGAAGAGTTGGGCTATCTGCGCTATGGACTCGGCAATTTCTATGGCCTCGACGGCACCATCACCCACTACCACAACTGGTATGACCGAGTGATCACGGCCCGCCCCAGCTCCGACCAGCGGCCACGCCGTGAATTCCCCGCCGCTTTCATCAATGCCTATTCCCAGAGATTTCTCGCCGATTACCAGGCCGGCCGGGTCGATCTACCGCGGGATCTGCGCACCGACCGCGCCCCGGTAGCCCTGTGACCAGCATGGCCGTCGCACCCGCCTCCGCCCAGCCCCGCGCCGCCCACTTTCTGCTGGTCCCGGAACTGCTCCACTCGCCCCCGAACCGAGCCATCATCGAGGCCCTGCTCGATTGCGGCTATCGGGTAGATGTCTACGCCCCAGGACCTGGCGACGACCCCAGCCCCTACGGCCCGGGCGTGACCACCCATCGGGCCGAATACAGCATCCGCTGGCTGGTCCGCCATCTCGCCCAGCCCCACTGGTGGCGCTACGCCTGTTTTTCCGGCACGAGTGAGGATCCCCTGGCCCTGGTGGGCCTGCTGGCAGCCATGACCGGTCGCCCCAGCTTCCTGCTGGTCGACGAGATCAAATCCGGGGCCTATCGCGGCAACAGCCCGGAGCGCTGGAAACAGCTCTGCCGCTGGGCGATGCGCCGGGCCCGTTTCACCATCGTCAACGACGATTCCCGCGTGCAGCTGCTGCGCGATTACGCCGGCCTGGCCCCGACGGCTCCGGTGGTGGTCTACCCCGGCTGCTTCCACCGGCCTCCGGATCCCGATCCGTTGCTGCGCCAGGAGCTCCGTCGGCGCTGGGGCCTGCCGCAGGAAGCCCTGGTGATCGCCTCCTCCGGTGCCTTCAATCTCACCGCCGGAGCCGACTGGCTGGTGCAGGCGCTGCAGGATGAGCCGAGCCTGCACGCGGTGATCCAGCCCCTGGCGGTCTCCCCCCTCTGCCTGTTCCTGCTGGGCCGGCTCGGCCTGGGCGATCGTCTCTACCTGCAACAGGAGCGGCTCAGCTGGCAGGAGGCCTGGCGCTCGGCCGTGGGTCTGGACATCGGCCTGGCGATCTACACCAACCCGGCTCCCCAGTTTCAGCACATGGGCACCAGCTCCAACCGGCTCTGCATGTTCCTGGCGATGGGCGTGCCGGTGATCGCCACGCGCCAGCCCAGCTTCCGCTTCATCGAGGACTACGACTGCGGCGTGCTGGTGGAGACCTACGACGACTTCCTCGCCGCCATCCGCTTTATCGGCAGCCGACTGCCTCAGATGCGCGCCAACTGCCGGCGTTGCTTCAACGACTACATCATGCCCAGCGATCGCTTCCCCCGCCTGCGCCAGGCGATCGCCTCGCTCTCCCGTTCCTGACCCTCCCCCAGCCTTGACACCCCAGGCCAACCTCCGTTTCCGGCTCTACATCACCGCCCGCTCAGGGGTCCAGGCGTTGCGGCGGCTGGTGCCTCCCGTTCTGGTGCCCCCCCGCCGCGACCTGAGTCGGTCCCTGGCGATCGGCGTGACCACCTATAGCGCCCGCTACGACACCTATCTGCGCCCCCTTTATGGCGCCCTCCGCCGGATCTTTCCAGAGGTTCCCCTGACGATCGCGGTCAATGGCCACGGCAGCGCCGAGGATCAGGCTCGCTATCTGGAGCGCTTTCAAACGGAGATCTGCGCCGGGGCCCCTGGCCATCACCGCTTTGTGCTCCATGATCAGCCCCACGGGCTGACCACGCTCTGGAACGCCATGCTGGCCGCATCTCCCCAGGATCGGCCCCTGCTGATTCTCAACGACGACCTGCAGCTGCACGGGTGGTTGCGCCGCTGGGCCGAAGCCTTCGACTGGTCTGGGGTGACCCTGGCCCTCCTGAACAGCTCCTGGTCTCACTTCGCGATCGCGCCGGAAACGGTGCGGCGGGTCGGAGCCTTCGACCCCCAGTTCCCAGGCATCGGCTTTGAGGACATGGACTACACCGCCCGGGCCGGACTGCAGGGGGTGCCGATCAGCAACCACCTCTGCGGCTATCTCCACCATCAGGACGACAAACCGACGGCCACCTCTTTCGATGCCATTTCCGGCAGGGTCTGGGGAAAGTACACCTCCGCCAACCAGGAACACTTCGCCGCCCAGTGGGAACCCTGCCCCGAAGGCGAAGGGGTCTGGATCAAACAGCTGCGCAGCGCGGTGCGTCCCCGCCATGCCGTGGCTCCGCTGCCCCTTCCGCTGATCCCGGCGACCGCCTGGCGGGGGCCCCTGCTCTTCCCGGATCGGATCTGAGTGAAGCTGCTCTTCGTTGCTCCATCGGCTTACCTGCTCGGGGGGGTGCAGGATTGGTTGGCGGACCTGGTGGCCGACCAGCGGCGGCTGGGGGTCGATGTGACCGTGGCCGTTCCCGATGATGCGGTCCATCGACGGCAGCCCTATGCCGAGCGCTTCCCAGCGCTGAAGCCGATCGGCTTCGCCAATCCCAGTGGCAGTGCCCTCGGCCGGATCGAAGCCCTGCGGCGGCTGCTCTGCCGCCATCCCGATCACCTGGTGGCCGGCGTCAACATCGCCGCCCTCTATCCGGCGGTCCGCTCCCTGAGGCGTCAGGGGGCGTTCCGGGGAAAGCTGGTGATGACCCTCCACGCCCTGGAGGGTGAGTACTACGCCGATCTGCACGACCAGCGGGACCTGCTCGATGCCGTGGTGGTGACCAACCGGCTCAGCGGTGCCCTGGCCATCGACCGCGGGGCCATGGCCCCGGAACGGGTGCTGTATGCCCCCTACGGCGTGGTCATTCCCGAACGCCCCTGTTCACCATCGCCCCAGGCTCCAGCGCCGGCGGGGGAGAAGCCCCCGCTGTCGATCGTCTGGGTGGGAAGGCTGGAGAACGGGCAGAAACGGGTGTGCGACCTGCGGCCGATTCTCGAAGCCCTCGATCGCGCCGACCAGCCCTTCTCGCTGACGATCGCCGGCGACGGACCCGAGCGCGGCTCCCTGGAGCGGGATCTGGCCCCCTGGCTGGACCGGGGCTGGCTGCGGTTCACCGGCTCGATCCCCAGGCCGCAGCTACGGCAGGAGGTCTATGGCCCAGGGCGGGTGCTGCTGATCACCTCCCGCTGGGAGACCGGACCGATCGTGGCCTGGGAGGCCATGGCCGCAGGGATGGCGGTGGTGAGCAGCCGTTATGTGGGAAGTGGCCTGGAGCAGGCCCTGCTGGAGAACCGCACGGCCCTGCTCTACCCCATCGGTGATGGGGCCGCGGCGGCCCGGCAGTTGTGTCGCCTCAGCGACGGTGGCCTGCTGGCAGAGTTGGCGGCAGCAGGACAGGACCTGGTGCGCAGCCGCTACTCCCGCGAGGCTTCCCTGTCGGCCTGGATGGCGGCCTTCTCCGCGGTCCAGAGCCTGGAGGCCCTGCCCGCCCCAGCGGCTGATCCGCCACCGGCCGCCGCCGGTGCCCTGGACCGGCTGCTGGGTCCGCCCCTGGCCCTGCGGCTGCGCCAGCGGCTGGGCCGCCGCTTCCGTCACAACGAAGCGGGCAGCGAATGGCCCCACAGCGGCCATCCCCCCGCCCCCCAGGACACCCTGCTGGAGCTGGCCGCCCGGTTGGATCACCATGGCTGAACGCTCCTTTGGACCACGGGAACGCCTGGGGGTCTGGATCAAGGACCGCTGGCGCTGGGAGCGCTCTCTGCGCTCCCCCTCCGGGCGCTACCTGAGCCTGGCCAACCGCAACGAAACCCTTGAGGCCGCTCCTGATGGCAGCGGCTACGCCTGCCGCTGGGCCTACACCACCCAACTGCATGCTCCCCTGGTCCAGCCGCGGCTGGGCCAACGGTTGCTGCGCCGCTGCCTTGCCGCCGCACCGATCGACCGCAGCGCGGCCCCAGCGAGCACCAGCGAGGGGGCGCCGGAGCTGAGCGTGCTGATCGGCCACCGGGGTCTGGAGCGGCTCCCCTTGCTGCTGGCCACCCTGGAGTCCCTGGCCGCCCAGGAGGACCTGCGCCTGGAATGCCTGGTGATCGAACAGGATCACCAGGTGCGGATCGCCTCCAGCCTGCCCCCCTGGGTCCGCCATCTGCACGCGCCCCTGCCCGATCCGGCCGCCCCATACAACCGCTCCCACACCTTCAATGCCGGGGCCCGCGCAGCCCGCGCGCCGGTGCTGCTGCTCCACGACAACGACATGCTTGTGCCGCGCGGCTACGGCCGACGCATTCTGCAGCGGATCGCCAGGGGTTATCCGGTGGTCAACCCGAAGCGGTTTATCTTCTACCTTGAGCAGCAGCACAGCCGTCAGGTGGTCGCAGGAACGGCTGAATTTGTGGAGCACCCCTCGGCTTACATCGTGCAGAATCTCGAAGCCGGCGGCAGCATGGCGATCACCGCCGCGGCCTACAGGGACCTGGGCGGCATGGATGAGGCTTTCTGTGGCTGGGGTGGCGAGGACAATGAATTCTGGGATCGCTGTCTCAGCCTGCCCACCTGGATCTGGGGCTACGAGCCGATCGTGCATCTCTGGCACAGCAGTCAGCCCCTGAAGCAAACGGCCGACAATCCCAACATCCGCCGGGCCCGTGAGGTGATGGCCATTCCGGTTCAGGAGCGCATCCGCGCCCTGCGCAGCCTCCGCGAGGACGACCATGTCGTTTGATCCGCTGCCGAGCATCGCCGCTCCGGGGACGTCGTCCCCACCCCGCCGATCGGCGGAGGGAACCGATCTGGTGAGCACGATCATTCCCGTGCACAACCGCGCCGCCCTGTTGCGGGAGGCGGTGGCGAGCGTGCTCGCTCAAACCCATCGACCGATTGAGATCCTGATCGTCAACGATGGCTCCGTGGACGACACCGCAGCGGTGGCCGAGGAACTGGCCCGCTGCAGCCCCGACCCGATCCGGGTGATCCACCAGCGCAATGCCGGGCCCGGTGCCGCTCGCCAGCGGGGTCTCGAGATCGCCGAGGGCCGCTTCATCCAGTTCCTCGATTCCGATGACCTCCTCCTGCCCGGCAAGTTCGCCGCCCAGGTGGGAGCCCTGCGTCGGGAGCCCCACTGCCAGATCTGTTACGGACCCAGTTTCGAGGAAAACCACGCCCTGCCGACCGTGCAGCGCAGCGGGCCGATGCGCGGCACCGGTGAACCCCGCCCCTACCTTTTCCCCAAGCTGCTGGTCGAGCGCTGGTGGACCACCAGTTCCCCTCTCTATCGCCGCGACCTGCTCGATCGCATCGGTCCCTGGATGCCCTGGATCAACGAAGAGGACTGGGAATATGACGCCAGGGCAGGAGCCACCGGCGCACCTCTGGCCTGGGTGAGCGAACCGGTGTCGGTGCGGCGCATCCATCTGGCCGTCGGCCATCTCAGCGATGGCGGTTGCGAGGATCCGCGCAAGCTGGCCCACCGAGCCCTCGCCCAGGAGTCGCTGTTCCGCTGCGCCCGTGAGGTCGGCGTCAGCCGCAGGGCGCCGGAGATGGCCCACTTCGCCCGGGCCGCCTTTCTGCTCAGCCGCCAGTGCGGCCTGGCGGGCGCCGACCAGGCCTCCCGGGATCTGTTTCGCCTGGCGCGCCGGGCCTCCAGCCTGCGGCGCCGCTTGGCCCCTGATCTCCTGATCTACGGCCTGCTGGCCAGCGTGCTCGGCTGGAACAGGGCCGCTCGCCTGAGCATGGGTCTACGACAGAGGATTCTCACGGTGCGGGGACGATGATGCAACGACAGCCCTTGGTGTCGGTCGTGATGGGCGTGCGCAATGGCGCCGACAGCCTCCACGCCACCCTCACCTCCCTGAGCGAAGGTCAGGATCTCGACCTGGAGATGGTGGTGATCAACGATGGCTCCACCGACGCCACCGCCGCCATCCTCGATGGCTGGGCGCAGCGGGATTCCCGCCTGCGGGTCCTCCACCGGGAAGGGAGGGGGTTGACCCGTTCTCTGATCGAAGGCTGCGCCGCCGCCCGCGGTGCGTACATCGCCCGTCAGGACGCCGGCGATCGCTCCCTGCCCGGCCGTTTGGCACGGCAGGTGGCCGCCCTTGAACAGGATCCAGAGGCTGCGCTCTGCTCCACCCATGTGCGGCTCGTGGTGGAGGAGGGGGTGACGGCAACGGTCAATGAGCTGCCGGAGGAGGCCCTGGCGGACGGTCTCACCGGGCCCGCGATCCACGGTTCGGTGCTGATGCGCCGCAGGGCCTACGAACAGGCCGGTGGATACCGGTCCTGCTTTTATTACGCCCAGGATCTGGATCTCTGGAGCCGCATGGTCGAGGCGGGAAGCCATCGGGTGGTGCCGGAGCTGCTCTACGAGGCCACGATCTCGCCGGGCTCGATCAGCGGCTCGCGGCGCAAGGAGCAGGAGGCCTTCCACGCCCTGATCGTCGGGGCGACCCGGGCCCGACGATCAGGGCAATCGGAAGCCCCATGGCTGGAGCGGGCCGAGCAGCTGAGCGATGCCTGCCGCCAGGCCCGTCGCAATCCCCGCCGCGAAGCCCAGGGTGCCTACTTCATCGCGGCCTGCCTGGAGGCGGAGCATCCGCAGCTGGCTCGCCGCTACCTGGAACAGGCCCTGGCCCTCAACCCCTGGCATCTCAAAGCGCGGCTCAGGCTGCTGCGGCAGCGATGACCCTCAGCGTTGCGATTCCGACCTATGGCCGGGATGGGGTGCTGATCGACAGCATCACCGCCCTGCTCGCCCTGGAGACACCGCCCTGGGAGCTGCTGATCGTCGACCAGACCCCTCGCCATGATGCCGCCAGCGAGGAGCAGCTGGCCCAATGGCAGCGCCAGGGGCGGATCCGCTGGCTGCGGTTGAGCAGGCCGTCGATCACCAACGCCATGAACCAGGCCCTCCTCCAGGCCCGTGGCGACAGCGTCCTGTTCCTCGATGACGACATCCTTCCCGATTCCGATCTGGTGGCTGCCCATGAGCGGGCGGCCCATAGCCATCCCGGGGCCATGATCGCCGGGCGGGTGCTGCAGCCCTGGCATGGCGGCCAGCCCGATCCCGAGGCGGGGCCCTTCCTGTTCAACAGCCTCAGGCCACGGACGGTGGAGGCATTCATGGGAGGCAACGTGGCGATCCCCCGACGCGAAGCCCTGGCCCTGGGAGGCTTTGATGCCAACTTCGTGAAGGTGGCCTATCACTTCGAAGCCGAGTTCGCCCATCGCTGGCGCGCCGCCGATCGGCCGATTCTTTATGACCCCACCGCCCTGATCCACCATCTGAGGGCGGAGCGTGGCGGCACCCGCAGCTACGGCAAGCACCTCACCACGGTCAGACCTGACCATGCCGTGGGGCGCTATTACTTCCTGCTGCGCACCATGCCCCTGCTGCCGGCCCTGGGCGCATCCCTGGCCAATCTGCTGCGTTCGGTGCGCACGCGCCACCACCTGAGCCATCCCTGGTGGATTCCCGCCACCCTGCTGGCCGAATGCAGGGGTCTGATCTGGGCGCTGAAGCTGCATGGCCGCGGGCCTGCCACCCTGCCGACCCGTCGACCTCGCCTGCTGATCGTCGGCAGCCATCCGGTGCAGTACCACACCCCGCTGTTCCGCCAGCTGGACGCGGACGAGACCCTGGCCAGCGACGTGCTCTACCTCTCCCTGCCGGATGCGAGCACCCAGGGCCTCGGCTTTGGCCTTGCCTTCACCTGGGATGTGCCGCTGCTGGAGGGCTACCGCTGGCACCAGGCCCGCACGGGCCGGGGTCGGGGCATCACCTCCGGCTATGGCGGGGTCTGGCTGGCCAATCCGTTGATCGAACTGGGCTGGGGCCGGCAGCGGCAACGGCCGGATCTGATCCTGCTGACCGGTTGGCATTTTCTCGGCCTGGTCCAGGTGCATCTGGCGGCACGGCTGCAGCGGATCCCGATCCTGCTGCGCATGGACTCCAACGGCGCCCGTCCGCGCCCCTGGCTGCTGCAGCAGATCTACCGGATTCTTTTCCGCGGGGTGGCCCTGGGCCTGCCCGTGGGCCAGGCCAACGCCCGCTGGTACCACAGTCATGGCGTTGGCGATGGGCGGCTGATCCACTCGCCCCACTACGTGGACAACGCCCTCTTCGCTGGGGAGGCGGCCGAACAGCGGCTGCAGCGCAATGCCCTGCGCCAGCGCTGGGGCATCCCAGAGCATGCATTCTGTTTTCTGTTCGCCGGCAAGCTGCAGGACAAGAAACGGCCCTTCGATCTGCTCGACGCCCTGGAGCGGCTCCAGCGCGAGGCCAGACCAGATGGTCCGGTGGTGCATCTGCTGATCGTCGGCAGCGGCCATCTCGAGCAGAGCTGCCGCGACAGGGTGCGTCAACGCCAGCTGCCGGTGAGCTTCGCCGGCTTCCTCAACCAGTCGCAGATCGCCGCTGCCTATGCCGCCAGCGATTGCCTGGTGCTGGCCTCCGACCATGGTGAAACCTGGGGACTGGTGGTCAATGAGGCCATGGCCTGCGGCCTGCCTGCGGTGGTGAGCGATCTGGTGGGCTGCGGCGAGGATCTGGTGCGCGAGGGCATCACCGGATTGCGGTACCCCTGCGGCGACGTGGCTGCCCTGAGCCACTGCCTGGCGGCGATGGCCGCCGATCCCGCCGCCGCGGCCCGCATGGGTGCGGCCGGCAGGGAGCTGGTGGAGCGGGAGTTCACGATCGAGGCCGCGGCGGCCGGCATCCGCCAGGCCGTGCATCGCCTCTGCCCCAGTGCCAGCCCCGAAGCGATGGAGATGTCGTGAGGGTTCTGCACGTCATTCCTTCGGTGAGCCCCCTGCGCGGCGGGCCGAGCCGGGCGGTGCTGGCCATGGTGCAGGCCCTGCGCGACCGGGGGATTGACGCGACCATCCTCACCACCAACGACCACGGTCCTGGCATCGACCCCACCCTGCCTCCAGGGCGATGGAGCGAACGGGAAGGGGTGCCCCTGCTCGCCTTTCGGCGCTGGAGTCCAGCGCTGGCGCCGTTGCGGGAGTTCGCGATCAGCCCGGGGCTGGTGGGCTGGCTGGGTCGCCACATCCGCGACTACGACCTGCTGCACGTGCATGCGATCTTCTCTTTCCCCTCCACCTGGGCCATGGTTCAGGCCCGACAGGCGGGCGTTCCCTACCTGGTTCGGACGATCGGCCAACTCAGCCCCTGGAGCCTCGGCCAGAGCAGCGGCCGCAAACGCTGGATGCTCCGTCTGGTGGAGCGAGCCAACCTTGAGGGTGCCGCTGCCCTGCATTTCACCACCAGGGCGGAGCGGGATGAGGCGGGCCCCCTCGGGCTGCGGCCCCCCAGCTTGATCCTCCCCCTCGGGGTTCGTGCCCCGGCACCTTCCGCCGCGGGCGCCGCGGACGTCCTGGCCCAGGCGGGCCAGGGGGGGATCCGTTGGCTGTTTCTGTCCCGTCTTCATCACAAGAAGCAGCTCGACAGGTTGCTGCAGGCCCTGGCGATCCTGCGGCGGAGCCAGCCCGCGGCAGCCTGGAGCCTGACGATCGTGGGCAGCGGCACCCCCGCCTACGAACAGCAGCTGCGGGCGTTGGCCGATCGCCTGGGCGTGGCGGATCGCTGCCGCTGGCTGGGGCACCTCGAAGGCAGGGCCAAACAGGAGCAGCTGATCGGGGCCGATTGGCTGGTTCTCCCTTCAGCGGCCGAGAACTTCGGCATCGCGGTGGCCGAGGCCCTGGTCTGTGGCACCCCGGTGATCGTGTCGCCGGAGGTGGCGATGGCGGAGCTGGTGGCGGAGGCAGGGGCTGGACTGGTCTGCTCCAGTGAACCCGAGGCCCTGGCGTTGACCCTGGGCGAAGCACTGGCAGGCCCATCGGCTTCGATGCGTCAAGCCGCGTTTAACCTTGCCCAACAACGGCTGGCCTGGAACGCCATCGCTGCTGAGCTGCAATCGGCCTACGCCGCGCTTGTGCGGAAAACCTGAATCTCCATGCTCTCGCTTCCCACCATTCTGCTGTTCGCAGTGCTTGCCGTTCTGTTGCTCGATGGCAACTGGCGCGACGGATTGCTGGTGACTGTGGCCATCGGTTTTCTCCAGGATCCGATTCGCAAAATAACTCCCAGCCAGCCCAGCACAATCTCGGGATTGGTGCTGCTGGCCTTCTTGCTCTGCCTGCTGGTGATGTATGAACGTGCCGCGGCAGGATTCGGTCTGAGGCAAATGTTCTGGACTGTGCCCGCAGCAAAGGAGTGGGTGCCTCTCTATTTCGGCCTGATCGCGATTCAATCCGTCAATTCTTTTTTGAGATTCGGCGACTTGAGCCTCACAGGGCTGGGTGTTGCCTTTTACCTGGCTCCCGCAGCAGCCCTGTGGGCGGGTTATCAGACTGGTAACAACCCGCGGGTGCTGCGAAGAATCATCACGACCTACCTGGTCTTCTGCGCATTGTTTGCAATCACTGCTTTTCTCGACTTCCGGGGTTTGCGTGGTCCGCTGATGCGCGAGGTCGGCGAGGGCATCTTGATCACTTTTGAAGGATTCTCTGCCCAGGGGGTCTCAGGCTTTTGGCGCACCAGCGAAATCGCTGGCTGGCATCTGGCCGCTGGCTGCTGTTTGTCCATCGCCCTGGCCGTATCCAGCCGGCGCCGCGAAACCCAGATCATGCTGTTTCTGCTGGCCGGCTTCTTCGCCTATCTCACCATCCCGACCGGCCGCCGCAAAAGCCTGGTCATGACCCTGGCCTTCTCGGCCCTGTATCTGTTGCTATTCAGTCGCAAGGCCACGGCCGCATCGCGCGAGCGGCTGTTCTCCAGCGTTGTGGGAAGCGCCGCGATGGGCTACGCCAGTTATGCTCTCTTCCTGATTTCGGCGAAGGGTGATGCCTTTGATATCTACCTCAACCGTGTGTTGACCGCTAAAGATGATATCTTCGAACGCTTTCAGGGTCAGGGGGTTGGCGCTCTGACCCGGGGTCTTGAAATCTCCGAAGGCTTCGGCCTCGGTGTGGGTGCAGGTGCCAACCTCGGCAACCTCAAGATCAGCGCTGCAGCCCAGGCCCAGCGAAGCAATATTCAATCACTCTCCTATGCCACCGAGGGGGGAGGGGGGCGCATCGTTTCTGAACTTGGCTTGCCTGGTCTTGTGATCGGCGGGGGAATGGCATTGATGTTCATGCTCTCGCTGTGGAAGAATTTTCTGATTCTCGATCGCCTCCCTAGCAATGTTGCCTTCCTGCTGCTTGGCATGCTTTCCTTTGGCCTCGCCAATATTCTCTTTTTCTTCTCCGCTGGCCAGGTCTATAGCGATCCCTTTGTGCTGATCATGCTGGGGCTTTGCTTCGGCGCCTTCCTATCCGTGCCCACCCTGGTCGCCCGCCACCAACTGGAGCTGGCTCAGTCAGGTTCCCCCCAATGAGGGCATCCAGCACCTCCTCAGCGGTCGAACTGCCCCTGAGCGCCCTGCTGATCAGCTTCAATGAAATCGCGAACATCGAACGCACCCTTCGCACCCTGGACTGGATTCCTGAGGTCGTCGTGATCGACAGTGGCAGCACGGATGGCACCCTTCAGGTGCTGGCTGCCCATGCCAATGTTCGGGTGATTCAGCGCCGCTTCGATAGCTTTGCCGAGCAGTGCAATTTCGGTCTGGACCAGATCCGCAGCGACTGGGTGCTCAGCCTCGATGCCGATTACGGCGTTCCCGCAGCGCTGGCCGCTGCCATGCCGAGCCTGATTGCCCGGGCCGATCGCGAAGGGCTGGCTGGCTACGCGTTGCCCTTCCGCTACTGCATCGACGGTCAGCCTTTGCGGGGCTCCCTGCTGCCACCACGCACCTGCCTGTACCGCACCCGCCTCGGCCGCTACCACAACGAGGGCCATGGCCATCGGATCGTTCTCCATGGTCCGGTGGCCCCCCTGAGCATCGCCATCCTCCACGACGATCGCAAACCCCTCGCCCGCTGGCTTGCCTCTCAGCAGCGCTATCTCACGATCGAAGCCGCCAATCTCCTCGACACGCCAGCCAGCCAACTCTCGCCGGTCGACAGGCTTCGCCGCCACACTCCCCTGGCCCCCCTGGCCGCTCTGGTGGTCTGCCTGGTGGGGCGGGGCGGCCTGCTCGACGGTGCCGCCGGCCTGACCTATGCCCTGCAGCGCACCTATGCCGAACTGCTGCTGTTGTTGCTGCTGCGGGAAGAGAAAAGCCGAAGGCGCGCGATGCTGCGTGCCCAAGGAGCAGGCAGGGATCTGGACCCGAGCGCCAGGGATTCGCCCTGAGCACGCTTAGGCTCGCATCATCACAACCTCCCCTTGAGATTACGAACCGATCGATGGCTTCGATCCTGATCACCGGCGGAGCCGGCTTCATCGGCACCAACACAGCCGTTCACTTTGCTGAACGCGGTTGGGATGTGTCGATCCTCGACAATCTTTCTCGACGGGGAACCGAACGAAATCTGAGTTGGCTTCAGCAGAAGTGCCCCGAGGTTCGCTTCCACAAAGCGGATATCCGTGATGGTGAGGCCCTCGCCGACATCGTTGGCAGCTGCCGCCCTGACATGGTCCTGCATCTGGCAGCCCAGGTCGCGGTGACCACCTCCTATCTCAATCCCCGCGAGGATTTTGAGATCAATGCCGCCGGCAGCTTCAATGTCATGGAGGCCGTCCGCCTGCGGGCTCCTGAGGCCTTTGTGCTCTACGCCTCGACCAACAAGGTTTATGGCGGCATGGAAACCGTACCCGTCCAGCGCCAGGAGCACGGCTACGCCTTCGTCAACCTTCCCCATGGAGTTCCGGAGGATCAGCCCCTCGATTTCCACTCTCCCTATGGCTGCTCCAAAGGTGTAGCCGACCAGTACACGATCGACTACGCCCGCATCTACGACCTGAAGACCTGCAGTTTCCGCCAGTCCTGCATCTACGGCATCCGTCAGTTCGGCATCGAAGACCAGGGCTGGGTGGCCTGGTTCAGCATTGCCGCCCTGCTCGGCAAGCCGATCACCCTCTATGGCGATGGCTGGCAGACCCGCGATGTGCTGAATGTGCAGGACCTCGCCCGCGCCTACGAGGCCGCCTGGACCCACCGCGATCAGGTGAGTGGTCAGGCCTTCAACATCGGGGGCGGTCCCACCAACACCCTTTGCCTGCGCGACCTGCTCGCCTTTCTCGAGGAGGAACTTTCCATCAGCATCACGCCGGCGTTCGGAGCCACCCGTCCCGGTGATCAACCTGTGTTCATCTGTGATATCCGCAAGGCCCAGCAACAGCTGAACTGGACGCCGGAAATCCGGGTCGACGCCGGGGTGCGTGACCTGATTCGCTGGGTGCGGGAGAACCGCGAACTCTTTGATGCGCTGCCGGGATGAGCCGTTCTCGCCGGAGGGCCCTGATCACCACCATCGAACCCGTGGATGGTGGTGTACCGACGATGACCCGCTGCATATCGGGCCTGCTGGAGGAGATGGGCATCGAGCCGGTCTTCGCCTGGTACGCCCCCTGGAGCCAACATCGCCATCTTTCCGTGCCCCTGCCGGCCGTCCCCCTGGGCCGGCGACCCGGCAGCACCATCCAGGCGGCCTACGGGAACCATGAAGGCCACGGGTTGGGATGCTGGCTTCCAGAACTGGAATTCACCCACTACCTGCCACGGCGCGGCTGGCGTGAGCTGATCGCCTCCTGCTCCCTTCACCTCTCGGTCACGGGCAATCCCCTGTGCGCCACCCCCTACGCCCGCCTGGGTCTGCCCTTCCTCGCCTGGGTCGCCACCCCCTGGGAAGCCGACCGGGCCAACCGCGTGGCCGGCTTCAGTGGCCCCCGGCGCCTGCTCGACCGCCACTGCAATGCCCCGGTGCTGCGCCGTCTGGAGCGATCGGTGCTGCGGGCACCCCAGGGACGGGTGATGGCCCTGAGCGGTTACACCGCTCGCGCCCTCGAGGCGATCGCCGGCCGGCCGATGGATGCCGTTCTGGTGATGCCGGTCAACACCGCCATCTTTCATCCTGACCCTGCGGCCACGGTGCCCTGGCGTCTCGGCTTCACCGGGCGCTTCGGCGATCCTCGCAAGAACATCAACCTGCTGCTGGCGGCGGTGCGACAGCTCCTCGACCAGGGGCGGCCCGTGGAACTGCACCTGGCCGGTGAACGCGACCGGGACGTGGTGGTCCCTCTGCTGGAGGCCCTGGGCATCACGGCGAATGTTCACTGCCATCCGCCCTTGGCCGCCCCCCAGCTGGCGGCCCTCCTGCAGAGCCTCGACCTGTTCGTGATCCCCTCCCATCAGGAGGGTCTCTGCATCGCGGCCCTGGAGGCGATGGCCTGCGGTGTGCCGGTGGTCAGCAGCCGCTGCGGTGGCCCGGAGGATTTCGTGCTGGAGGATCAGACCGGCGCCCTGGTCGACAGCGATCCCACCGCCATGGCCGCCGCGATCAGCGCCATCGCCGCCGATCGCCCTCGCCGCCAGCGGATGGCCGCCGCCGCCCTGGCCTGGGTGGAACGCCATGCCAGCCCCCCGGTGGCCCGGGAGGTGTTCCGCCGCCAGCTGACCTCCCTCTGGCCCGAAAGCGTGCCCACCCCCGTGGAGGTGGGCTGAGATGTGCGGCATTGCCGGTCTGATCGGGGCTGAACCCGCTGATTTCCCTGCGCGGGTGCTGCCGGCCCTGGCCCATCGCGGACCCGATGATCACGGGGTCTGGTCCGACGCCAGCAACTGCCTGGTCCATACCCGTCTGGCCATCCTCGATCTCTCCCCCAGCGGCCACCAGCCGATGGCCTCGGCCTGCGGCCGCTGGAAACTGGTGTTCAACGGCGAGATTTACAACCACAACCTCCTGCGCTCCCGTCTCGAAGCGGAGGGCCATCGCTTCCGCGGCAGCGGCGACACCGAGGTGCTTCTGGCCTGGATGGCCAGCCGCGGCACCGATGGCCTGGCTGCGCTGCGAGGAATGTTCGCCTTCGCCCTGTTCGACACCCAGACCGGAACGGCACTGCTGGCCCGCGACCCCCACGGCATCAAGCCGCTGTATGTGTGGCAGGGCGAGGGCGGCGAACTGGCCTTCGCCTCCGAACTGCGGGCGCTGCTGCGCAGTGGTCGGGTGCCCCGGCGGGTTGATCCGACGGCGATCGCCGCCTATCTGGCCAGCGGCTCGGTGCCGGAACCGGCCACCCTGGTGGAGGGGGTTCGGCGCCTGGCCGCCGGCCACTGGCTCCGCTGGCAGAACGGCAGCATCACGATCCGCCCCTGGCAGCCCCTGCCCGAGGCCCTGCTCCAGGGCGATGCCGCCGCCAGCGGCCCCACCGTCGACGACCGGGATGCCGCGGTGGCCCTCTGCCGGGAAGCCCTGCGCGATTCGGTCACGGCCCATCTGGTCAGCGATGTGCCCGTGGGGCTGTTCCTCAGCGCCGGCCTCGATTCGGCCGCTCTGCTGGCCCTGGCTCCTCCGGGTCTGCACAGTTTCACGATCGGCTTCGATGACCCCGGCGCCGAAGGCTTCGACGAATCGGCACCGGCGGCCCAGGTGGCGGCTCTGTTCGGAGCCCAACACACTCCCCTCACCCTGCAGGCCAGCCAGGCCCGCCAATGGTTACCCGACTTCCTGGCCAGCCAGGACCAGCCCTCGATCGATGGCTTCAACACCTGGTGTGTCTCCCGTCTGGCCAGTGACTGCGGCCTGAAGGTGGCCCTCTCCGGACTGGGAGGGGATGAACTGTTCGGCGGTTATCCCAGCTTCCGCACCGTGCCTCGGCTACGGCGTTGGCGGCGACGCCTCGGCCCCCTCGCCGGTCCTGCGGCGGCGCTGCTGTCCCGCACCCCCGGAGGAGGCGATCAGCGTCGCCAGCGATTGGCCACCCTGCTGTCCCAGCCCCCCTCCCTGCAGGCGGCCCACCGCTGCCTGCGGGGCCAGTTCACACCGCCGGAGGTGAGTCGACTGCTGCGGCACTGGGGTCTGGCCAGCGCGGCAGCCCCCGCCTTGGAGGCCGCGGCTGCGGCCGAGGAACCGCCTTCCTCACTGGCGGAAGCCGATGGGGTGGCCTGGCTGGAGGGCTGCCGCTACCTGCGCAACCAGCTCCTGCCCGACAGCGATGTGATGGCCATGGCCCACGCCCTGGAGCTGCGGATTCCGTTCGTCGATGCCACCCTGCAGCGGCGGCTGGCGGTGGTGGCCCCGGAGTTGCGCCTGGCCCCTGGCAAGGCCCTGCTTCAGGCCAGCGTGCCGGAACTGCCGGCATGGTTCCTCAATCGCCCGAAGCAGGGTTTCAGGTTCCCCTTCCAGCTCTGGCTCGATGATCCCTCCAGCGGTCTCGATCTGGGGGTACCCTCCACCCCGGACGGTCTTGATCTGAGGCCCTGGTATCGGCGTTGGAACCTGATGGTTCTGGCTTCCTGGCTTCGCACTCACCTGGAGATCGAGCTGCAACCCTCATGACACTCATCCTCGGAATCAACGCTTTTCATGCCGATGCGGCCGCCGCCCTGATCCGGGACGGACGCATTCTCGGTGCCGCTGAAGAGGAACGCTTTCGGCGCATCAAGCACTGGGCGGGATTTCCCAGCGAGGCGATCGCCTGGTGTCTGGCCGACGCGGGGGTGACGTTGGAGGACGTTGATCACATCGCCATCAACGCCCTGCCCGGCGCCCACCGCTGGCGCAAGTTGCTCTATACCGCCCTCAGCCGGCCCGATCCGCGCTTTCTGCTGGCCCGCTGGCGCAATAAACGCGAACGGGCCGGTCTCCCCCAGCAACTGGCCACGGCTTTTCCGGGTCAGAGGGTGCGAGCTGAGCTCCATTTCGTGGAGCACCATCGCTCCCACCTGGCATCCGCCTTCTTCGCCTCGCCCTTTGAGGAGGCAGCGGTGGTCTCGGTGGATGGATTCGGCGATTTCTCCAGCGGCGCCTGGGGCTTCGGCCGCGGCAGTGAACTGAGCATCGACGGTCAGATCTGGTTCCCCCATTCCCTGGGGGCCTTCTACACAGCGATCACCCAGTTCCTCGGCTTTCCCCACTACGGCGACGAGTACAAAGTGATGGGTCTGGCTCCCTACGGCCAACCCACCCAGATGGAGGCGATGCGCCGCATCGTCCGGCTTCAGCCCGACGGCACCTACCGCCTCGATCTCACCTGGTTCCAGCACGCCGGCCAGAACCTGCCCCACCAGTGGAGCCACGGCATCCCCACGGTGGGACAGCA
This sequence comes from uncultured cyanobacterium, assembly GCA_903935205.1. Taxonomy (GTDB): domain Bacteria; phylum Cyanobacteriota; class Cyanobacteriia; order PCC-6307; family Cyanobiaceae; genus Cyanobium. Next base: position 68,545 of record CAIZQU010000057.1, on the reverse strand, counting down.
CTGGAGTCCTGCTCTGGAGTCCCTGCTCGGGCCCGCGCGACGGCCCGATCAACCCCTGGAGCAACACCACAAGGACATCGCCCGTTCCGCCCAGGTGATGTACGAGGAAGCCTTCTTTCACCTCCTCAATGCCCTGCACCGCCTCCATCCGGTACCGGCCGTGTGCGTGGCCGGCGGCTGTGGGGCCAATTCGGTGGCCAACGGCAAGATCACCGTGTCAACACCGTTCGAAAAGGTCTACGTCCAGGCGGCCGCCGGTGATGCCGGCGGTGCCCTCGGCTGTGCCCTGGAGGTCTGGCATCGCCTCGGCAACCGTCGCTGCGAACCGATGCGCCAGGCCTATCTGGGCAGCGAAGCCTCAGCGGCCTCCATCGAAGCCCTGCTGGCTGAGCCGGCCCGGGCCGCCGCCCTTGCGGAAGCGGGTTGCACGATCGAGCGGCCCGCGGAATCCGAGCTCTGTTCGAGGGTGGCGGCCGCCATCGCCGATGGTCTGGTGATCGGTTGGTTTGATGGCCGCATGGAATGGGGCCCGAGGGCTCTGGGCCACCGCTCGATCCTCGGAGATCCGCGCCGCGCTGATATGAAGGATATCCTCAATCTCAAGATCAAGCGGCGCGAATCGTTCCGACCCTTTGCCCCCTCGGTGCTGCGCGAAGCGGTGCCGACCTGGTTTGAACGGGATGGCGATGTGCCGTTCATGATGCAGGTGTATCCGATCCGGGCTGAGAAGCGCGCCCTGATTCCGGCAGTGACCCACGTGGATGGCACCGGCCGACTGCAGACGGTGAGCGAAGCCGAAAACGGCCGTTATTACCAGTTGATCCGCGCCTTCGAATCGCTCACCGGCGTGCCGATGGTGTTGAACACCTCCTTCAACGAAAACGAACCGATCGTCTGCTCGCCGGACCAGGCCCTCGACTGCTTCCTGCGCACCCGCATGGACGTGCTGGTGCTTGGCCCGATGTTGATCCGCCGCCAGGGCTGATGCACGAGCAGGTCGCGACGATCCGGCTGATCGTGCCCACCCGCGACAGCCACCGCCTGCTCGGGCGTCTCGTCGCCTCCCTGCAGGGGCAGACCCTGCAGCACTGGCAGGCCTGCTTCATCGATGCCTCCAGCGACGGCGAAACCCCCGCCTGGCTCGAGGCCCTCTGCCGCCGCGACAGCCGTTTCAGCTGGCGCCCGCAGGAGGCCCGCTTCCAAGGCATTTTCGGGGCGATGAACCAGGGTTTCAGCCTGGCTGGCCCCCACGACTGGCTGCTGTTCTGGGGCAGCGACGATTGGGCGGCCGATCCGGAGGTTTTCGCTGAGGCCCAGGCCCTCCTGGATCGGGTCCTCAGCGATGGCCAGGCCCCGGACCTGCTGGTCACCAGCGGCCGTTACTTCCGCCTGGAGCCTGACGGCAGCCAGCGGCCCGGGCGGCGCACCGCCTTTCATTGGCGCCACTCCTACCGCCGCTCCCTGCTGCTCGGCTCCACCCCCCCCCACCAGGCCACACTGATCGGCCCCGGTGCCCGGCGGCGCGAGGCCGTCTACCGCGATGGGTTCCGTTTATCCGCTGACCTCGACTACTTTCTTCGGCTTTCACGTTGGCCCGATCTGCGGGTTCTTCGCAGTGAGATGGAGCTGGTGCACATGGGTGACGGCGGGATCAGCGGCCAGCAGACCGCCAGGCGCCTGGCCGAGGTGCGGCGGGCCTATCGGGACGCCTTCGGCCCGATCTGGCCCCTGGCCTACGGGCTTCGCTACGGCCAGCGGCTGCTGAGCCGCTTCGCTCCGGCACTCCCCTGACCATGGCCCCTCCCACCGATTCAAGCCCGCCGATCCTGCTGTTCGGCGCCAGCACCCCAAGCGGCGCCGCCCTGCGCGACCTGGCTAGCGCAAGGGAGCTGCGGGTTCTAGGCAGGCGCTGCCCCCCAGACCTGGCAGCGGAGCGCTTTGTGGCGACGGACCTAACCGCCCCGCCGCCACCTGGCCTGCCGCTGGGGGGCGTGATCATCAGCTTCGCACCGCTCTGGCATCTGGCGCCTTTCCTGGCCGGGCTGCTGCAGGGCACCGGGGCGCGGGGCGCCGCCGCCAGCGATCGACCCAAAGCCGTGGTGGCCTGCTCCTCCTCATCGGTGCTGACCAAACGCTTCGCCGCCAATGCCGATGACCAGGCCCTGGTGCGGCGTCTGCGGCAGGCCGAGACGACCCTGGAGGAGGCCTGCCAGGCCCTGGCCATTCCCTGCCGGATCATCCGGCCCACCCTGATCTACGGCGAAGCCGGCGGCTATCGGGATCGGAACCTGAGCGTGCTGCTGACGTTGATGGGCCGGCTGCCGGTTCTTCCCCTCCCCTCCCGCACCGGGCTGCGGCAACCGATCCATGCCCGCCAGCTCGCGGCGGTGAGCCTGCTGTTGGCCGACCAGCCCGAGCGCTGGGACGGTCCCCTGGCCCTCGGCGGTGACGACACCCTGACTTACACCGCCATGCTGGAACGCCTGCAGGCGGATGCCAGGCTGCAGAATCCGCGCGACCGGGCCGGTCGTTGCCGGCTGTTGCCCGTTCCCGCGGCCCTGTTCCACCTGCTGGCGGCGCCGCTGTTGCCATGGAAGCCCAAGCTGTTTGAAGCGGTGTTGCGGATGGAGGCCGATCTGGCGGGTTTCACCACGGCCCATAGCCTGCTGAACACCCCAGCCGAACCTTTCCCGGTTCATCCCCTGGCCCGAGGCTGAGCGCTGATGGCACGCCATCGATCCCCTGTCCTGCTGACGCTGCTGATCGTGCCAGCCCTGGGCTGGAGCGTCTGGCCCTGGATCTGTCCGGCGGGCCAAGGCGAGCACGATGTGATTGCGGTCTTCGTGGAGGACCCCTGGCGCAGCCAGACGGCCCTTCGCCTCTGGCGGGAACGCCCCGGTTCGGTGTTGGTGTTTCAGGGCCGGGACAGCTCCCAGCGCGTGAACGATGACCAGCTGGCCAGGCGAGGTCTGCTGCCGGAGGATGGCCCCGGACTGGTGCGGCTGACGCCAGGGTGTGACACGGTCGAGCAGATCACAGCCCTGTCCGGCTGGTTGAGGCGGTTCAAGCCGCCAGGTCAGGTCACCCTGGTCACGGGAGAGGCCCACATGGGCCGAACCCTGGCGATCGCCCGGATCACCCTGGCCAGCCGTGGCTGGACGGTGCAAGGGGAGGTGGCGCCAACCGGGGACAACCGCTGGGAACAGCCCTGGCGGACCCTGCGCGATCAGTTGCGCAGTCAGCTGTGGCGCGCCACCGGCTGGTCCGGGCGGCCCACTCCTGCCCATTGCACCTGACCCCAGCCCCACCGACCGTGCCTGCCCCGATCGATCCCCTGTTCAGAAGCCTTCCCATCCTGCCTCCGCTGGATGGGTCGCTTCCCATGGGGCTGGCCGCCGCGAGCTTCGTCCTGGCCGCAGGACTGAGCTGGTTGCTGCTCTGGGGACTGTTGCCCCTGTTGCGGCGAGGGCTGCTGGATCAACCGAACCAGCGCAGCTCCCATCGGATTGCCACCCCCCGCGGCGGTGGGCTGAGCTTCGTGCTCGTGGTCGGCGGCCTGAGCCTGGCGCTGGGGCAGGGCAGAGCCGCCTGGATCCCGCTGATCTGCATGCCCCTGGCCATGGTGGGCTTGCTGGATGATCGCTTCGATCTGCCAGCCGCCAGCCGCTATGGCGTCCAGATGCTCACCGCGGTGGCCCTGCTGGCGATCTCCGCCACCCCCCTGCCGCTCTGGAGCCTGCCGGTGGTACTGATCGCGATCACCGCCGTGATCAATTTCTTCAATTTCATGGATGGTCTCGATGGGCTGGTCGGACTCAGCGCCCTGGTGGTGATGGCCGCCTGCGGCCAGTGGCTGCTGGCGGGCGCCCTGGCCGGTTTTCTGCTGTGGAACTGGAATCCCGCCCGGGTGTTCATGGGCGATGTGGGCAGCACCTGGCTTGGGGCCGTGTTCGCGGGACTGGTGCTGCAGCAGCCGACGCCCCCGGCGGCCTTCGCCCTGCTGCTGCTGGGTCTGCCGCTGCTGGGCGATGCCCTGGTCTGTGTGCTGCGCCGCCTGGGGGCAGGGCAGGCCATCTTCCAGGCCCATCGGCTGCACCTGTTCCAACGGCTGCAACGGGCGGGCTGGTCCCACCGCAGGGTCGCCCTTGTCTACGGAGCCGCCACGGCGCTGCTGGCCGCCAGCCGTCAGAGCGGCTCGGCCCTGGCTCTGCTGACGATGGCTGGGCTGGTGCTGCTACTGGCTTGGCGACTGGAGAGAGGGGTGGCGCTGCCCTTTGCAACAGCCGCCCAAGAATGATGGGCTAAGATGTGAAGGAGATCGTGCTCTTAAGTATGTTCATGCGCATTTTGCAAATTTAAGCCCATAGACCCATGCAAATCGGTGTCTCGCTTCGGCAGTCTCGATGAAGACCGATCACTCACCAATGCCTGCTCATTGATCCCGTCCTGGCGAACCGGCCGGTCTCCATCCTTCTGTCTACCTGGCTGTCAGTTGCCGTTCCGGCCGACCTCTGCAAGCGATCCCTCCGGTTCCCTTAAGCTGATCTGATGCAGTTCTGAGGCTTGATCGGTCAGCCAGGCAACGTTGACCCAGTGCATGGCTTGACTGACATGGCCAATCGTGATGGGAACCTGCGCTGCGCCTGGCTGTTCCACGACAAAAAACCTTGGAAGATTTTATTGCATCACCACCACCCCAGGCCCCAGATCCTCTATCCCTGAGCACCATTCAGAAGGCTCAACACCACCATCGACGCGTGCAGATCAGCTGGCTCAATTCCGTCTCCCCACGGAGATTGATGGCGATCGGGAAACGGCGTCTGCCCGGCTCTCTGCATTTTTCGGCTCCAATCATCACCCGCAGGCTGGCCCTGGTTGGTTTTGATGGATTGTTGATATTGGCGGCATTTTATGGTGCTTTTGCCCTGCGGCTGCCAGAGAAGCAAAGCATGGTTCTGGCCATGGCACCACTTCAACATTTGCCGGCACTGGCTGTGTTCAGCGGCCTGGCTGTGTTGTTGCTCTCCGGCTGGTATCGCGGATTGACCCGCTATGCCGGTAGCCATTCGCTCTATGGCTTGCTGCCAAGATCAATCGCGATGGCGTTGATGCTTCTGCTGATCAGCACCATGATCGGTGGTCCGCAGCCGCCGCGCTCATTCTGGATCCTTTACTGGTTGTTGTTTTCAGGGGCGGCTATTACCAGTCGCATCATGCTTCGAGATGTTCTCGTCAGCTATCTGGATCGCCGCCATCTTCCCACCATTGAACCACAGGACCGCAACTGCACCCTGATCTACGGAGCGGGAGATGCCGGCATGAGCCTGTTTCAGGCGTTGCGCAATGACCAACGCTTTCGCATCCTCGGCTTTCTCGATGACGACACCATCCTTCACGGACGTACCCTCCAGAATCTTCGTATTAACAGCCCCGTTCAACTGCCTCGCCTGATCTCCCATCACGGGGTTCGCAAGGTGCTGCTGGCCCTGCCTTCCCTTCCCAGGCAGCGCAAGCGCCTCCTTGTTGACCAGCTCACCCGGCTTGGTCTTGAGGTGCTTTCGATTCCCTCCCTGACCGAGCTGGCCGACGGCCGCAAAATTGTCACCGACCTCCAGCCCGTGGCGATTGAAGACCTCCTTGGCCGCGAGCCGAGTCGTCCTGATCCAGCCCTTCTCGATATCAGCGTTCGTGGCAAAATTGTTCTGGTGACGGGAGCCGGTGGATCAATCGGCAGTGAAATCTGCCGGCAAGTGATCAAGCTCGGCGCCCGCAAGCTGCTGCTCATGGATCGAAACGAATATGGCCTTTACTCCATTGATAAGGAGCTTAGAAGTATCGGCGGCGATGTCCAGCTAACGGCAATTCTGGGTGACGCCGGTGACAGGCAAAGGATGGTCCACCTGTTTCGCTGCCATGGCGTTCACACTGTTTTTCATGCCGCGGCATACAAGCATGTGCCGCTAGTTGAAGCCAATCTGTGTGCTGGAGTTTCCAATAATTTACGCTCCACCCAGGCGGTCATTCAGGCCGCCCTCGAAACACCAGTCGAGCGTCTCACCCTGATCTCCACCGACAAGGCTGTGCGACCCACCAATGCCATGGGGGCCAGCAAGAGGGTGTGCGAACTTCTGGTGCAGGCCGCCGCTGATCAGATTGCCAGGTCGGGTGGCAAAGGTCCGATTTTGTCGATGGTGCGCTTTGGCAATGTGCTCGGTTCCTCGGGGTCTGTGATACCCCTGTTCCATCAACAGATCGCCAAGGGAGGTCCAATCACGGTGACCCACCCTTCGATCACTCGCTACTTCATGACCATCCCAGAAGCCGTGCAGCTTGTGCTTCAGGCCACGGGAATGGCCAAAGGCGGGGAGCTGTTTCTGCTTGACATGGGAGAGCCGGTGCGGATCGCAGATCTGGCTCGCCAGATGATCGAGCTCTCAGGATTGAGAGTCAGGGATTCCGCCAACCCCCACGGCGACATCGCCATTAGCTTCACCGGCCTGCGCCCCGGTGAGAAGCTCTACGAAGAGCTGCTGATCAGCGCCCAGGACCAGGCCACGGACCATCCCCTGATCCGTCGGGCCCGCGAGCCCAGTCGCAGCCTCGAAGAACTGGCCCCTTTGGTTGCCAATCTAGAATCCGCACTCCAATCCTGGGATGAGGGCGCAACGATGGAGGCCCTCCAGGTGCTTGTCCCCGAATTTCAGCGCGAGAGTGTTCCCAATCCATGAATGAGCTGCTCGACCGATTACCTCCTGGCCTCCGGGCCCGGATTCCATCCATTCCTCCGGCCACGCCCCGCAACCTGTGGCTGCTCCTTGCCGCAGCCGTGGCAACACAGAATCTTGGCGTGTTTCAGACCAGCCAAAGCGAACACATCACCGTTTACGCCTTGCTGGTCTGGGGTGGTGCCTTGATCTGCATGGAAGATCAACTCGAGGATCTGGATCCCAGGCCGGGTCTGATCGGTCTGATCCTGGGCTCGCTCCTTCTCTTGGTCGTGATGGCTCGCACCGCCATGGTGCTCCATTCCGACGGCATGCTCTACATCCTGGCCCCATTGGCTGGATTGGCTTTGGCGATGCTCTCCACGCCGCTGCGACAGCTTGGCCGCCTGCGCGACTCCTTGCTCTGCCTGCTGCTGATCCCAGCCTTTGGTCTGCTGATGAAGCTGATACCAGAGCGACCGATGAGTGTGTTGACCGCGCGGCTCACCAGTTTTTGGCTGAGCACCCTTGGCTTCGATAATGTCGTGCGCGATCGCACCGTTATGTTGCCAACTGGTGGGGTGGAGGTGCTGCCGGCTTGCAATGGTGTTGATACCATCGCCCAGGTCATCGGCGTATCCATCATCTTCCTTCTTGCCTTTCCTATTCGTTCCGGCTTAAGCAGGATCAGTCTCTTGATTTCGGCGCCCCTGATCGGCCTGGCCAGTAATACGATTCGGATTGCGGTACTCGCTCTTTGTGTTGCATACGGTCAAGGTAAGGGTACGCCCCTGTTCCGCTTTTTCCACGACGACATCGGATCCTTGGTATTTTCAGGCATTGCAGTGTTTGCTTTCGGCAGCCTCTATCTGCGGTTGTTAGAACGCGAATTACCACCCCTGCCTGCTGCTGACGGTGGTGGTGGCAGGAATGATGGCCAGGGCGAGGGGGTCAACTGATGGTTGCCAGCCGTTCGATCTCAGGCAGACAATCCTTTTTCGCCCTGTTAGCGACCATCGCCGTATTACTGGCGCTCAAATCGATCATCTGGCCCCGCTGGCCCAGCGCATCAGCCATCAATGCCAGGGCTGTGAGCCAGCAGCTCAAGAGCCATGGCTTCTCCGCTGAGCCGTTGGCTTCGCTCCCATCCCGACGCCGCTACGAATGGGCGACATCGGAGGGTCTCGGCTACGGCATCGGCGAGGGGCAAACCCTGAGGCTGGTCCGTGGCATTGTCCGCGAGCGTTTGTCCTTCAGTGCAAGCCTCCTGGCTGCTTCTGATCCGTCCCTTCGTCTGCAGAAGCGTCAACTCCTGCCCGGACCTCCCCAATCGGCCCAGGGTCTGAACCAGGCCGCATCAATGCGACAGACCTGTCTGGTGCTCGGCAAAGCTGGCATGGGAGGGTACGGAGTCACCACAGACCAATTGCTGCCCCTGGTCGACCAACTGCCCACAGATCGTCTCGATCGGCTCAGGTCGCTGCTCGGCCTCCAACTGCCCCGACGCTACGAGTGCGTGCTGATCAGCGTCAAAGGCGGTCGAGCGGGAGCTGGGGGAATCGACGAGCAGCGCTGGCAGAAGCTTCTTGAGGGGATCCGTCCGGCTCTGGCGCCACGGTCAGCCGGCCATTGAGCGGCAGGCGTAGGCTTTGTAGACGCTGACTTCAAGGATGAGTTTGCTCGATCGCTTCCGCAAGCCCAAGGCCACCGCCAGGGGGGACCAAAAGCAACAACCAGCGCCGATCCCCGCACTTTCCTACAGCTGGCTGATCAGCGGTCGTCTGGCGATCGGACCGATGCCTAGAAGCGAAAGCCATTGGCGGCAGCTTGAGGAGGCTGGCTTTCGGAGCCGCTTCAGCTGTTGTTACTCAGAGGAAGAAATCTGCCCACCACCCGATCACTGGCTGCAGGGAAGGGTGAGTCTTCCCGATCATCGGCGTCAGGAGGAACTCAGGCCGGAACGACTCCGCAAGGCCCTTGACCTTGCTGCCGAAATCCTGGCGGCGCAACCACCAACCTATCTGCACTGCATGGCTGGAATTGAGCGTTCGCCGCTGCTCGCCGCAGGCCTGATCGCCCGTGAACGCAAGATCCATCTGCTTGAAGCTCTCGACACGGTGCGACTGTGCCACCCTCGTGCCATGCCGATCTACGGCGACCTCGATGTGCTGGAAGCCGTGTTGAAGGAAGCATAAAAAAAACTCTGGGTAAAACCCAGAGCCTGGATCTGCCTTCAGCGGTGGCCGATGAGGGACAGTTTCAACGCTTAAAAGGTAGCCTTTTCATAATCCGGCTCCACACACCCTTATCTTCGCCTTCATGGTCATCGTCTGAGCGGTTTGAATTGTTTGACTGCCCGGATCTGGTCTGGGGTTTGGAACTGACGGTGGTCGGAGTGGATTTGCTTCCGTTTGTACTGGAATTGCCCTTGGCCGAGTTATTGCGGAGTTCCTGGGAAACCCCTTGCTCGTGATAGCGCTGCACCGCGGCATTGCTGCCATCGCGGATGTAGCGATCAGTCAGATAAGAGTCGCGGTAGCGTTTCACGTAATTGCCAAAGCCCTGGGCGTAGCGGCCCAGAGATTTGCCGTAGGTGCTTGGGTTGCGGCTGGGCGTGCTGGCCGTGGCGTAAGCGTAGTGATAGTAATAGCCATATTCATAGCCATAATCGTTCAAGCGGCTTGGGAAGTTGACCTGGTTGCAGATCAGACCCAGCACATCAACACCGGTGGCCTTGATGCGCCTGCAGGCCTGGGGCGCCAGTTCGCGACTGACTTTGCCGAGACCGACAAGGAAGAGGATACCGTCGAGTTTTTCGCCCAGAAGTATCGGGTCAGCGAGCATAAGGCAGGGGGGAGCATCGAACAACACAATGTCGTATTCGTCGAGATCTCTGATGTCATTAACGACCTCCTGGGCCCTGGAGGAGTTGAGGAGCTTGGCCGGATCGGGCGGTTTAGGACCCGCGGGCAGCACATCGAGATTGTCCTGTATGGGCTGAATCAAGGAGCGCAGGTCGCGGGTGTTGTCGGTCAGCACGGATGAAAAACCATCGCCCTGGGCCAAACCGAGATAGCGGGTCTGCATCGGCAGGCGAAGGTCGGCATCCACAACCAGCACCTTGAGACCAAGGTCAGCAAGTGTTCGGGCGAAAATGGTGACAGCAGTGGATTTGCCTTCGCCCTGGGTCGAAGAAGTAACACCGACCAGGCGAATATCACGGTCGGCCCGCAACAAACGAAATGTGGTAAACAAACTGCGCAGCGATTCCTTGATGGCAAAGCGTTCACTGGCGCTCATCTTGCTGATGCTGGTGGATATCTCCACCCCAGGCTCAAGCGGTAGATAGGGAATCAGGCCAAGAACGGGTAGACCCAGATCCCTTTCTGTCTCCATTGGAGTGTGGAAGACGTTATCTGTTCGCTCCCTCAGGATGGCGGCACCGACGCCAGCCATCAGGCCGAGCATCAGAGCCCTCATCAGGTTGCTCTTGAGATTGGGTTCAACCGGTATGTCAGCGAATTCAGCGGGTGCGATCACCTGCCAGGGGGAAGTGGCACGGGCGCGCTGGAGGCGGTAATTATCGCGGGCAGTGATATAGGCGTTGTAGTTGGAGCGTGCGCTGGTCAGCTTCCCCTGCAAGTCTTCGTAGCGCCGCATCATGGTGGGGCTGTTGCGGAAGTTCTCATTGAGCAACAGAATCTGACGATTGAGCTCATCTTGCTGGGACTCATTTGCCAGGAGCTCGGCCCTGATCAAATCGGTGGCCTGCTTGCGCACAAGTGGCAAGAGTTGATCCCGCCGCGCCTTGATCGACTGCACAATCGGCGAGTCATCGCGATAGACGGCCTTAGCGTTGGCCAGCTGGCGCTCAAATTCGAACAGTTCACTCGAAGGAACCGGCTGGCCGGATCCAGCCACGTTGCCCTGCAGCTTGCTTGGAATGATGGTGCCGGTTCGGCCCATCTGTTCAACAACGGTAGGAGTGCCGCTGGGATTCCACTGCAACCGGCCGGACTCTGCAGACTTGAGTTTGCTGTAGAGCTCGCTCTGCTTGATTTGCAAATCCATCACCTGGGCGACCAAATTGTCGCGCTTTTCGATGATGCCAGCTGCGAGGGATGAAGGGTCAAGCATGTTATACTTTTCGCGGAAAGCTTTGAGCTCGGCTTCGTACTTCACAACGCGATTATTGATGTCAGGAGCCTGCTGGTTCAGAAATTCAACGCCGGAATCGAGGGCTGCCTGCCGCTGACTCTGGGAAAATTTGGTGTAGTCCTTCGAGAGCTCATTCAATATTTGTCTTCCTTTGGCCGGATCGCGCCAGCGAAGCGTGACGTAAAGAACCTGATCGACATCGCCGACAGGGCTCACGCCAAGATTGTCGATGACGTCCTTCATCGGCACACCCATCCTGTCGGCCACCGGCTTGACCAGCAGGGGGCTGCGCATCAGCACGATCAGACTTGGCACGTCCGGTTTGGGCGCGGCACGAGCCACGGTCTCCAGTTTGGTTTCAGCGCCAAGGGTGGCTGCAGCTTGTTCGAAAGGATTGGTGATCTGGATCTGGAAGCCGCCTTCATAGACGGGGTTGAAAATCCGCTGGCGCAGAGTGTTGGCAGCCAGGGCCCCGGTGACCACCGCAAACGTAAAGAAGAAGATGCCCTGGCGACGCTTCAGCGTGCGGATCAATCCCTTGACACCACCGTCCGCACCGCTGTCGCTTGCGGCCAGGGGGGAGTTCATGCCCTGGAGCGTGTCCACCGTGGCAGATCGCTGGGGGCTGGCCTGAATCAGGCCGGGGTCAGCTGCTGAGGCATTGCTCCCGTAGGGGGACTGGGTTGGGGCACCCGTGGTGGTCACGTTCGATCTCCGGCCTTGTCGGCCAAGGCGATACGTGATCCTAGAGCGGCTTTTCCGCTTTCTCCGGAGGAGGTGGCCAGCCCGATGAGAGCCTCCTGCCTGGATTGGAGCGTCTCCGCTGGCCGCGCCGTCGATCCGCAGCGTCAATGCCGCCATGGCACCGCAGCCCAGGGAGGCGCGAAGCCGGGACAGAACAAACCCGCCCCGGCATGCCGCGAATCCGCCGCGCGGGCTCCTGGAGCGGAGGGACGGAACCGGGCTCCTGCGGGTATGGTGATGCGCCGGTAGAGCTCAGACCAGCCGTTGTCAGCTTCTATGACCAGACCTGCAACCCGCTGGTATCCAGCCCTGCGCCGACGCAGGCCCCCTGCGACCAGAACCGCGATTCTGGCGCTCACCGCTCTGACGGTGTTGCCGATGTTGCCACTGCCCGGTGGATCCGCAGCGAGGGCGGGCACGACCGCCAGGCCACCGATGGCCGCTGGGCCGGCCCCGACATCGCCCCAGATGTCAAGTCCGACGGCGCCTGGTCGAGGTGAGCGTCTGAGCCTCACAGAGGTTTACAGCGACCTTTATGTGCTCGGGCCTGGCGATACTCTCCAGCTCAACTTTCTCGATCCCGCTGCCAAGGAGGTGGGCGGCGGCTTCGGGATCCTGCCCGATGGCACCGCCAGTCTTCCGCTGCTTGGATCCGTACAGCTCAGCGGCCTCACCATCGGCCAGGCTACTCGCTGGTTGACGTCGCTCTACAGCCGTCAATTGGTCCGGCCCCAGCTCTATCTCACCCTGGTCGGTCCGAGGCCGTCCAAGATTTCGATCATTGGTGAGGTGGAGAAACCTGGCCTCTATCCCCTCCCATCCTTTTCCACGCCGGTCACGGCGATCCAGCAGGCCGGCGGTGTCACCCTCAATTCCGACATCCGGCGCGTGGTGCTCAGACGGCTGGCTGGACCTGATGGATCCCTGAAGGAGACCACCCTGGATCTGAGTCAGGTGCTGCTGCAAGGCAATCAGCTGCAGAACCCGATCCTCTTTGATGGTGACACATTGATTGTCAGCAAAACAACTGATTTCATCCCTGAAGAGATCCTCCAGGTCGGCATCTCCAACCTTTCGCCTTCAGCCATCAACGTTAACGTCATCGGCGAAGTCAAATCTCCGGGCACCCTTCAGCTGGCGGCCAATACCCCGATGGTCGAGGCCATTTTCAAAGCTGGCGGCCCGATCAAGTGGCGCGCTCAGACCAACAAGATCCAACTGGTTCGCTTTGGCCGCGATGGCAAGGTTTTACGCCAAACTTATCAATACAAGCAGTTTAACAATATCTCCCAGGCTTCCAACCCGCCATTGCGCAACGGCGATACGATCATTGTGAACAAGTCAGCCTTCGGTCAAGTTATAGACGCCATCGGTGACCTTGCCGTTCCCATCAATGCTGCTACAGGTCTGCTGAATATCTACAACACCTGGTATTTCTATCGCTGGAACGACAGGAACAATTAGGCCCAACCCCTTCTCCTCTTTTTTGACACTCCGACCCCGTCATGGCCCAACCTGATTTCAGCGGCCTCCACGGCCTTTCCCGCCCCGTGGCCTGGGCCCTTCTCAGCCAGTCCATCTGGCTTCCGCTTCTGGCCATCGACCTGCATGACCGCTGGCAGGCGTCGGTCAAGGACGCCCGGGAGATCGCTGCCGCAGCCGCTTCCGTCCGCCCCCCCCTGGCTCCCCTGGCGACCGCCCGCCCCGGTCTCACCCCTCCCAGCAACCACCCAACCCCTACCAGCTCCGGCCTGATGCTCAGGCCGTCGGCGGCACCCTCCGCCGGCTATGCCAACCGGCCCGATCAGGGCGCCCTGAGCCTGGCCGCCAGGCTGGCGGAACCCGCCACTGAGGCCCTTCAGACACCCCAGCCCGGGCTGAGTCGTGCCGACGGTCCCGTTCCCCTGGGGTTGGGGTCCGGTTCCAACCCATCCTCCCCTGCCCTGCTCAGCTCGGGGTTCCGGCGCTCCGAGCTGCTCGGTGGTGCCCTCACCCTGGCCGATCTCCAGCAACCGGCGGCTCCCTCCCTGGCCCTGGCCGAGCGGGCCCGCTGGGCCAGCAGTGCCGACCCACTGGCCCCTCTTCCGGCCCTCTGGCGCGAACCGATGCGCCAGGCCCTTCAGTCCCTGCCAGCGCCCCAGGGTGGCGTCTCCAGGATCCAGTCAGCCCGCGTCATCCACATCCCCTCCACCCGGGTGCGCCGGGCGACCACCGTGCCTCTGGCCATCCAGGGTGATGGCAGTGTCGACATCCTCAGTCGCGCCGATGACCCCGCAGTCGTCGACGAGATCCGTCAGTGGTCGCGCAAACAGACCGCCGCCGACGGCAGCGGTGTGAGGGCCGCGCTGGTGAATCTTGAGCCGATGCCAGCTGCTGCTGGCGTTCTGATCCCGCCCCGTACGGCCGCCGCCCCGGTCCAGAGCCCCACCCCCCGGGCCTCCCAGATTCCGGCCCAACCCTCCGCTCCGATTCAGGCGAATCAGCAGCCCGCGTCGATCCCCAGCCCGGCAGCGGCGGCCCCCAGCGTGGCCCATGGGAGCCCCGCGCCAGCTCCTGCTGCAACGCCGCAGCCAGCCCCTGAACCGGTCGCCGCCGCAGCACCAGCACCAGCGCCAGCGCCTGCTCCAGCCCCCTCTCCTGCTCCAGCCCCCGTTGCCGAGTCGGCAGCCATTCCCACCCCCTGAGGGCGCCGTGCTCCATCCCCCCCGGCTTTCCCTGACGGCCTTCGCCGCCGTTCTGATCGGCCTACCCGGCGCCGCCCAACCGGTGGCCACCCCCCAACCCCCCGAGCCCGCGACCGCGCCGTCGTCGGCGAGGCCCCCCATGCCGACGACCAGAGCGTTGCCCCCTCCGGGCCCTTACCAGGCCCCCCTCTGGCAGACGGTTCCCACCTCCACATCCCCAACCCGGGAGCCGATCTGGACGCCGAATCCAGCCCCCTCGGGAGCGGGATTGCTCTGGAGTCCCAGCAGTCGGGGCCAGGGCGACGCCCCCCTGTGGCGCCAACCTGATCCCTAGGCTCCCTGAAGCCCTCGACCGCCCCTGGCCAGGCGCTGCGCCGAGGGGCTGCAGGCGGGAGCCGCAGCCCTCAGTCAGCAACGGCCAGAACCGATTCAGCGATGGCCTGCCGCTGGTCGTCGTCGTACCCCCAGCGATCCAGGAAGCTCTGATCGGAACCCTCCCCATCCCGCGCGGCCAGGAGCAGGGTGTCCAGCCGGGACTTGACCAGCAGCGGATCGAGACGGCGCAGCAACTCGGCGCTGCGCTCCCGCACCCGCTCGGAACGCTCCGCCTGCTCGACGTCACCCTGGCGGCGATGGTGCAGAGCCATCGCCGTGGCCATGGCCAGGTTGCGGGCGGTGAGATCGACCACCCCTTCGCCGGCGTCCCGCAGCTGGCCGACCAGGGCCTCCGGCAGGCGATCCAGCACTGGGCTGTCGCCGGCCAGGGCCACCACAAAGAAGCCGCGGGCGCCATCGCGGCTGGCCACCAGGGAACCGACGCGATCGGCGAGCACCTCATCGCTCAGCTCGGCGGCCTCCCAGAGCCCGAGCCACTGGGCGGCGATCTCCATGGCCTGCGGAAAGCTGGGTTGGCTCGGGGTCGAATCGGCGGTCATGGGGCGACGGATGCCGGCGGATACGGATCCAAGCCTATGGAGAGAGCCACCGCCGGCGGGCGGGGATGGCCAGGGGCTGTCAGGCTTGGGGGATGGAGATTCCAGCGCCACCATCCACCGATCCCGCCGGCTTCCGATCGGGCTTCGTCGCCCTGGTCGGCCGGCCGAACGTGGGCAAGAGCACCCTGGTGAACCAGCTGGTGGGCCAGAAGGTGGCGATCACCTCGCCGGTGGCCCAGACCACCCGTCACCGGCTCCGGGCCGTGCTCACCACAGCGGAAGCCCAGCTGGTGCTGCTCGACACCCCGGGCATCCACAAGCCCCACCATCTGCTCGGGCAACGCCTGGTGCAGAGCGCCCGCAGTGCCATCGGTGATGTGGATGTGGTGCTGCTGCTTGTGGATGGCAGCCAACCCGCCGGCCGGGGCGATGCCTTCATCGTGCAGTTGCTGCGCCAGGTGCGCGTGCCTGTGCGGATTGCCCTCAACAAGCAGGATCGGATCGCAGCCGGCCAGGCCGAGGAGCTGCTGGCCAGTTATCAGGCCCTGATCGACGGCGGTGAGGGTGAACCTGCCCTGGATTGGCCGCTGCATCCGATCTGCGCCCTCGACGGTGCCGGCAGCCCCGCCCTGCTGGACAGCCTGATCGCCGCCCTGCCCCCTGGCCCCGCCCTCTATCCCGCCGACACGGTCTGCGATCAGCCCGAGCAGCTGCTGCTGGCGGAGCTGATCCGCGAGCAGGTGCTGCACCAGACGCGGGAGGAGGTGCCCCACGCGGTGGCGGTTCGGGTGGAGCGGATCGTGGAGGACGGGCCGCGCACGGCCGTGCTGGCCACGGTGGTGGTGGAACGGGCCAGCCAGAAGGCGATCCTGATCGGCAAGGGCGGCGCCATGCTGCGGGAGATCGGGCGGGAGGCGCGGCTGCAGATGCAGAAGGTCTTCGACGGACCGGTCTACCTGGAGCTGTTCGTCAAGGTCATTCCCCACTGGCGGCGCCAACCGGCCCGGCTGGCGGAACTGGGCTACGACGGCGCCTGAAAGGGCCGATTCGGGCCGCGGCGGTCGCCCCAGGCCCATGCTCCGCCCCAGTCGGTTGCCCCCCTGGCCAGGGGGGGGCTGAGAGGATGGTCCCGGCCCGTTCCCTGCCCGCCGTGAGCGACTTTCCCCCCCAGGATCTGCGCAGCTTTCTGGAGTTCTGCGCGGGGGACTGGCTGAGTGTGCGCAGCAGCTTTGCCCTCGACGCCGCCGATCGGGTCGCCGCTGCCGACACCGCTGCCGGGACCGCTGAACCGGCGGAGCCGGAGGCGCCGGAGGAGTCCTGGCATGGGGCCCGCCGCGGGGAGCTGGCCGTGACGTATCTCAGCCCGGAGCAGGAGGGGGATCCCGGGGGGCTGGAGGTGACCCCTCCGGCGGCCGGCGAGGGCGCGCCCGCACGCCGCCGCCTGCAGTTTCAGGCGGCCGGAGCGTTTGTCAGCTGGACGGGGCCGGAGCGATCGCAGAGTGTCGGCAGCTGGAGGTTCTGGCCGGACGGCAGCCTGGAGCTGACTCGCACCGACGCCGAGGCCGTGGTGCGGGAGCGCATCTGGTTCACCAAGCCCAACCTGCGCCTGCGCAGCAGCATCGAGCAGCGCCATGATGGCCGCCCCGCCCGGGCCAGCTTCTCCTCCGAAATCCGGCGGGTGAGCCGTGGCGCCGCGGCGGTGGGCAGCTGAACGATGCGGCTCGATGTGGTGAGCCTCTTTCCAGAGGCCTTCACCCCGCTGCTGAACCTGGGGGTGATCGGGCGCGCCTTCGCCGCCGGCCTCGCGGAGCTGCACCTGCACAATCCCCGCGACCACGCCGTGGGTCGCTACCGCAAGGTCGATGACCAGCCCTACGGCGGTGGGGCGGGCATGGTGCTCAAGCCGGAGCCGGTGTTCGCCGCCGTGGAGGCGATCCCGCGGCTGGAGCCGCGCCGGGTGCTGCTGATGACCCCCCAGGGCCGCCCCCTGCAGCAGGTGGATCTGCGCCGCTGGGCCAGCAGCTGTGCCCAGCTGGTGCTGCTCTGCGGTCACTACGAGGGCTTCGATGAGCGGATCCGCGCCCTGGCCGATGAGGAGGTGTCGATCGGCGACTTCGTGCTCACCGGCGGCGAGCTGCCAGCGGCGATCGTGATCAACGGGGTGGTGCGGCTGCTGCCGGGCACCGTGGGCAGCGCCGCCTCCCTGGAGGAGGAATCCCACAGCGCCCTGCTGCTCGAGCACCCCCAGTACACCCGTCCAGCCGACTTTCGAGGCGCCGCCGTTCCGGAGGTGTTGCGCAGCGGCGACCATGCCGCCATCGCCCGCTGGCGCCTGGAGCAGCAGCGGCGCCGCACCCGGGAGCGGCGTCCCGATCTCTACGACCGCTGGCTGCGCAGCGGTGGCCAGCCCGCCCCGGAGGACCCGTCTCCTCCCGCTGCTGATCCCTGATCTCGCCGGAGCCAGGCGGGCGGCCTCAGGGTCCCGCCGGGACCCCGGCTGGGAGACTGTGGTGAGTCCAGCCCCGATCCGGATCGAGCCCATGCCAGAGCCCAGCAACGGCCCCGGGGAGGGCCCTGCCCCACCCGCCGCCGCCGCGGTGGCCTCGGCGGGCACCGCCGGCACCGGGTCGCCGCTGCCCCAGCTGCGGATCGGCAACGGCTACGACATCCACCGGCTGGTGCCAGGCCGGGCCCTGATCCTCGGGGGTCAGCGGCTCGATCACCCCGAAGGCCTCGGCCTTGATGGCCACAGCGACGCCGATGTGCTGGTGCATGCCCTGATGGATGCCCTGCTGGGGGCCCTCAGCCTGGGCGACATCGGCCGCTACTTCCCGCCGGACGATCCCCGCTGGAAGGGGGCCGACAGCCTCGCCCTGCTGGAGCGGGTGGTGGAGCTGGTGCAGCAGCGGGGCTGGACGCTGGTGAACGTGGATGCGGTGGTGGTGGCGGAACGGCCCAAGCTGCGGCCCCATATCGAAGCGATGCGAGCGGCGATCGCGGCGCGCCTCGGTATCGAGGCGGAGCGGGTCGGCGTCAAGGCCACCACCAATGAGGGCCTGGGCCCCACCGGCCGGGAGGAGGGAATCGCCTGCCACGCGGTGGCCCTGCTGCAGCGGCCATGAACGGAATCCTCCGCCGCCTGGCAACCGGAGCCATCCTGGCAGGGCTGCTCACAACCCTGATCGTGTTCCAGCCCACCGCCGCCGGGGCGCAACCACCGCCGCCGCCGCCGATGCCCCAGGTCGCTCCCGCCCCTGGCGCGGACCCGGCCCCGGCAGCGGCGGTGGCCATCGATCCGGAGCCGTCCACCCCAGCCGCGGTGCGGAACGCGGCGACATCCTTGGTGCCATCCGACTCCGGCGCTGTGGTGGAAATGCTGCGGCTGCGGGTCTCCAGCGAGGGGCGCCAGGCCTGGCTGGCGGCCGAGCGGGATTGCTGGGACCCCTGGCTGCGGCAGCAGGCCGGTTTCCTCGGCCGTGAGCTGCTCTGGGATCGGGAGCGAGAGGAGGCGGTGCTGCTGATCCGCTGGGCCTCACTCGCGTTATGGCAGGCCATCCCCCAGGCGGAGATCGACCGGGTGCAGGGGCAGTTCGACGCGACCGCCAACAGGGCCCTGGGCCGGAGCGGTGGATCCCCCTTCCCCCTGCTCTCCAGCGGCAGCCTGCAGCCCCAGGGCCGGGCCTGATCCCGATGGCCACCGATCCGAGCGCCGCCGCCATGCCCCTCCCCGAGGGGCCGCATGATCTGCGGCTCGATCTGGGCCGCCGCGCCCGGATCGGCATGGTCGAAGCGATCTGGGGGGAGCACAAGAGCCAGGATCAAATCATCGCCGCCCTCCGCGGCCTGCGGCGCGGGGGGGAAACGGCGCTGGTGACCCGCCTGGCCCCGGAGCGGCTGGCCCCCCTGCTGGAGGCCCTGCCGTCCCATGGGCTTGACCCGGCCCACTACCGCCACCACGGCGATGCCCGCTGCCTGGCGAGCGATCCACTGCCGACCCCCGACCCTGGCCAGGAACCCCTGCTGATCCTGGCGGGGGGCAGCAGCGACCTGACGGTGGCTGCCGAGGCGCGGCTGGCGCTGGCCTGCCATGGGGTCGCGGCCGAGCTGTTGCTGGATGTGGGGGTGGCTGGCCTGCATCGCCTGCTGGACCAGCTGGAGACCCTGCGCCGGGCTCCGCTGCTGATCGCCTGTGCCGGCATGGAGGGAGCCCTGCCGACGGTGGTGGCGGGTCTGCTGCCCCAGCCTGTGATCGGCGTTCCGGTATCGGTGGGGTATGGGGTGAGCGCCGGCGGCCAGGCGGCCCTGCAGGGCATGTTGGCCAGCTGCGCCCCCGGGCTGTGCGTGGTCAACATCGACAACGGCTACGGCGCCGCCATGGCTGCCCTGCGCATCCTGCGCGGTTCCGCGGCCGGAGGGGCCGGGCATTCTTCAGCCTGAAGCTGGGAGACGGCTCACCGCCGCTGATCCGGTTCCAACTCCAGCAGGGAGGCCAGCCAGAGCGCCAGGGGCCTGGCGAGCCGCCCCTGCTCCAGCCGCTCCATCGCCTCGACCAATACCGGGTGTTGACCCAGGAGCGGCCCGGGCGGATCAACGGTGCCCCCGGGAGGGATCCCGGGGGCTGTCGGCACGGCTCGGCTGAAGCCATCGGGGCGATAGCGGCGTAGCCCAAGGTGGCCAAAGCGCCGGGGATCGGCAAGGCGCCAGCCGCGAGCTGGCCCCAGCCCTGCCCAGGGGGCGACGATCAGAGGTGCTGGAGCTGGGGATAGGCGGTCAGCAGCTGGTCGGCGCTCAGCACCTCGCCCACGCCCTCGGGCTGCCAGATCACCTCCAGGGCCAGAAGCTGGTCGGCGCCGATGCCACCAAGCTGCTGCAGGGTTTCGCGCAGTTCCTCCGCGGTGTCGGTACCGCGCAGGCTCAGGGCACGGCGGCTGGCGATCAGCAGGGTCACGGCGATGTAGTCGCTGGTGGCATCGCTATGGCCTGGCTGCAGCCCGATCGAACTGCCACCGCTGCGCACACCCGCCACGTTGGTGGTGAGCTCACGCTCCAGCTTGCTGCGCTCGCGCACCGATAAACGGTTGAAGGTGGCCTCGGCGCTGGCGAAGGGTACCTGGCCGACCTCGCCGTTGGCGTAGACCCAGAGCTCGGGGTTGCGCAGCAGGGACAGGCAGGTTTCCTGGAGCACCCGCTGCAGACCAGCGCTGGATCCGGTGTCCGCCGAGGCGGCCAGGCGACGCAGATCGGCCTGCAGCTCCCGGGCTGAAGCGAGCAGACCCACCTGGAGCTCGGCGATCGACACCGGCCCATCGACGGAACCCCCCAGGGCATCGCGACCGCCACCCTCGATGCCGGGGGCGGCACCGCGCAGGGCGTTGAGCATCAGGCCGACCACCGCCATCAGCACCAGCAGGCCGAGCAGGCCTCCACCGAAGCCGAACATCGGCACCACGAACGGGAAGCCGAGGCCGCCGCCACCGCCGTAGTAGCCACCCCCATAGCCGCCGTAACCGCCGTAGTAACCGCCGCCGTAGCCACCCCGATAGCCACCTGGCGTGCCGCCCCGATAGGTGCCTCCGGATCCACCGCCGCGGTAGGTGCGGGGGGCCGAGGGGGCGGAACGGAAGCTGCCGCCGCCGATGCGGCCTCCGCTGGCCGCCTGGCTCGGGGCCGGGGAGACCAGGAGCAGGCTGATCACCAGCATCGGCACCAGAAGCGAGGAGACCAGGGCCGGGAGGCGGCGCTGCGGTCGGTGGGCCATGACTGGCTCGTCAGAATCGATCGGAATCTAGGAACCCCCCCCCACGATGGTGACCACCTCGATCACGTCGGATTCCATCACCACCTGTTCGGGCCAGGCCTGACGCGCCAGGATCGCGCCGTTGTACTCGACCACGACCAGCCGCGGCTGATAGCCCAGCTCCATCAGCAGCTCCTGCAGGTTCAGACCGGAGCGGCAGCCGCGGGGCTCCCCATTCAGCCGGATGCGGATTTCAGCCATCGTCATGGCCCCCACCCTGCGCCTGCGGGCCGCCCTGCCGATCGCTGACCTGCCCAAGCCCGGCGAGCAGAGCGGCGGTCGCAGCGCCCGGATCGGCCGCAGCGCCGATGGCCCGCACCACCGCCACCCGGGAGGCGCCAGCGGCGATCACGGCCGGCAGGTTGGTTGCATCGATGCTGCCGATGGCGAAGAAGGGAATGGGGCAGCGGGCCGCCGCCGCCTCCACGTAGGCCAGGCCGACGGGTTCCTTCCCGGGCTTGGTGGGTGTGGCGTTGACGGGGCCGACACCGACGTAGTCGCAGCCTTCGGCCAGCGCCTGCTCCAGCTGGTCCGGGGCATGGGTGCTGCGGCCGATCAACCGGTCGGGTCCCAGGAGCCGGCGGGCCACCGCCACGGGCAGATCGGTCTGGCCCAGATGGACCCCATCGGCCTCCGCCGCCAGGGCCAGGTCGATCCGGTCATTGACCAGGAACAACGCTCCATGCTGCTGGCAGAGCAGCCGCAGCTGGCGGGCCTCCTCCAACAGCTCAAGATCGTGGCGCCCCTCCTCTCCCTTGGGGCGGTACTGGAGGATCCGCACCCCGGCCTGGAGCGCAGCTTCCGCCGTCGCCCGGGCTCCGCTGCCGATGATCAGGTAGAGGCGGCAACGGTCCAGCAGGGTGCGGCGGGCGGCACCGCTGCCATGGGCGCGCAACAGGGCCACCTCCAGGTCGTAGAGCGCGTATCGCGCCCGCGCGGCTTCGGCGGCGAGTTCGGGGTCGTGGGGGCGGCCGAACTCCTCAAGCACCCGCAGGGCCTCCTGAACCCGGGCCGCGTTGGCCGCCACCACGGCGCTGGGCTCCTGGCGTTCCGCCTGGGCGGGATGGCCGAGACCGGCGGCAGCGTCGCTGGCCGTGTGGCGGGCCCATTTGTAGGGCTCGCGGTGGATCAGCCCCAGCCGCTGGCGCAGATCCTTGCAGCGGGCCACCAGGTCGGGGCGGTCGAGGCCGAACCGGGCCCAGTCCTCCAGCACCCGAAGACCTTCACGGGCGCGATCGAGGTTGGCGTCCAGCAGTCGGGCCACCGGCGCCGGAGCCGTCGCTCCTGGGTTGGCGGCGGATCTGAGCTGGGCTGAAGGGGTCGGGGCGTCGGACACGCTGGCGCAGGTCATGGTGAGGTCCCTAGGCTGAGGGGCCCCCTGGAGAACCCATGGTTGATGAGCCAGGTGGCGGCGAGGATAACCCTGTGCTGCCCCTCCTCTCCGGCATCCTGCTGATGGGGGCGATCGCTCTCTTCATCAGCTGGGGCCTCAGCCACGCCTACGCCGGCGGCTGAAGCGGCCCCGCTGCCGCCGCCGCGGCCAGGATTCTCCGGGCTGCGGCCGCATCCGCCGCGATCGCGGTCTTGAGCTCCTCCAGGCCGGAGAAGCGCCGCTGCTGCCGCAGCAGGCGCACGGGCTCCACGTTGAGCAGGGCGCCCCGGAGATCGGGGACGCTGGTCTGTTCAGCCGCGCCGCCATCGACCGCAACCCGCCCCCCCGCCGTGTCGGTGGCGCCCGCGAGGAGATGCACCTCCACCGCCGATGGCGACTCGGGATCGATGGTGGGTTGGGGACCGAGATTCATCACCCCGGGCTGGGGCAGGCCCGGATTGCCCGCCTGGCGCACCCACACGGCATAGACCCCCTCGGCGGGCAGAAACTTGCGGCCGTCGACCAGCAGGTTCGCCGTGGGCCAACCCAACTGGCGCCCCAGCCCCTTGCCCGGCACCACCCGACCGGCGAAGCGATAGGGGCGCTCCAGCAGCCGGGCCGCCTCCTCCAGGTCGCCGCCGACCAGGGCGCGGCGGATGCGGCTGCTGCTGACCCTCTCGGCGCCGTCCCAGAGCATCGGCAACACCCGCACGGCGATGCCGCCATCGGCACCGATCCGGGCCAGGTCGGCGGCTGAACCGCTCCTGCCTGCCCCGAAGCGGAAGTTCTCCCCCACCGCCACCAGGCGGGCCTGGAGCTGGTCGATCAGAACGGTGCGCACGAAGGCCTCCGGGCTGAGGGCGGCCAGGTCGAGGGTGAAGGGAATCAGCACCAGCTGGCGGATTCCGAGCGGCGCCAACAGGTCGAGCTTCTCCTCGGGCAGATCGAGCCGCAGGCGGGTCTCGCCATGGAGCACCTCGCGCGGGTGGGGCCAGAAACTCACCACGCTCGGCACCGCCGCGTCGCCCCCGTCCTGGTTCCGGGCCGCCTCCGCCGTGACCGCGGCGATCACCCGGCGATGGCCGCGGTGCAGGCCATCGAAACTGCCCAGGGCGATGGCGGTGGGTCCGAGGGCCTGGTCGGGGCTGAGAAGCGGAATCGACAGGGGGTTCAACGCCAGGCGCTCGCCACGGCGATCCTCCCATGCCAAGTTTGGGGGCCTGCCAGGCAAACGCACCATGGCCGTGCCGCCGGATCTGCCACGCATCGCCAACGCCCTGCGCCTGATCGGCTGGGTGCGCTTCTGGACCCAGCTGGCCCTGTCGGTGGTGGTGGTGGGCGTGCTGCTGTTCAACAATGTCGGCACCCGGGTGGCGGCCAACGCCCAGCGCGCCCTCGGCCTCGGGCCCGGCCTCTCGTTCACGACCCTCTCGTTTCTGCTGCTGGCCTGGAGCCTCTGGCAGTGCTGGCAGGTGATCCGCTGCGGCCGGGCCCTGGCCAGCGCCGCGCCACCCTCGCGAGGGGAGACGAGCCGGCTGATCAAGCGGGGCCTGCTGGTCGATCTGGCCGGCCTGACGGTCGCGGCGGTGGGATACCAGGCGTTGGCGGGAAGCCTCTTTCTGCAGGCCTCGATGCAGGCCCCCGGCCTGTTCGGACCGATGGCCTATCCGGGCGGCGGCCAATCGCCGATCAGCACCTACCCGATCACCTCAATCGAGATGCTCTCGGTGCTCAGCAACACCCAGGTGCTGTTCGCCCATCTGCTCGGCCTCGCCTTTTCCCTGTGGATGCTGCAGCGGATCTTCCGCCGGGCCTGAGTCGGTGCTGCCATCGGCCCGGCGCGGTTGAGCCTGGTGGAGGGGGCGCGGGGGTCAGTGCCCCGGGATCGGCTGGATCGGCAGGGCCTGGGGCGTCGGCAGGGTGGCCGTGTCGCCGCGCCAGAAGAGTTCCGGCTGCAGCGGGGAGAGGGAGACGCCACCGTCGGCGATCCAGGCCACATCGCTGGGCCAGTCGGCGGGAGAGGCCACGGCGGCCTCCAGCTCGTCGACCGCCTCCCCCGCCAACCAGAAGTAGGTGCGGCCCCGGGGGTCGACGCGGCGGTCGAACTGGTCGCGATAGCGGCGCACCGCCGGTCGGCACCAGCGCAGCGGGCCGATCGCCTCGGCGGGCCGTGGCGGGATATTGAGGTTGAGCAGCAGCCCCTCCCTCCAGCCGCTGGTGAGCATCGCTTCGGCCACATCCAGGGCGATGCGGGCAGCGGGACCGAACTCGCGCCAGTGGAAATCCGCGCTGCTCACGGCCAGGGCCGGGAAGCCCTCGATCGTGCCCTCCATGGCGGCGCTGACGGTGCCGGAATAGAGGACATCGGTGCCCAGGTTGGGACCGTGATTGATGCCGGAGAGCACCAGCTGCGGTGGCTCCTCCAGCAGCCGGAACAGGGCCAGCTTGACGCAATCGGAGGGGGTGCCGCTGCAGGCCCAGGCGGTGACACCGGGGGCGAACAGCTGGTCGGCTCGCTCAGCCCGCAGGGGGGTCTGGAGGGTGAGGCCATGGCCGGTGGCGGAGCGCTCCTGATCGGGGCAGACCACGGTGACCTGATGGCCTCGGGCTGCGGCTTCGGCGGCGAGGGTCTGGATGCCCGCCGCAAAGACTCCGTCGTCGTTGCTGATCAGGATCCGGAGCGGGGCCATGGCACCTGGGGCTTGGGCCGCCAGGCTGCCACGGGGTCGCGGCATCGCGCGTGTCCACGGGACCCAGCCTGTGGGGATCATGGAGGCGACGGGCGGATGCCAGGCAACCAAGGGGGGTGTCAGGGCGCTGGCCGCTGCCCTGCCGAGCCGGTCCCGGGCCCGGCACTGCCTACAGTCGAGACCCGCCCCCAGCCCAGCCCCGTCGCCGTGAGCGCCACGATCTCTCTGCAGCAGCTCACCGACCAGCTGGAGGCCCTGGAGGCCGAGGCCGCCGCGGCGATCGAGGCCGCCCCAGGGCCCGCCGATCTCGAGCAGCTGCGGGTGGATCTGCTCGGCAAGAAGGGGCGCCTCTCCGCCGTGCTCGGCGCCATGGGCCGCCTGCCCGGGGACGAGCGCCCCCAGCTGGGCCAACGGGCCAACGTGCTCAAAGAGCAGGTGCAGCAGCGGCTGGGCGCCCGCCTTGAGCAGCTGCGCTCCGCGGCCATGGCCGAGCGGATCGCCCGCGAATCCCTCGACGTGACCGCCCCCTGCCGCTACGGGCCGCCCGGCCATCGCCATCCGCTGCAGGCGACAGTGGAGGAAATTCTCGACATTTTCGCGGGCCTGGGCTATCGGGTCGCCGAAGGTCCCGAGGTGGAGAGCGACCACTACAACTTCACCGCCCTCAACATTCCGCCCCACCACCCGGCGCGGGACATGCAGGACACCTTTTACCTGGCCCCCGGACCCGATGGCAGCGAGCGCCTGCTGCGCACCCATACCTCCCCTGTGCAGATCCGCCATCTGGAAGCCAACCCGCCGCCGGTTCGGATCGTTGCTCCGGGCCGCGTCTTCCGCCGCGACGCGGTCGATGCCACCCATTCGCCGGTGTTCCATCAGGTGGAGGTGCTGGCTCTCGATGAGGGTCTGGATTTCAGCCACCTGCGCGGCACGGTGACCACCTTTCTGGAGCGCTTCTTCGGCGATCTGCCGGTGCGATTCCGTGCCAGCTATTTCCCCTTCACCGAACCCTCGGCCGAGGTCGATGTGCAGTGGCGTGGCCGCTGGCTGGAGGTGATGGGCTGCGGCATGGTCGATCCGGCGGTGCTGGAGGGTCTGGGGATCGACCCGGAGCGCTGGAGCGGCTTCGCCGCCGGTCTTGGGGTGGAGCGGTTCTGCATGGTGCGCCACGGCATCGACGACATCCGCCGGCTGTACAGCAGCGATCTGCGCTTCCTGGAGCAGTTCTGATCGGCCCCCATACACTCATGGGGCTCTCCTCCGCCGCATCGGTGACCCGTGTCGGCCTGATCGTCAACGATGGCAAGGAGCTGGCCCTGGCCACTGCCGCCGCCATCGAGGCACGGCTGGCCGAGGCCGGTCTGGAGGTCGTGCGGGTCAGCAGTGCCGGCGGCGTGGTGGGCTTCGCCAACCCCGACCAGCACCTGCGCAGCCGCGGTTACAACGCCTGCGTTCCGCCTTCCTTCGATGGGGCCATGCCCCTGGCCCTGGTTCTCGGCGGCGATGGCACCGTGCTCTCGGCCGCGCGACAGACCGCTCCGATCGGGGTGCCGATCCTGACGATCAACACCGGACATCTCGGCTTTCTGGCCGAGGCCTACCTGCGCGACCTCGACCGGGTGCTGGAGCAGGTGGTGGCGGGCGATTGGACGGTGGAGGAGCGCACCATGCTGGTGGTGAGCGTGATGCGGGGCGAACAGCGGCGCTGGGAGGTGCTCTGCCTGAACGAGATGGCCCTG
This sequence comes from uncultured cyanobacterium, assembly GCA_903935205.1. Taxonomy (GTDB): domain Bacteria; phylum Cyanobacteriota; class Cyanobacteriia; order PCC-6307; family Cyanobiaceae; genus Cyanobium. The sequence continues at coordinate 41,722 of CAIZQU010000057.1, read as the reverse complement.
CACCGCGAGCCGCTGACGAGCATGTGCCACTTCGAGATCGCGATCGGTCGCCATGCGCCGGTGGACATCGCCGCCGACGGGGTGATCCTCTCCAGTCCCACGGGCTCCACCGCCTACGCCCTCAGCGCCGGCGGGCCGGTGATCACCCCCGACTGCCCGGTGTTGCAGCTCACCCCGATCGCCGCCCACTCCCTGGCCTCCCGGGCCCTGGTGTTCAGCGACCGGGAGCCGGTGACGGTGTTTCCGGCCACGCCCGAGCGGTTGATGATGGTGGTGGATGGCAGCGCCGGTTGTTACGTATGGCCGGAGGATCGGGTGCTGATCCGGCGCTGCGAGCATCCGGTGCGGTTCGTGCGGTTGGCGAACCACGAGTTTTTCCAGGTGCTGCGCAACAAGCTCGGCTGGGGATTGCCCCATGTGGCCAAACCGGGCAATGGCCTGGAGCCCATCGGCACGGCGGATCTGCCGATCGGGCCATGACCGCCGTGAAGCGCTCCGGCCCCGAGGGGCCTCCGTTGGATCGGCGCACCGAGCCCCAGGGGGATGGGCCAGCCACGGTGCTGCTGGTCGGCGAGGGCGCCGGGAACCTGGCCTCGAGACTTGCCCTCTCCGGCTACCGCCCCCACTGCCCCGACGACCCGTTGGAGGTCTGCATCCCAGCCCCGGGGGCCGTGATCCTGGCGGCGGAGGCCGAGGGCCTGGTCCCGGCCCTGCGCCAGCGCTATCCCGGTGTTCCCCTGCTGCTGGGCATCGGCAGCGACAGCCTCGAGGGGCGGGTGCGCTGCCTGGCCTCCGGTGCCGACGACTTCTGGATCACCGCCATCGGTCCCAGCGACCTGCTGACCAGGCTGCGGCTGCATCTGGGGCGGGGCCAACGGTCGCGCATCGCGGCTGTGACGGCGGCCCCCAGACCCGCTGCGGCGCCGCCCCTGCGGGTGGCCGACCTCTGCGTCGACCCCCTGACCCGGGAGGTGCGCCGCGGCCCGCGCCAGCTGACCCTGACCGCCCGTGAATACGACCTGCTGCTGCTGCTCCTGGAGCACAGTGGCAGCGTGGTGAGCCGGGAGCGAATCCTGGGGGCGATCTGGCAGGAGGAGCGGCCAGCGGCCAGCAATGTGATTGAGGTGTATGTGCGCTATCTGCGCCAGAAGCTGGAGCAGGGCGGCGAGCGGCGCCTGCTCCATACGGTGAGGGGCCGCGGCTACTGCCTTGGCGAGACCCCTGCCCAGGGCTGACCCCAGCCCCTGATCCCCGTTCCCCATGACGTCGCATCGCTTCCCTCCCCTGCTCAGAAGCTCTGCAGGCCTGATGGGCTTGCTGACCTTCGGCCTCGCAGCCGTGCCGCAGCCAACCTGCGCCAAGCCTCCAGTCCGCCAGCCCCCCCAGCAGCTGCCGGTGGAATCACGCTGGTGCCTGCCGCAGGGAGATTGCATCCTGCTGGAAGTGGCCGATGAGCCCAGGGAAAAGATCCTTGGTCTCCAGCTTCGCAGCCGACTGGCGCCGTTACGGGGGATGTGGTTTCCCTATTCAGAGCCTCAGGTGCTGCGGTTCTGGATGCATCGAACCCCGGAGCCTTTGGATATGATATTCCTGCGTGAAAAACGGGTGATTGCGATCGAGGCCAATGCCATTCCCTGCCCTCACCTTCCCTGCCGCAGCTATGGCCCTGACCAAAACTCTGACGGCGTTGTTGAGCTGGCAGCAGGGGAGGCGGAGCGGCTCAGAATTGTGGTGGGCATGTCGGCAGCGATCGCGCCGATTGAGGGCAGGCGCTGAACCGAAGGATTGCCATGGCCATCAATCCCTACAGGTCAGTGCCACGGGTCGTGAGCGGCGAATCGAGCGGCGAGTCGAGCCGCGAATTCACGATGTACTCAGCAGAAAAATCAGAACATAAGCCGTGGTGATCTTCCGCCGAATCCGCAGGAGCCATCGGCAGGGATAGGAGCCTGTTGCGCGTAGCCGCAGTGGCTCCAAATCCCTGGGGAGATCCCGCGACACAACGGAACAGGATCTCCCATGGATTTCGTCGCCATTGCGATTGCGGCGCCGTGGCAAAGGGCAGATGGATGGCACGGCAGCAGATCTTGCGATGACGGTGCAGAGATGTCCTTGATGCCCTTTGCCTCAGGATGAGGCCGCGATCGGCGCCGCTTCGGGTCCGTCATTGTTCAGGGCCTGGTCTGTCGACCTACGCGCAACAGGTGCCTAGTCGTATTGGCTTTCAATCCATGGGGAGACTTGATTAGGCAGAAAGCTCCGCAGCGGATCTCGGGACCACCCAGTCCCAAGGCTGGCAAAGGCTTTTGCGGCGACCCAATCGAGGCGCAATGGCACCCTGCGGAGCTTGCTGCCTGATCAGGTGGGGAGATGCCGCCATGGAACGAATCAGGATCTCCCATGGATCGCAGCGGCATCGAGATTGTGGCGCCGTGCCAATGGGCCGAATGACTGCGCTGCATGGGATCTTGCGATGAAGATGCTGCGGTGTTCTTGATCCCCGTGTCTTGGGATGAGGCCGTGATCGGCGCCCGATCGTGTCTTCTTTGTTCGGGGCCTGGCCTGTCGACCTACGTGCAACAGGTCCCTGAACCCTTCGGGGCACCATCTTGACCTCTGCGCTCAGCTTGCAGCTAGCCCCGTACCGGCGACGGAGGCAGGCTTTGAGCCCTTCACCACCAGCACCGGATTGAGTGGCACCAATCGGGTGCCATCGGCCAGCGGTGCGCCGCGCCAGGCCTGAAGCTGGCTCACCTCCACCGCCAGGCCGGCCGCCTCCAGCAGGGGGCGCAGTTCGGCCAGGGCCTCCACGGTCGCCAGGGGGATCACCACCCTTCCCCCGGGCCGCAGACGCTCCAACACCGCCCCCAGAAGGGCAGCCCGGTCCCGTCCGCCGCCGCCGATCAGCACCCGGTCCGGATCGGGCAACCGGACCAGCACCGCCGGCGCCTCCCCTTCCACCAGGCCCGCCGGCTCCACCCCGAGACGCTGGGCGTTGGCGGCCAGCAAAGCCGCGGCCCCGGCCCGCCGCTCCACCGCCCAGAGACGCAGGTCCGGCCGCAGCCGCAGCGCCTCCAGCCCCACCGACCCCACGCCGGCGCCGATGTCCCAGAGCACCCCTTCAGCCGGCAGGTCGAGGTCGGCCAGCAGCTGGATGCGCACCTCCCGCTTGGTCATCAGGCCCGGCTGGTCGGGATGCTGCAGCCAGAGGCCATCGGCCAGTCCGAACAGGGGTAACCGGGCCGGATCCGGGGCTGGGGAGGGTTCGGCCAGCAGCACCGCCAGGTGGAGGGGATCGAGATCCAGCGGCAGGGGCTCGGCGGGCCCGAGCCGCAGCACCCGCTCCTGGGGATGGCCGAGTCTCTCGCAGATCCAGAAGGCGTAGGCCGCCTCCAACCCCGAAGCCCGCAGCAGCCGGCGCACCGCCTCCGCCCCTCCGGCGCCGGGATCACAGAGCACCGCCAGGGCTGCAGGGCGCCGCTGCAGGGCCACCGCCAGGGGTTCGGGGTCGCGGCCGTGCAGGCTCACCCAGGCGGCATCCTGCCAGGGGCGCCCCAGGCGGGCGAAGGCGAGCTGCAGGCTGGTGGGGGCGGGATGAAAGCGCAGCTGTTCGGGGGGGAAGGCCTGAAGCAGCAGGCGGCCGATGCCGAACCAGAGGGGATCACCGCTGGCCAGCAGCACCACCCGCTGGCCCGCCGCCAGGGCTGGGCGCAGCCGGGCGAGCAACTCATCAGGCCGGTCGCTGGCGATCAGGTCGGGAATCGGCGGCTGGCCCATGGGCCGCCGGACCCCGGTCGGTTGTCCCTCGGGGGTCAGGGAACCAGGGGCCTGGGGGGCTTCCGTCTGGCCATACCAACGGCCCAGGGCATCGAGGAGGCGCTGGGGTGCCGCCACCAGGTCCACCTGCCGCAGCTGCTGGAGCCAGGGCAGGGCCAGGCCGTCCAGGCCGCTGGCATCGGTGCCGACCACATCGAGGATTCCAACCGCCAGTGCCTTCTCCGCAGGGGTGTTCATGATGATCAAGCCTGGCTCCGCCTTCAGCGGCCCGCTTCCATCCCAACCATGCGTGACCGCCGTGGGCGCATCCACGAGCTGGTGATCGCCCTGCTGGGCGCCCAGCCCGACCTCGGACTGCTGGAGGAGGAGCAGGGGATCAGGCTCGGCCATCCGCTGGAGTCTTCAGGCCGTCGGGGCGGTTGGCTGGAACGCAACCAACGGCTGGTGCAGCGGTATCAGGCGCTGGTCCGGACAGCGGTGACGATCGATGCCCTGATCGAACAGGAGATCGGCCTCGATCAACTGCAACAGGAGGGTGGCGATCGTGGCTTGAATGATGGGACGGCAAAGAAAGACGATCAGGATTAGTGCGACTGAGCCTCAACTTTATCAAGAAAATCTCGGAAGTATGGGTAGAGGAGCAGGGCGCCACGGTCGCTGAGATGATTGGAGTCCTGGAAAATAATCTGGCTATCAATTCGATCACTGCAGAGACTTTGATTCTTTGGACAGAGGATCGGGAATGGGTCGAACACCTTCACCTCAGGCGATTCGAGCGATAGCTGATATAGAAGTTGCCTGAAAGAGTCGGTGTTTGACAGTTGAATCTTGCGGCTGGCCGTGGATGGACGGCAGGCTGCAGGCAATGACCAGGCAGGCCGGAACCATTCCTTCTGGCATAAGCTTGCAGGGAATTCCCTTTTGACAGTAGACGGAAATACTGGTGTTGAAGCAAATAAGATCAGCCTCGCTTTTCGACGCCCAAGATCACGGGCCAGATTGAGAACGGCCTGGCGATAGCTCAACACCGATTCGGCAGATTGAAATGGTCCTGAGATAAACGAGACAAGGATAACGCTGTCGCCCGGCTTCACCGCCGCCGCCAAGGCATTCGATCGAGCAAGATAATGACGTTCACACAGCCTGTATTGTTCGCTTGCCTGTCTATTCCCTGGCCATGGTGAGAAGTAGGGAGCCGGACAGCCTCCGCGTGCCACCAGGGAGATGTTGTGCGACCCGCTGGCATGAATCTTGTCAGCCAACGCCATCAGGGCATGGCTGTGACTATCTCCTTCAAAATAAAGCGTCGGTCGCCGTGGATCCCCAGTCGCCAGGCATCGGCCAGTGGCGGACGACTTGGCGATAGGAGCGGTGGGCTCCAGAAAGCATTCGGCCGAATTGATGGTGGTGCCTTGAATCTTTTTGTTGTTGGAAAGCACGGTCACCCCATCTCCCCTTTGACCGCTGTACAACCAGCCTCGCAGAGGTCCCTGCAGCCCAGCCACAATGGCCGCTGCCACCAGACTCCAGAATGGGAACACAAGCAAGGGGTTGAATGACCAGGCTGAGGTTGTGATTTGGTAGCGAAAGAACAGTTCAATCCGATAGGAAAGCAAAGAAAAAATAAGGATCAATGCCAGGAGTGGCGCCAGTGTCAGGCCATTGACGCCAACGCTCCAGCGCGCAAGCACGATCAAGGGCCAGTGCCAGAGATAGAGGGAATAGGAAAGCAAGCCAACGGCAACAATCCAGCGACGGCCAAGGAGTGTGGCCGCCGGACCCCTGCCGGTCTGCATCAACATCAAAAGCAAAGCTGTCAAGACCGTGATGGTGATGTTGCCCCAAAATGCCCGCGGCATGGGCATCACAAGCAACCATGCGATCGTCAGCAGAATGGCCGTTGCCCCTCCAGGGTGATGACGCTCCCAGGGCAGACGCATGCCAGAATCCAGAGAACTGCCGCCACCCTGGTGCAGAAGATAGGCAGCACATCCCAAAGCAAGCTCCCAGAAACGGCTGGTCATTAAATAAAAAGCCTGATTAACCTTCCCCTGAATGCTCATCGTGATATAGGCGCCAAGAGAGGCTCCTAATAACAATAAATTCAGGATCGCAAGCCGGCGCCTAAAGGTGTGAGGATGGCCGTCGCAGCCGATCCGACAAGCCAGCAGCAGCAGGGGCCAGACGAGATAAAATTGCTCTTCGACGCCCAGGGACCATGTGTGTAGGAATGGCTGAAAGGATGTGTCTATCGCAAAATAGTTTGCTCCCTGCTTGAGGAGATAGAGATTTGACATGCCAGCCAGGGCCGCCAATCCCGTTCTCAGCGACGGCTGAAATAAATCTTCTGCAGCGGAGACGATCCCTGAAAATAGGAAGCTCACCACCAGAACCATGACGATCAATGCCGGCAGCAACCGCTTGAACCTCCGCCCATAGAAGGCAGCAAGAAAAGGCAGTGGCCCGAGCTGTTGCTGAGACAGCAGCGATGACGTCACCACATAACCGGAGACCACGAAAAAGATATCGACACCCAAAAAACCGGCCTGCGCCCACCCTTCATGCAGATGGTTGGCCAGCACAGCCAGCACCGCCAGCGCTCTCAAGCCGTCGATCTCGGGGCGATAGGACTTGCCCCGTTGGGGTGCTGAGAGCAAAGGGCTCAGCAACCACCTCACGATCGTGCGCAGTCCGGTCAGAGGCAAAACGGTTCCATCCAGACCGTGGGTGGGACCATGGCGAATCCCGTTCATTGTGCATTCACCTCAATATTTGCTTTCGTTTTCATCCTTATGTTTTTACAGTCGATTCTTGGCGCTGCACGGCATCCTGGCCAGGCAGAAGCCCACCACCCGTAGCCAGCGTCGAAATCCAGAACAATGGCATCCAGCAACCTGGGGGCCAATCGATCTGGACTTTCATTTTACCTGTTACCTGGTTCGCCACGAACCGCTCCGCTGCTGCGCCTGAGGCCCACCGGCGGTCATTCTTCCACAGCGAAGCAGGATCGTTCCTGGTCGATCGCCCTGGCCCTTCAGTACGCGGGCTTGTCTGTCCAGGGCCAGGTGGCGGGCCGATCCAGCCTGAACACCTCGCCTGATCCCGGTCAGAACCACGGCCCCTCTCGGAACCTGGCCCGATCCTGTCCCTCTCTGGCGCGGTTGGCTCGGGCTGGGGCTTCGGGCGACGGGCTACCAGGCCCAACCGTTCCGCAGCCCACCCCCTCGGAAGCCCCGTGCGAAGCCATGACCGAAGCCATGACCGATGGCCTGTCCCTGCGTGCCGCCGCAGCGCCCGCGGCCCCGGCCCGGAGCCGGGCGGTCCTGGCCACCGGGACTGAGCCTGCAGCCACCCCCAGCCCACTTCTGACAAGCTGAGCCGATCGACGCCCTCCCCATGCCCTTCGGCCTTCCCGGTCTCCCCCTCCGACGCCGCCCCAGGCCCGGTTCGGAAAGCCCGCAGGCCTGCTGGAGTCGCCCCTTCGGCCTGCCCTGGTCGGAGCCCTACACGGTGCGCTACGCCAGCAACCTCGACGATGGCCCCAACCACGGCATGCCCCTGGGCGGCTTCGGGGCTGGCTGCATCGGCAGGGCCCCCGATGGCACGTTCAACCTCTGGCATCTCGACGGCGGTGAACACTGGTTTGGCACCCTCCCGGACTGCCAGTTCGCCCTGTTCGAGGCCGATGGTCGCGGCAGCCGCGCCCATGCCCTGGCGGTGCAGCCGGCCAGCGATGCCTCCCGTTCCGGGGCAGCCACCCCGCTGGAGGCCTGGAGCTGGTACCCCGCCAGCACCACCGAGAGGGCCAGCGGCACCTATGCCGCCCGCTACCCCCTGAGCTGGACTCGCTACGACGGGATCTTCGCCGCCGAGGTGCTGGCCGAGGCCTTCAGTCCGATCCTTCCCGGCGATTACCGCCGCAGCAGCTACCCCGTGGCGGTGTTCCGCTGGAGCTTTCACAACCCCACCGACCAGCCCCTCGACCTGTCGCTGCTGCTGAGCTGGCGCAACACCGTCGGCTGGTTCACCAACACCGACCCCGCCGCCGCCGTGCACTTCCGCGACGATGGCAGTCCGGAACACGCCTATGTGCCGGCCATCGGCCGCAGCCGGGGCCAGCGCAACCGCCCGGTCGATCGCCCAGGGCTCAGGGGGCTGCTGCTGGAGGGCGAGCGCAGCGAGCCGCTGGCGGAAGGTCAGGGCCAGTGGTGCCTGGCGGTGCCCGATCACGAGCTCCTGAATCACCCCGGCGTTCAGATCTTTCGCTGCAGCCGCTGGAACCCCGCCGGCAACGGCGCCGAACTGTGGACTCCCTTCGCTCGGGACGGTTCCATTCCCGAGAGCAACAACGACCGCCACAGCGCTGACGACGACCCGGCCAGTGCGGCCCTGGCGGTGCGCTTCCGCCTGGAACCGGGGCAGAGTCTGGAGCTGCCGGTGGTGATCAGCTGGGACCTGCCGGTCACCGGCTTTGCCACGGGGGCCCGCGCCCTTCGCCGCTACACGGACTTCTTCGGCACTTCCGGGGACAACGCCGCGGCGATCGCCGCCGAGGCCCTGCGGGACTGGCGAGGCTGGCGCGAGGCGATCGAGACCTGGCAGTCCCCGGTGGTCGGCCGCGACGACCTGCCCGAGGCCCTGCGGATGGCCCTGCTCAACGAGCTCTACGACCTGGCCAGCGGCGGCAGCCTCTGGACCGCCGCCAGCCCCACCGCACCGGTCGGCCACTTCGGCGTTCTGGAGTGCCTCGACTACGCCTGGTACGAGAGCCTCGATGTGCGGCTCTATGGATCCTTCGCCCTGCTGCAGCTCTGGCCGGAGCTCGACAAGGCGGTGCTGCGCGACTTTGCGCGGGCCATCCCCGCCGCCGATCCCTCCCCCCGGCCGATCGGCTGGTACTTCACCCAGGGGCGCGGCCGGGTGGAGGCGGCCCGCAAGGTGGCCGGCGCCACCCCGCACGATCTGGGCGCCCCCAACGAACGCCCGTTCGAGGCCACCAACTACACCGCCTACCAGGACTGCAACCTCTGGAAGGATCTGGCCAGCGATTTCGTGCTGCAGGTCTGGCGCACCTTCCGCCTGGCACCCTCGGGCGAGGACCTGCGCTTTCTGGCCGACTGCTGGCCTGCCGCCGTGACGGCCCTGCGCTATCTGAAGCGGTTTGATGCCAACGGCGACGGTCTGCCCGACAACGGCGGTGCCCCGGACCAGACCTTTGATGACTGGCCCCTGCAGGGGGTGAGCGCCTACTGCGGCGCCCTCTGGATCGCCGCCCTGGAGGCGGCCCTGGCGATGGGCCAACGGCTGCAGCTGGAGCTGGGGCTCGACACCAGCGCCGAGCAGCGGGAGTTCGGAGGCTGGCTGGAGCAGAGCCGCGCCCACTTCGACACCCTGCTCTGGAATGGCGAGTACTACAACATCGATGCCGAGAGCGGCACGCCGGTGGTGATGGCCGACCAGCTCTGCGGCGACTTCTACGCCCGCCTGCTCGGCCTGCCGCCTGTGGTGGCTGAGAATCGCGCCCTCTCCTCCCTGCAGGCGATCAAGGAGGCCTGCTTCGAGGGTTTCCAGGGCGGCCGGCTCGGGGTGGCCAACGGCCTGCGTCGCGATGGCACCCCCCTCGACCCCAATGGCACCCATCCCCTGGAGGTGTGGACCGGCATCAACTTCGGTCTGGCCGCCTACTACCGCCTGATGGGTGACAGCGATACGGCCCTGGCCATCTGCTCGGCGGTGGTGCAGCAGGTGTATGCGGGAGGCTTACAGTTCCGCACCCCCGAGGCGATCACCGCCGTGACCACCTTCCGGGCCTGCCACTATCTGCGGGCGATGGCGATCTGGGCCCTGTGGGCCACCCATACCGGCTGGCAGCCGATCCCCGGGGCGGAGCGGCACCCCCTGAGCGGCGAGGCGTGATGAGCAAGGACCCCAATCCCCACCAGCGCAAGCCCGCTGCCGCTGGCCATCGAACCCGGCGGAGGGTTCCGCTCCCCCATCCGGCCTCCAAGAGCGGAGCGCTCCCGCGGCCAGGGAGGGCCTGGAGAGCGACAGGCCAGGAGCTCCTGCTGCTGACCGGTCAGGTGCTGCTGATCCTTCTGGCAGCCCTGCTGCCTGCCCATCCCGCCTGGGCCATGATCCACGCCCATCCCGATGAGAGCACCGCCACCGGGGTGGTCAGGAGCCTGGAGAGCCTGCGCGATCTCGATTATCAGAGCTGGCAGGTGGTGGCCTACCGCGAAGGTCCGGCCAACCCGGAGGCAACCATCACCCTGCGGATCGTGGGCTATCCCGGCCGGGTGCGGCTGGACCATCCCACACCCCTGCTGATCACCGCGGGTCGTCGCCTGTGGGAGCTGGCCGACACCACCCTGACCAGCCCCAAGCTGGCCGCTGATGGACGAGCGGCGGCGGCCGAATTCGACCTCACTCCCCTGCTGGCCGATCTGCAGACCAATCGCCCCCTGCGACTGGAGCTTCCCGGGGTGTTCACCGAGCTGCCGGTGCCGCCCTATGTGGTGGAGGAGTGGCGAAGCCTGCCCATGGCCAACCCGGGCTGAATGGAGCCCATGCCCGGCGGGAGAGGAGCTGAGGCGCAGGCGTCGATCAACGCCAGCCTTCGCCTTGCCAGCCAGCCCGGCAGTGGTACGACCCGTGCCCCGGAACCGCGCCGATGACCACCACCACCCTGTCCCACGCCACCGCTACCGCAACGGCCAGCCCCTGGCTGCTGCCGATGCGCCGCGCCCTGGCCCTGGCGGCCCTGGGCGCTGGCCGGACCAGTCCCAACCCCATGGTGGGCGCCGTGGTGCTGGATCCCGCGGGTCAGCTGGTGGGCGAAGGCTTCCACGCCCGGGCCGGTGATCCCCACGCCGAGGTCGGGGCCCTCGCCCAGGCCGGAGAGAGGGCCCGGGGTGGCACCCTGGTGGTCACCCTGGAGCCCTGCTGCCACCACGGCCGCACCCCCCCCTGCACCGAGGCGGTGATCGCCGCGGGAGTTCAGCGGGTCGTGGTGGCCATGGAGGACCCCGACCCGAGGGTGGCCGGTGGGGGCATCGCCAGGCTCCGGGCCGCAGGTGTTGACGTGGTCGAAGCGGTGGGCCGGAGCGACGCCCTGAGGCTGAACCGGGCCTTCATCCACCGCGTTCGCAGCGGTCGTCCCCTGGGGATCCTGAAATGGGCGATGAGCCTGGATGGACGCACCGCCCTGCCGAATGGCCACAGCCAGTGGATCAGCGGTCCGGCGGCCCGGGCCTGGGTGCATCGGCTGAGGGCGGGCTGCGATGCGGTGATCGTGGGCGGTGGCACGCTGCGTGCCGATGACCCCCTGCTCACCAGCCGGGGCCAGCGCCGGCCCGAACCCCTGCGGGTGGTGATGAGCCGCAGCCTCGATCTACCGGAGCAGGCCCGACTCTGGGATCAGGGCTTGGCGACCACCCTGGTGGCCCACGGCCCCAGCCCAGCGGCGGCCCAGGGCCCTGCGCCATCAGCCGCTGACAGAACCCGTGCCCGGCTCGATCGGCTGGGGGTGGAACGGCTGGAGCTTCCTGCCTGCGAACCGGTCGAGCTCCTTCAGGCCCTGGCGAGCCGGGGCTGCAACCAGGTGCTGTGGGAATGTGGGGCGGAGCTGGCGGCGGCAGCGCTGCGCCAGGGTTGTGTGCAGGAGGTCGCGGTGGTGGTGGCCCCGAAACTGCTGGGTGGCATGCCGGCCCGCACGCCCCTCGCCGACCTTGGACTCGCCAGGGTCGATCAGGCGCCGATCTGGCATGGAGCCCGAACCTCGCAGCTGGGCATCGATCTGCTCTGGCAGCTGGAGCATCCGCATCACGCCAGCGATGCCCCCCTGGCCGATGATCCCGGCGATGCGGCTCCGGATGGCCCGCCGGCAGAGGACCCATGACGCCTGCCGATCCGACGGTCGTCGAGCTTCACGGCCGCCAGCGTTGCCACTACCGCCTGACCAACCCCGCGGACCAGCCCCTGGGCCGCATCGCCGAATTTCTCCAGCCGATTCTTCTCGATCCCCAGGCCTACCGGCTGGAACGCGGGGCGCGGCTGGTGAGCGGCAATCTTGTGGGTGTGGCCCGCAACCGCCGGATCGTGGAGGAGACGCTCCACCACAAGGAAATCGAGCTCCGCCTGCGCCGTTCCCTGCGCTTGCGCTCGCTCCTGCCGGCCCAGGAACGGCTCGCCGGGGCGGTGTGCTCCCTGGTGGACAGTCGCCAGTGGTGCGGCAGCTACTACCACTGGTTCCTCGATGGCCTGCCCCGCCTGATCGCGGCGGAGGACCACAGCCGCCGCAGCGGTGAGATCACCCGGGTGATCGTGCCTGCCACCCTGAACACCTGGCAACGACAATCCCTGGCCCTGCTCGGCCTGCCCGCCGAGCAGATGATCAGCCATCGACCGGTACGCCGGGGCGGGTTGGCGGTGGAGCGGCTGATCGCCTACGTGGCCCACCGCTGGCAGCGGCTCGGGGGAGCACCCTTTGATGCGGCATCGCCATGGGCGGTCCGCTGGCTGGCCGACCGACTCAGCCAGGCAACGCCGCCCCCCAGGCTGACACCACCGCGGCGGCTCTACCTCTCCCGGAGGGGCGTGACGACGCGGCAGGTGGCCAATGAGGAAGCGGTGCTGGCCCTGCTCGAACCCCACGGTTTCGTGGCGGTGCAGAGCGAGCGCCTCAGCCTCATCGATCAGATCGCACTGTTCCGCGGCGCCAGCCACATCGTGGCCCCCCATGGCGCCAGCCTCACCAACCTGCTCCACAGCCACTCAGCCAGGGTGTTGGAGCTGTTTCAGGAGGACCACGGCGTGCGGCCGGACTTCTTTCAACTGGCGATGATCCATGGCCTCGACTACCGCCATGCCGTCTGTCCCGTCGCGGCGCCGGGGGGGGCGGTGACCGTTGCGCTGGACCAGGTGGCGGCCTTTCTGGAGCAGACCCTCTGAAACCGCTGCCGCCCCGGCCGTTCAGCCCAGGATGAAGTGGCGCAGCCGACGGGCCTCCTCGCCGGCGCGGCGCTGCAGCTCGGCATCGCTGAGGGCCTCCTCGGCGCGGATCTGGGCGGCGATCACATCCGCCTCCTCCACAGCAAAACCGCGCCCGCGGGCCAGGGCGAGAAAGGCCTCCAGATCCAGGGGGTCGGAGGGATCATGCAGGCGCTGGTCGAGGTCGGGATCGAGGCGGGCCTGGGCGAGAAAGGCATCCAGTTGCTCAAGACTCATCGGCGGCGAGCGGCTGGTCACGGTCTAGCGGAGTCCAGCCCTCAGGCCCGGCCAGCAGCTCCAGCTGCTGCGGATCGGCCGAGGCGCCGCGTTGCCGGCCGGAGGCCGGTGCCCCACACCCCCGGGCCCGGGCCTGGTCCGGCGACCGGGGGGTGGGGGCGGATCCCGCCGGCTCCAGCTTCACCGCCTCCCAGGCCGCCGGATCCCAGGGGGCCATCAGGGGCTCCAGAGCCCTCAGGCCAGGGCCATCGACGGCCTCCAGCCAGGCCTCCTCCAGCCCGTCGGGGATCAGAACCGGCATCCGGTCATGGACGCGCCGGAGCAGATCGTTGGGGGCGGTGGTCAGGATCACGGCGGTCTCCAGCTCGCCGCCGTCGGCGCCGCACCAGCGCTCCCAGAGGCCGCCGAGCCAGAAGGGTGCGCGGTCGCGGCGGCGGAACAGCCAGGGCTGCTTCCAGGTTCGGCCGCTGGACGGATCGATGCGGCTCTGCCACTCGTAAAAACCGTCGGCCGGCAGCAGGGCGCGGCGATGTCGCCAGGGTCCGCGGAAGAAGGGTCTGGCCGCGACCGTCTCGGCGCGGGCGTTGATCGGTCGACGCAGGCCGCGGGGATCCTTGGACCACTCGGGCACCAGACCCCAGAGCGCCAGGCCCACCGCCACCCTCCCCTGGTCCTGGCGCTGCAGCAGCACCGGTTCCCCGGGACGCACCTGGGGCCGTGGAGCGTAGTGGTCGGCCAGGCCGGCCGGCAGCTCGCCCCTCAGCCGGGGCAGCAGGGCATCGAGGGAGGTGGTCAGGGAAAAGCGGCCGCACATGGGGGCGTGGGGCTGGGGGGGGCGGGGAACCCGGCGGGGCCAGGTCCCGCGCCCGGTGAGGCTGCGCCTAGCCTGGCCCCATACCGCCCGATGCTCGATGGCCATCCGCCAGGACGACAACCGACCCAGCAGGCGCTTTGGCCTGATCAATCTGTTGCTGATCGGTTTTGGCGTGCTGCTGCTGTTCAGCAACTTCCTGCCCAACCCGGCCACGCAGGTGCCGCGGGTTCCCTATTCGTTGTTCATCGATCAGGTGAATGCCGATAACGTCAAGCGCGCCTACATCACCTCCGACCAGATCCGCTACGAGTTGATCAAGGCCCCCGCTGAAGGGGCACCGACCGTGCTGGCCACCACGCCGATCTTCGACATGGAACTGCCGCAGCGGCTCGAACAGCATGGCGTGGAGTTTGCCGCTGCCCCGCCGCGCAAGCCCAGCTTCTTCACAACTCTGCTCAGCTGGGTGGTGCCGCCGCTGATCTTCATCGGGGTGCTTCAGTTCTTTGCACGCCGCAGCGGCATGGGCGGAGCCCAGGGAGCCTTGAGTTTCACCAAGAGCAAGGCCAGGGTCTATGTGCCCGATGAGGAATCGCGGGTCACCTTTGCCGATGTGGCCGGCGTTGATGAGGCCAAGACCGAGCTGACCGAGATCGTCGATTTTCTCAAGACCCCCGAGCGATATGTGGCGATCGGCGCCCGCATTCCCAAGGGCGTGCTGCTGGTGGGCCCTCCGGGAACGGGCAAGACCCTGCTGTCGAAGGCCGTCGCCGGCGAAGCCGGTGTGCCGTTCTTCATCATCAGTGGCTCGGAATTTGTGGAGTTGTTCGTCGGCGCCGGTGCCGCCCGGGTGCGCGACCTGTTCGATGAAGCCAAGAAAAAGGCACCCTGCATCATCTTCATCGACGAACTCGATGCCATCGGCAAGAGCCGCGCTGGCTCAATGGGTGTCGTCGGCGGCAACGATGAGCGCGAGCAGACCCTCAATCAGCTGCTCACCGAAATGGATGGCTTCGCCGCCAAGGACAAACCGGTGATCGTGCTGGCCGCAACCAACCAACCGGAGGTGCTCGACCCGGCCCTGCTCCGGCCGGGTCGCTTCGACCGCCAGGTGCTGGTCGATCGCCCTGATCTTTCCGGTCGCCGCACGATCCTCGGCATTTATGCCAAAAAGGTGAAGCTGGCGGAGGGGGTCGATCTCGACCGCATCGCCCAGGCCACCAGCGGCTTTGCCGGTGCCGACCTGGCGAACCTGGTCAATGAGGCGGCGCTGCTGGCGGCGCGGGCCAAGCGCACCGCCGTCGAGCAGGGCGATCTGAACGAAGCGATCGAACGGGTGGTGGCCGGCCTGGAGAAGCGCAGCCGTGTGCTTCAGGACGATGAGAAAAGGGTGGTGGCCTTCCATGAGGTGGGTCATGCCATCGTCGGCCACCTGATGCCCGGTGGCAGCAAGGTGGCCAAGATCTCGATCGTGCCCCGGGGCATGGCTGCCCTGGGATACACGCTGCAGCTGCCTACCGAGGAGCGCTTTCTCAACTCGAAGGACGACCTTGAAGGTCAGATCGCCACTCTGCTGGGAGGCCGCAGCGCTGAGGAAATCGTCTTCGGCGAAGTCACAACCGGCGCCGCCAACGACCTGCAACGCGCCACCGATATCGCCGAACAGATGGTCGGCACCTATGGGATGAGCGATGTGCTCGGCCCGCTGGCCTACGACAAGCAGGGTGGCGGCCGCTTCCTCGGCGGTGGCAACAACCCCCGTCGGGTGGTGAGCGACGCCACCGCCCAGGCGATCGATCGGGAGGTGCGCTCCCTGGTGGATCGGGCCCACGATCGCGCCCTGTCGATTCTGCGCCGCAACCGGGAGCTGCTCGACGGCATCGCCGCCAGGATTCTGGAGAAGGAGGTGATCGAGGGCGATGAGCTCCGCGACCTGCTGGCCGCCAGCGTCATGCCTGAGGAGATCGGGGCTCCAGCCTGAGGATCACCCGGCGGTCTGCCAGAGCGGCATCTCCCTTGGTGGACATCGCGGCGACCGGATTTTTTTCCTACGTGTTTGGCGTGAGCACACCGATCGAGCCCTAGAGTCGCGCGAACAGATCCGAACCTCCGTTGACGGCTACTCCCTCGATCAGGGATCTCCAGGAAGGTGATGCCCCCTTTGTGCTCGCCGATCACAATGGCAACATCCTGGCGATCAATGGGCCATTCGAGAATGTTTATGGTTGGACGCAACAGGAACTGATAGGCCAGCCGGTCACCCTGATCCTGCCAGAATCATTCAGGATGTCCCATGTTCTTGGATTCTCCCGCTATCAATCGACCCATAAATCCACCGTTCTCGGCCATCCCTTACGCCTTTACACGGTCTGCAGGGACGGGCGCGAACTCATGTCCGAGCATTTTATTATTGCTGAGTCCAGTGATGAGGGCTGGCTGTTTGGTGCCACCCTCACCCCCCTGGTAGATGGGGGTGAGGCCAATGCCGCGATCAGCTGATTCCTCGGCGGCATCGCTGCAACATCGGGGATGATATCCCCTGTCCATGTCCCAGGCCCATGGCAATCACCACCATGGCAATTTCCATGGAAAAGGAGACAACACTGATCCAGCAACTGCGACGCACCCTGGGGCGAATGGAAGCGGCGATGGCCGCCATTCATGACGCCTTGGCCATCAGTGATGGCCGCGGTCGTCTGTTGTGGTGCAATGAGCCCTTCCTGCTGCTCTGCGGCAAGAAACGTCTTGAATGTCTGGGCCGTTCGATCACCTCCCTCCTGCCGCAACCCCTCGATGGCGGAACCCTGATCCCTGTGCAATGCGATCAGGAGCTTGCGGCCCACACCGGATCAAAAATCTCGATGTTGAGCCAGGATCCGCTGCAGGTGATCGAGTTGCAATGGGATCCGATCCCCGACGAAGATCCACCGGCCCTGGTGTTCTGCGTACGCGACATCAGCACCTTGATCTCCTACCAGGAACTCTGGGCTCGCAGCGAATCATTGCAGCAGCGCAGTCGGGAGATTGAACATCTCAATGATCGGCTCCGCCGCACCCAGCAGCATCTGGCGTCCCAGGTGCGCGAATGTCCCGTCACAGGCCTGCCGAACCGCCGCGGCCTGATGGAGCATCTGGAGTCAGCGCTGGCTGAAGATCCTGAGAGCAGCGGCACGATTGCCGTGATGTTCTGCGATCTCAACCGCTTCAAGGAGGTGAATGATGTGCATGGGCATGATGCCGGCGACGAGCTGCTGATTGAAATCAGCAAACGTCTGCGCGACGCCACCCGCGAAGACGACATGGTCTCTCGGCTGGGCGGGGATGAATTTGTGATCGTCAGCCACAACCTCCAGCAGATCAGCCAGGCCCAGGACATCGCCGAGCGCCTCCAGCGTGCCGTCGGCCAGGCCTGGACGGTCGGGGACGAGATCATCCATCCCAGCCTCAGCATCGGCATCGCCCTGGCCAACGCCGATGTCGGGATCGGCACCACCAGGCTCAGCGCCCAGGAGCTGATTCGCCGCGCCGATCAGGCCATGTATGCCGCCAAGGGTGCCAATCTGTTGCGGGGCAAGATCTACGACGAATCGCTTGCCCGTCGGCAGGAGCAGACCAACCGCGTGCTGTTGGCCCTGCGTCAGGCGTTGGCCCGGCGCGAGCTCACCCTTCACCTGCAGCCGATCGTGGAGCTGCGCAGCGGCGCCGTTCGAGGCCACGAAGCCCTGGTGCGCCTGCCAGGCCTCGATGGCGTGCTGCTCAGCCCCGATCATTTCATCAGTCAGGCCGAGCGCAGCCGCCTGATCGGTCAGCTCGGCCATCAGGTTCTGGAGCAGGCTCTCAGCAGCCTGAAGGTCCACGATGCCCAGGGACTGGGCCTGACCATGGCCGTCAACGTCAGTCCGCTGGAGCTGGCCGAACCCGGGTACGCCAGCCGGGTGCTGGAGGCCTGCGCCAGGACCGACATCGATCCGAGCCGGCTGCAGCTGGAGATCACCGAGACGGCGATCATCACCCAGCCCAGCGTCACCGCCGAAACCCTCAGCATCCTGCGTCGGGCTGGCGTGTGCATCCATCTCGACGACTTCGGGACCGGTTACTCAAGCCTCTCTCTGCTCAGCGAGCTGCCGCTCGATGGCATCAAGATCGACCGCAGCTTCACCGGAGCCCTCGGCCTGGATCGCAGCCGCACCGTGGTGATCCAGGCGATCACCAGGCTCTGCCGGGAACTGGGCCTGAGCGTGATCGCCGAAGGGATTGAAACCGAGGCCCAGAAGCAACGGCTGGTCGCCCTCGACTGCGACTTCGGGCAGGGCTACCTGTTCGGCCCACCCCGGCCCCTTGACGACAGGCCAGCCGATCTCCGATAAGGGATCTTTGGCGCCGCACCGATGGCACGCCCTGCCGATCGCTCCGTGCTCTCAAGTCTCAGGGGCAGCGATCTGCTTTCATCGGCCGATCTCAGCCCCGAGCAGACCCGGGCCCTGCTGGAGCTGGCTGCGGATCTGAAGGCGGGCCGCGGCCCCGGGCCTCAGCAGGGGCGCATCCTCGGGTTGATCTTCAGCAAGGCGTCCACCCGCACCCGGGTGAGCTTCAGCGTGGCGATGGCCCGGCTCGGGGGGCAGACGATCGATCTGCTGCCCACGGTGACGCAGGTGGGCCGGGGTGAACCGGTGGCGGATACGGCGCGGGTGCTGAGCCGTTATTGCGATGCCCTGGCGATCCGCACCTTCGCCCAGACGGATCTGGAGGCCTACGCCCACTGGGCCACGATCCCGGTGATCAACGCCCTCACCGATCGCGAACATCCCTGCCAGGCCCTGGCCGATTACCTCACCATGGCCGAGGCCTTCGCCGCCACCGACGGGGGCGGCCTGGCCCTGGAGCGGCTGCAGGGCCTGCGCCTGGCCTACGTGGGTGATGGCAATAACGTGGCCCACTCCCTGATGCTCTGCGGCGCCCTGCTCGGGGTGACTGTGAGCATCGGCACTCCGGCGGGTTTTGCCCCCGATCCCAAGGTCCTGGATCAGGCCAGATCCCTGGCGCAACACGGCGCGACGGTCACCGTCGTCCATGATCCGGTAGAGGCTGTGAGGGGGGCCCAGGCCGTCTACACCGATGTCTGGGCCTCGATGGGTCAGGAGGAGGAGCAGGACGCCAGGGAGCGGGCCTTCGCCGGCTGGTGCCTTGATGAGGCGCTGCTCAGCGAAGCCGATCCCCGGGCGATCGTGCTCCACTGTCTGCCGGCCCACCGGGGGGAGGAGATCAGCGCCGGGGTGATCGAAGGCAGCGCCAGCAGGGTGTTTGACCAGGCGGAGAACAGGCTGCATGCCCAGCAGGCCCTGCTGGCGACGCTGCTCGGGGCCCTCTGAGCCGTCCATCTCCTGCCGAAGGTCCAGGGGTTCGGCAGGACAGCGAGGGGCAGGGGGTCTGGACAAATGCCGCGGAACCTGGCAGAACGGAGCTGGTTCATCCGTACTGCTCGTGTTCGCCCCGTCGCGCCCCCCTCTCCCGGGAGCCTCCGCCCAGCCGCTCGAGCCGCTCACCAGCGCCCAGCAGGAGCTTTACGGCTGGCTGGAGCGCTACATCCAGCAGCATCGCCACAGCCCCTCGATCCGCCAGATGATGGAAGCGATGGGCCTGCGCTCACCGGCGCCGATCCAGAGCCGGCTGCGCCACCTGCAGCAGAAGGGCTGGATCACCTGGCAGGAGGGCCAGGCCCGCACCCTGCAGCTGCTCGGCGGTGGGCCGGGGTTCGGCGGCATCCCGGTGCTCGGCGCCGTGGCCGCCGGCGGCCTGATCGAGAGCTTCGATGATGCCCGTGAACGACTGGACCTGGCACCGGTCCTCGAGACACGCGGTCTGTTCGCCCTCAGCGTCAACGGCGACTCGATGGTCGACGCCCACATCGCTGATGGTGATGTGGTGCTGATGGAGCCGGTGGCCGACCCCACCCGCCTGAAGGAGGGAACGATCGTCTGCGCCACCGTCAGCGGCAGCGGCACCACCCTCAAACACTTCCACCGCCAGGGGGCCCAGGTGCGTCTGGAGGCCGCCAATCCCGCCTATGCCCCGATCTGCCTTCCGGCCGAGGAGGTGCTGGTCCAGGGCCGGCTGGTGGCGGTCTGGCGCCAGGTGTGACAGACCACCCGCCGCCATGGCTCGCGGCGGCAGGCCACGGTGTAAGCTCAATGAGCGAACGGCAAGGCCTCCGGGCCAGCTGCAGCGAGGGTTGTCCAGCGGACCTCCCCACCAGCGCTGCAGTCGCCAGCCGCATCCCACGGGGCCATAGCTCAGCTGGTAGAGCACCTGCATGGCATGCAGGGGGTCAGCGGTTCGAGTCCGCTTGGCTCCATCCTGTCAGACTCCTTGCGCCGCAAGGGGTCTTTTTGTCGGTCAGGGTGTCGCTGGCAGGCCCGGCGGGGCCAAAAAGCGCAAAATCAAGCGCAAAACTGAGGCAAGCGACGGCCCCGCCCCAGGGGCTCGTCCCGTTTTGCGCTAGCTAGCGCAAAATCGTCCGCCCCGAATCGGTCCCGATCGGAATGGCCGCGGCTGCTCATGCGAGGGACCGCGCGATGGCATTGCACTGCTCCTCCAGCTGGCTGATCCGCGTCAGCAGCTCCGGGAAGCTCGGGAACTCACCGCGCAGCATCCCTGAGTCAGACATGGCGGTGTAGTCGGACTCCAAGGCCTGCCGGGCGGCATCGGTCGGCACCAGCTGCAGGTTGCCGCTGAGAGCATGGAGGTAGTCGATGGGCTGCTCATCAGCATCCATGGCTCGCCAGAAGTCCTCCTTGTGCTGAGCCACCTCTGCGGCAAGGGTGCGGTCTCGAACAGCCGCCTCAGCGATGCCAGCACGGGCAAGACGATCGAGGTCATACCAATGGCGTGAATAGCGGTCGCCCTCACCGCTGCCCCAACGGCCTCTCCGGCAGGAGACATGGATCGCCGCGGCCTTCTCGAGGAACGTGCGCTTCGGGTCCATCACCAGTGGCCTGGCAGTCGGGAAATCGAGCATGGCCAGGTGGGTCGCTGCCTCGCAGGTGATGGGCACCGGCCCATGCGGTTCGCCGGTGGAATGGGCACCGAACTCCAGCAGCACCGTGGGCCGCACGTAGCCGTAGGTGCCCTCAGGCGCCGGGCTCTGCGGTGGGTAGTGGAGAACGATGGTGGGTGGCTGCCGGCGCCTTGGTTCCGCCGCTTTGAGCGTCAGCTTCACCGGGATTCCTGCGGCCGAGACAGCCCCTTGAAGCAGTGGCATGGGGATCTCGCTGACCCATTGCTTGAGCTTGCTGTCGGCGGCCTTACGGCGCCTTTCGGCCTGGCTCGGGTTGAATGCCGGCGCCAGGTCGACATCTGGCCAGAGGTGCTGAATGTTGACGGTGAGGTCGACGTCTTCCGAGAAGCGGTCAATCAACCCATGGGCCTTGGAGAGCGAGGTGCCGCCCTTGAAGGTGAGGCTCTGCAGGAGTTGCTGATCTGTGCCAAGGATCTGCAGGGCCCAGACCACCCAGATGTCCTTCTCAAGCAGAAAGGCCGGCCAGCCGGATTCGGCGGCAGCCACCGCCAGGGCTTCCATCTGATCCTCTGCGGAAAGAGCGAACCAGGACTCAGCCACGAACCTCCAGCGGTCCCTGATCTTGTTCACTGAGCAGCTCCGCCAGCCACAAGGGCAGCTCAGCGCTGACGGAGAGCAGGGCTTCCCACTCTTCAGGAGGCAGCACAGTTCGGACCTTCGGCAGAACTGCTGAGGCCTGATCAGGGCCGAACCAGGTCAGGGCACGGATCGCCTGGCCGGCAGGGCGATCGGCCAGCAGGAAGTTCCAGGCGGCTGCCGTGCGGATGGTGACCTGCTGCTTGCCGAAGACATAGAGCTTCTGGCTCCGGCTGCGGGACAGATAGATCTGCTGTACGGGCATCTGGGTGGTGAGGCCAAGGGCATTGGCCGCGGCGGCACCACTGCTCACCAACTGCTGAACGCCCTCCTGGTTGAGCCAGCCCATCACCGCCTCCGGCGCCGGCGGTCTGGTGCCAAAGCGACTGCAAACGGGCAGGGCGTAACGGCCGCGGGTGATCTTCACAAGCTTGCCCCGGGCCGCCAGGCGCCGCAGGGCCTGGTCCACCGCATCGCGCGTGCCCAGCGCCAGGAACTGCTTGGCAGCCAGCAGGAATCCCTCAGGGCACTTGCCTGCCGCTTCAAGGATCTGCTCGCTCAGCACGGTCTTCTCGCTCGGAACAGTCTTCTCGCTCGGAACAGCCATGACGAATGGATCGATCCTGTTATGTCCTGGTGTGTCAGGAGGCTACACGAGTTTCTGACACCCTGTCCACGGAGCCTTTGCCATCACGACCGTGAGACCGGTGCTCCTGGCTTGGTTGTCGACGCGCTCCGGTCGACGACGGCCGTCCTTCAGCGTGCCACGGCTGCGCCGTGGCGTGCATCGGCCAGCCGCCGCCGCCCTCCGCTCCGGGGCCGGTGATGGGGGTGGCGGGCTCGGCTGCTCTCCCGCGGCTGCGGTGGCGCGGCAGCTCTCAGCCGGGAGGGGCCTGGAGTGAGGACAGAAGTTTGCGCGCGCGGCTGCGCGGCCGGATGTTTATTTCGGACTGAATCTGGTCCTTGCTCTGATCTCTTGCCGAGCCGCTAGCGGATGGCGCCGCTTTGCTTTGATCCATTGCGGCGTAATGGCTCTGACTTCTTTGAAGTGCATTTGTACTGGTAGAATAAAGGCTGCGCCAAAGGCCCCGAGCCCATCGCCTGCGGCAACCTCACCCCCTGATCTCGCCGTCATAGATGCACTCTTTCCAGTGGCTTGATGCCCCGATCGGTTGTCCCTCAAGGCAACTGATTCCATGGTTATTTGTCATTCATCTGGGCCAGGTCCAGGTCTTGCTCGCTCCCTTGTGATCGCAGCCGGCGGCGGCCGTGATCTGGCCTGGCCCCACCAGAGGGTTGCCGCTGAGCTCCTCGCACGCTGCGGCGGCCGGTCTGTCCATCGGCTGTTCCATGGCGGAGCCCGTGGCGCCGATGCAGCTATCGCCCGCGCCGCCCATCAGCTGGGCTGGCCGGCCATTGCTCTGCCTGCCGCCTGGGAGCGCCATGGCCGGGCGGCCGGGCCGATCCGCAATCGGGAGCTGCTCCAGTTGGCCATCGCCGAAGCCATGGCCCACACCTCCCCGCTGGCGGCCACCTCGGTGCTGGTGCTGGCCTTCCCCGGCGGCCCTGGCACTGCATCGCTGGTGCAGCAGGCCCGCCGCATGGCCTCCCGCTCTCCGGTGCCCCTCGCCGTGGTGGAGGTCAGCCCAGCCGCCGGTCTCTGGGCCGTGCCCGCTGCATCCATCTGCTCCTGAAGCCTTCTGCGCCCTTGGGCGCCATCCGATCCATTCCCCCCACACCGCCATGCCTGTTCTCACCCCGGCTCCGATCGCTCATTCCTCCTCCCGTGAGGCCGCCCCTGCAGAGCCCACAGGGCCGGTCTGCTCGCTGCAGCGATCCGGTTCCCTCTGGCAGCTGGGCATCGAGGCCCAGGAGCTCACCGCTGCCATCGGCCAGCTCGCCGAGCAGCTGGAGGCCGATGACGAGGAGTCCCGTGCCCAGGCACTGGCAGAGCTGGAGGCCGCCCTGCTCGCGGAAGAGGGCAACAAACAGGCCCTCGCCGCCAAGGCTGACGCCATCTGCTGGGTGATCGAGCACTTGCGCGGTCAGGCCGCTTACCGCCAGCAGCAGGCCAAGCGGCTCACGGAGCTGTCCC
Organism: uncultured cyanobacterium; assembly: GCA_903935205.1. GTDB lineage: Bacteria > Cyanobacteriota > Cyanobacteriia > PCC-6307 > Cyanobiaceae > Cyanobium. The sequence continues at coordinate 18,163 of CAIZQU010000057.1, read as the reverse complement.
GCTCTGATGCCTCTCGGGCCGATGCGCTGGAGGAATCGCTGGTGCTGGTGCTGACCCGGCTGAAGCCCACCTCCACCCGCTTCTCGTTCCCGAATCACGAGCTGGCCTCCCGCAAGTCCCAGGCCGTTGAGATCGACGACGAGGAGGCCCTCGCCCCCGAGTGGCTTGCCATCACCACCACCAGCAAGGCGGACAAGGCCGCCATCAAAGAGGCCCTTAAGGCCGGCCACCTCATCCCCGGCGCCCAGCTGATCTCCCGCCGCTCCTGGCGCATCCACTGAGGGGCCAGAGGCCCCTTGCGACTGGGGTTCCGGCTTGGCCGCCGGGGCCCCCTTTCCTTCCTCCTCACACCATTGCTCCCATCGCCATGACCGTCGCCGCTCCTTCCGCCAACGGGGTCAGCACCACCAGCCGGCCCGCTCCTCCACGCCCCGCCCAGAGGCCCCCATCGGCGCTGGAGCTGATCCGCTCCTCTGATCGGAGCGAGGCGATCCCTCCATCCGCGCCGGAACCCGCCTCGGCCGCCGTCTCGGTCCAGCCACCTGGCTTCTCCCCGGAGCAGCTCGCCGCTCTCTCCGCCCCCCTGGATCGGGCCAAGGTCCGCCAGCGGGAGCAGGGCCGCAGCCGGGTGAGTTACCTGGAGGGGTGGCAAGTGATCGCGGAAGCCAATCGCATCTTTGGCTTCGATGGCTGGCAGCGGCAGACCATCGTGATCCGCTGCGTCGCCCAGGCCGAGCGGTTGATCGGCAGAGAGCAGAAGCCTGGCTGGGGCGTCACCTACATCGCCCGCGTCAGGGTCACGGTGGCGGTTCACGGCGGCACTCCATTGATCAGGGAAGGCAGCGGCGCCGGCCACGGCATCGACGTGGACCTGGGCCAGGCCCATGAATCCGCCCTCAAGGAGGCCGAGACCGACGCCATGAAGCGGGCGCTGATGACCTTCGGGAATCCCTTCGGCCTGGCTCTGTACGACAAGCAGCAGCGGGAGGTCAGCAGCCCGGAAGCCAGACCCCTCCAATCGGCTGCCGCCACCAGCAGGCCGGCACCGTCAGCACAGCCACCCCTCCGAAGCACAGCGGCCCTGCCTCCAGCAGCAGCGGCTCCAGCCGACCCCGGCCTGGCCGAACTGGATCCGAGCACCATCCGCCAGCTGCACACCACCCTGCGATCCCTGCCGGCTCCCCTCCTGGCGGGGTTCACCAAGGCGTTCCGCAAGCGCTTCCAGGTGCCGGAAGAAGCCCCCTCGATCGCCGATCGGATCTGCCAGCGGCAGCACCATGACTGGATCGAGGCGTTTCTGGTGCAGCACCAGGCCCCTGCTTCCAACCAGCCGGGCACCCAGCAAGCCTGAGCTAATCAGACTCCCTTCACTGCCACTGGGCTGCAGGACCGTCCCTGCGGCCCATCCCCTTCCCATGCGTCATTCCCTCGGACGAATCGTTGCCACGGCCGCTGTCGCGGCTGCCGTCCCCCATGAGGTGATCGTCGGCCTGCTCGATCGTCACGCGGGCCGCGACTGGGGGGAGCTCGACGAGGAGGACAGAGCCTCCAACGATTCGGACCACTCCCATGCGGAAGGCCGCCTCTTCTCCAGCTACGACACACCAGAGCACGGCACCATCTGGGTGATCACGGAAGACCTCCGCGGCGAAGGCGATGGGCCCATCACCACCGTGCTGTTCCCCGAGGACTACTGAGCCCTCAGATCCGGCTGAGCCCTGGGGGCTGGCGATCACGCCACCCGGCCTGCCCCGGCTCGCGCACCGCGCAAGGGCTGACGCGAGTCGCTCCACTGCGTTCCGCGACCCTTGCGCGGCGCTGGCGTCACCGGGGCGCAGCGGTGGTGTCGTTCGCCCTCCCTGCCATGGCTCGCCCTCTCTTCCACGCTCAGCAAGGCCACAGGTCAATTGAGCGCCAGTGCCCGATCCGCGTGGTTTCCGTTCATCTGCTGGGCACAGCCGGCCAGCTGCTGCGAGTGCTCTTCCTCGATCGCGAGGGGCACATCAGCGGCCAGCCCCACCTCATGGCCCGCAGCGAGGCCCTGATCCTGGCCGCCAATCAGCAGCGGGTGCTCGGGTCTCAGGCCCGGGTGCTGGTGCTCTGAGGCACCAGCCCGAGAGCACTGCCCTGCCCGGCGGCCCTCGCCACCGGGCTTTTCTCAGGCATCAGGCGGCGATGAGAGCGAACCCGAATCTGGATCAAGAGATAAATGACCATCGCAACTCACGACATCAAGCTGATAAGTGAAGCGAAACCAACAGGACCAGGCACGCCAGGACTGAGACAGGCCCTCAAGGGCGTTTCTATGCACCAGCTGCATAGTTTTGCCTTCGATTTATCGGCTCGTCTCGGCTTGAAGGCTTGGGGATGACCTGGGCCCGTCCAACAGCGAGGATGGGGCTCGACACCCTCGAGCACCCTGGCTCGCCAGGGCCGTGCCGCCCACCCCATGAGCCCTCCCACCATCTACGAGCTCTGCCGGCCCCGGGCCGACGTGCTGGAAGGGCGGATCCGGGACGAGGACTTTGCGGCGGACCTCAGCCAGGTGCTGAAGGGCACGGCGCCGGAGCTCTACAAGAACCCGGCCCTGTTCTTCGCGAACACGCACCCCACCAGGGGCCTGCGCGACCTGTTTCTGGCGGTGGTGGACCGGCTCACCAGCTCCGGCAGCCAGCTGGGCAGCATCCTGCGGCTCGACACCAGCTACGGCGGCGGTAAGACCCACGCCCTGATCGGCCTGAACCACATCCTGACGGCCGCCGATCAGATCCCGAACCTGGCGGAGTTCATCGATCCAGCCCGCCTGCCCAGTCAGAAGGTCACGGTGGCGGCTTTCGACGGGGAGAACGCCGACCCGATGAACGGCCGGCGCATGGAGGGCAACGTGCTCGCCTTCACCCCCTGGGGGGAGCTGGCGGTGCAGCTGGCCGGCCCTGCGGGCTACGAGCGCATCCGCAACAGCGACCGGCTTGGCGCTGCACCTCCAGGGGCCGAAACCCTGCGAGAGCTGATCGGTGAGCGACCGGTGCTGATCCTGATCGACGAGCTCTCGATCTACCTGCGCAAGATCAAGGGTCCCGCTGCCGGCCAGGCCGCTGAGCAGCTCACTCCCTTCCTCACCGACCTGATCAAGGCGGTGAACTCCTCCCCCCAGGCGGTGCTGGTGTTCACCCTGGCCCTGGGCAAGGGTGGCCAGTCGGTGGATGCCTATGGGGAGGAAAACCAGCGGATCGATCGGATCTTTGCTGAACTGCAATCTGTCACCGGCCGGCAGATCACGGCCCTCACCCCCACCAGCGAAGACGAAACGGTGCAGGTGTTGACACGGCGCCTGTTCGAGTCGATCGACCGCAGCCGGGTGGAGGAGGTGGTGCAGGCCTACCAGGAGATCTGGAGCCGCACCGCCGAGGTCCTGCCGCCGGTGGGTCAGAGCGACGATCGCGCTGCCAATCTGCGCAAGGGCTATCCGCTCCACCCAGAGCTGATCGACACCCTGATGCAGAAGACCTCCACCCTGGAGAACTTCCAGCGGGTGCGGGGCATGTTGCGGCTACTGGCCCAGACGGTGGGCCAGCTCTGGCGTGAGCAGCCACGGGGCGTCACGGCTGTCCATCTCCACCACGTGGATCCGGGCAATGAGCGGATTCGGCTGGAGCTCTCCACCAAGCTGGGATTGCAGGCCTTCATCCCGGCGATCCGGGCGGATGTGTCCACCACGCCGGAAGAGGGCGGCAGGGCCCTGGCCCAGAGGCTGGATGCCCAGGAGTTCTCGGAGATGGAGCCCTATGGATCCATGGCGGCGCGCACAGTGCTGTTCCACTCCCTCGCCTTCAACGAACCGCTGAAGGGCCTCAGCCGCCTGGAGTTGAACTACAGCCTCTATGCCCCGGCGGTGGACCCGGCCTTTGTCGACAAGGCGGTGCGTCTCCTGCAGGAGGAGTCGGAGTATCTCGACGACAGCGGCACGAGCAAGCTGCGCTTCCTCACCGACGCCAACCTCAACCAGATGGTGAGGAAGCGGGAGGGGCAGTTCGATCTGGAGAGCGTGCGTGAGGAGCTGAACCGGCGCATCGGCACGATCTTCGCCAAGCAACGGCTGGAGCCTGTGCTGTTCCCGTCCAGCCCGGCGGACATTCCCGATGACACGGATGGCCCCTACCTGGCGGTGATCCATTGGGAAGGCCACACGGTCGAGCAGACGAACATCCACCTGCCGGAGCTGGTGGTGCGGCTGTTCAAGGAGAAGGGCGACAACGCCAATGTGCGCCTGAACCGCAACAACCTCGTGTTCGTCTGCGCTGATGCCCTGCAGGTGGACGACATGCTTCGCAAGGCCCGCACCTACCTGGCGCTGCAGCAGATGCAGCAGGGCGATCTATTCGCGAGCTTGCAGTCACACCAGCAGGATCAGGTCAAGGAGCGCTACGGCCAGGCACAACAGGGCTTCGCCCTGGCGGTGCAGCAGTGCTACCGGCATGTGTTCTATCCCGAGCGGGGCCAGTGGCCCGAGGTGCCCCTCACCCATGCCGCCATCACCGTCACCAATGCCAGCAGCGAGCCGGGGGTGGGTCAGAAGCAGGTGGAGCGGGTGCTGCGCGAAGCCCGCGAGCTGGTGATGGCAGAAGATGCGCCGCCGGCCCCGAACTACATGGCCGACAAGACACCCCTGAAACGCATGGGGGTGATGAGCACGCGGGATCTGCGCAACGAGTACTACCGCGATCCGGCCCTGCCGATCCTGCTGGGGGATGAGGTGCTCAAGAAGTGCCTGCGCATGGGCCTGGATCAGGGCCTGTTCGTCTACAAAGAGGGCGATCGCCTCGAAGGCCAGGGCCTACCGCCAGGCACCCTTTCGATCAGTGAAGACGGCAAGATTTACACGATGGACAAGGCGCTGGAGTTGAGCGTCTGGCCACCGAAAACTTCAGCTCCAGCCGGTGAGGCTGGCGTGGATCAGCCAACCGTGTTTGGTGGTGACGGCGGGATAACTCCGGTGACCGGAGCAGGAGAGACGGGAACCGCTGTTCAGGTGGGGCTGGGTTCTACCAGCACCGGCAGCGGCGGAGCAGGTGTTTCGCCGCCCGCAGGCCCTGGGGTGATCGAGCGCACCGACAACGTGAAGACAGCCCTCACCCAGCTGGCCCAGCAGGTGAGCAGCACGGGCAAGGGGATCAAGGGTCTCACCTGGCGGATGAACAGTGGCGATGGCTTCCTGCCGATGGCCTTGCTCAAGGCCGAGCCTGGCGGCACGGTGCGCGTCGAAATGATGGAAGGGGGCTGGAGCAGCGGCGACGGCAGCGCCGAATGGAGCTTCGACTTCAACGGCACACCCGAGGAGGCCACCCACCTGCGGGGTTTCATCGAAGGCCAATGGCGGCGAGGTGGGGAGAAGTCGCTCGACATCACCTACCAGCTCCGCTACGAGCCCCCCTTGCGCTGGGATGACGGTGGCGAGGCCTGGATCACTCGCCTCACCCGGGCTGGCCTCAGCGCTCAGACCGCCACCATCCGCCTTGAGCTCACCGCGGCAGCGGAGGGGCAGGCATGACCCAGGCCATCGCTTCAGGCCGCCCGGCCTACGAACTGCGCAGTCGGCAGCGCGGCCCCAGTGATCTGGAGCTGGAGGTGTGGCAGGTGCCCAGCACCGCCACCCCCGAGCTGAAAGAGCCCCGGCGCATTGCGGGCCTCGGCGGGCACAAGCTGCTGCTGGTAGAGGGAGCCGTGCTGCGGAGGCTCAAGGCCGAGCAGGTGGGCCTCGCCAAGCTCAAGAAAGGGGAGGGCCGGCGGGACGCCCTCTCGGAGGATCTCGCGCTCGCGATGGGGCTGCTGTTCAAGCTGCTGGCCCCGATGCGCAACGTGGCCGCGATCGAGAACTGCGCCCGTGGCATCGATGCCATGGCCCGTGAGGAGGCGGCCTACTGGCTGGGAATGGCCATGCACCGCAAAAACCCTCGAAGAGTTCTGGCGGCTCTAAGGCTCTTGCTAAGTGCCACTTAAACTAAAACAATAGGCCTTCAATCCATGAAGATCATTCGCAACACGGCTCCGGTTTCCGATTTGTATAATCAAATGAAGTCCGGAGAGCTGACAGTTAACCGCACATATCAACGAAGCCAAGGCCTTTGGCCTGCGAATGCACGTTCATATTTTATCGACAGCATCCTAAATGAATTTCCCTTCCCCAAGGTAGTAATCAGGCAGACTGTTGATCTCCACACCAGGAAGTCCAAGCGGGAGATCGTCGATGGCCAGCAACGTCTTACTGTTATCAGAGATTTTATTGAAGACAAGTTCAAGCTGACCAGGGTAAGCTCGGGATACTCAGGGGCTCAATTCGGAAGTCTAGAGCCGGAGGTGCAGGCAAAATTTTTGGCGTATGAAGTGTCGATGGATGTCATAGTCTCTGCAACAAATGATGAGGTCCTAGAAATCTTTAGGCGAATAAACTCTTACCAGCTTCCTCTGAATGACGCAGAGAAGCGGCATGCAACATACCAAGGTGAGTTCAAGTGGTTTATCAAGGAAATGATGGATCTATATTCTCCTTTGCTTGAGTCATACGGAGTTCTCAGTCTCAAGCAAGTTTCTAGAATGGACGACGCAGTTCTTCTTACTGAGCTCGCACAGATTCTAATCGAGGGCGTCAAGAAGAGGGACAACAGGCTGCTGAAGAGACTCTATGAATCCAACGATGAAGCCTTTCCAAATGCAGAGGTGGTCCGCTCACGTCTAACAGAGGTGCTCGACTTCGTCAAGATTGATCTCAATGAGATCCTGGCCAGCAATGCAATAAAACCATATATGCTTTATTCCTTATTTTCTGCACTCGTATACAATAAATATGGCATTATCGGCCTTGATTCTGAGAGCACTGGTGGGCTTGTCACAAGCCACGTTTACTGCGATGATCCTCATCTTGCCTCACAGAGAGTCCTCGAGCTCGTTGGTTCGATCGAAAACTCACATCCAGCGGGAACTGAGCTTGCCGACTTTAAGTCGGCCTCAATATCTACAACCAATCTGAAAAGTAGGCTGACGCGCTTGAGAGTTTTAGCCAAAGCACTTCAAGCTGCAGCTTAAGGAAATGATTTCTCTCAGGAAGCGCAGGGCCCGACTCATATCTGAAGCTTCCAGACTCGGCGAGCTGTTTAATCACTATGGTAGGCCAACTAATTCAGAGGGCATAATATGGTCCACTGGCCTCTTAAATCATCTTTGGCAGGCATGGTGTTGTTTTTGGAGATATTATTGGCTTGCCTACATACAGGGCGGAAGAGATGCTGGAGGCTCTATAATTCGAGGGGCTTATCCTGGGACATCCGAAGCTGAGGCAATTTATCAGATGCTGGTTTTGGCTGGCAAGCGCAGGGCCGGTAGCTACGGAGCAATATCCTCAAGCCACCAGGAAGCAACTTGGGGGGATATTCAAAGAATCCAAGATATTGCCAATGGCCTACTCTCGGCCTACCCGAGCTTGTCATATGTCCTAAGTGCTGCATCGCTTCATGGGCAGAACATTGCACATCTTCAAATCATCCGAAACTCACAGATTCACCCTAGCCGTAGTGCTCAGGCAAATACGCTCATGCTTGCACCTCACTATCTTGTCAGGTCCAGCCGCTTCACTCCCGGCGAGCTAATTTATTCACAAGAGATTCGATCGGGAAGGGTTGCAATCTCGTACTGGATTGAGAGCATTATTGCCTTCGCTATGATGATTTAGTGATATGGCGTCTAAACCCCGATTTTGTCCTGCCCCTTCCGCATTAAAATTACAATGCGTCTATGGCGGCAGATGGCTGCATTCAAAAATCCTGCCTTGTGACTTTCCATGACCAAGCGCCTGATCGAAGAGTGGCTGCCGATCGCCGAGCTGGGCATTGAGAGTGTCCGCGAGCGGACGCCGATGACGCCCTTCCCGGCGCCGAACCGCTTGCATGTGTGGTGGGCGCGGCGTCCGTTGGTTGCCTCACGAGCGGCGGTGCTGGCCTCACTGCTGCCTGCCGATGCCGATCGCAAGACATTCCTGCACATGCTTGGGATCCATGGGGATCCGGTTGGGGCTAAGAAGGCCATGGAGAAGGCCAGGCGCACGGGGATCCGCATCGACAATCCCTACGGGTATGACCGTGCCTTCCAGTACTGCCCGAGCGAGAAGGAAGAGTTCTGGCTGTTGGAGGAATCTCAGAAGCTCGGCATAGAACAGCCGACTGTCCTCGACCCCACCGCTGGGGGTGGGGCGATACCCTTTGAGGCGTTGCGGCTGGGTTGCAAGACCCTGGCCAATGACATCAACCCTGTCGCCGTGCTGGTTCAGAAGGCCACCTATGAGTGGCCGGCAAAGTTTGGCTGTTCAGTGCTGGACGAGTATCAGCGGCTTGTCCCGGTATTTCGTCAGCGGCTGGAGGAGCGACTAGCCGTCTACTTCCCTCAGATCAAGGCTCCCGAGGAGCTCGACTGCACCTACCTCTGGGCTCGCACCATCCACTGTCCCTACTGCGCTGGCAAGGTCCCGCTCTCGCCAAACTGGATGCTGGCACCCGATGGCACCGGTGTGAAGGTGTTGCCGCAGCTGGGTGACGGGCCCGGTGATGCCAGCCGCCACTGCAGCTTCAAGATCGTGGGCAGTGCACGCGAACAGAGCGACGGCACGGTGAAGGGCGGCGATGCCACCTGCCCCTATCCAGACTGTGGCCGTGTGATCGACGGTGACCAGGTGAAAGCCCAGGCCCAGGTCGGCGGCTTGGGCGAGCAGTTGTTTGCGGTGGTTTTCAAGCGCAGGCTGCCCACTGAATACACCAAAACCGGCAAGCCGAAGAAAGATAAATGGGCGCGGTGCTTCCGGGCGCCACGCCTGGAAGATGACAACAGCGCTGAGATCGAAGTGGCTCTGGCCAACAAGCTGCCGGAGTGGGAGGCGCTTGATCTGGTGCCGAATGAGGAGTATGGGGAGATGTTCGCCGATCGCTCCAAGGTTTACGGCGTGAACTTCTGGCGTGATCTTTTCTCCCCCCGCCAGCTGCTCTGTCATGGGACAAGCGTGGAGATCTTCGGCGAGCTAGTCCAGGAAGAAATAACCAGATCTGACAGTCTCAGCGATCTGCAGCGTGCGGCATTGGGTTACATCGGCCTGGCTCTAGACAAGTTTCTGAATTGGAATGCCCGGTTAAGCAGTTGGAATGTTTACGCACAAACGATGCGATCTGTCTTCGATCGCCATGACTTTGCTTTCAAGTGGTCTACAGCTGAGATGGCACCACTAGTCGCGGGGATGGGATACGACTGGGTGTTCTCTTCGTTCGCCAAGTGCATCGAAGAGCTGATCGAGCTGATTGATCCAGGCAGTGTTTCTGTCGCCAACGCCGGCCCATTGTTTTCTGCAAGCCCTGCTGTCAGGGGTAAGCCGACTCAGACTCCTGTGGGGATCAGCTGTGGGTCTGGAGATTCCGTCGCTCATATCGAGAGTGGCACGGTGGATGCGGTGGTGATGGATCCTCCATACTACGACAACGTGATGTATGCTGAGCTGAGCGACTTCTTCTACGTATGGCTTAAGCGAACTGCTGGCCTGATCTACCCCGAGCTGTTCATGACGCCGCTCACCGACAAGGAGAACGAGGCCGTCGCCAACCCCGCGCTGCACAAGGGTAAGAAAGGCGCGAAGGCTCTGGCTGGTCTCGACTACCAGCAGAAGATGGCTGAGATCTTCGCGGAGTGCCGCCGCGTCCTCAAGGACGACGGCGTGATGACGTTGATGTTCACCCACAAGGCAACCGGGGCCTGGGATGCACTCACCAAGGGTCTGATTGATGCCGGCTTCGCCATCACCGCCTCCTGGCCGATCAACACCGAGGCCGAGGGCTCGCTCCACATCAAGGACAAGTCGGCCGCCAACAGCACGATCTTTCTTGTCTGCCGTCCGCGCCCCGAGCAGAAGCCAGAAGACGGCGTGCAGTACTGGGAAGACCTCGAACCCCGCGTGAAAGCTGCTGTGCGCCAACGCATTGAGCAGTTCCAGGCCGGTGGCATCCGTGGCGTGGACCTCTACCTCTCATGTTTCGGTCCAGCCCTGGAGGAGTTCTCCCTGCACTGGCCGATCAAGCGGGGTCAACCCAAGCCCATCGAAGAGAAAACCAAGAAGCGCGGACGTGCCCAGCTCACCTTGGAGGAGCTGTTGGAACAGGACGATCCCTACGCGGTGAGCCCAGAAGATGCCCTAGACGCCGCCCGCCGCGAGGTGAAGGCCTGGCGCATGGAGAAACTCACCTCCGGCTCGCGCCGCGCTCAACTCGATCCTCTCACCGAGTGGTTCGTGCTCGCGTGGGATGCCTTTGAGGCGCCCCAGTTCCCCTACGACGAAGCCTTGCGCTTGGCCCGCGTCGTGGGTCTTGACCTCGATAAGGAGGTGGTGGGCGTACTGGCCGAGAAGAAGGCCAGCGACCTGATCCTCTGGGACAGCTCCACCCGCGCCACCAAGGGCAAACTCGGCGCCCCCGATGGCACCAAATCCTGGATCGATGCCATCCACCACTGCGCACACCGTGCCCGCAGCATTGACCTCAACGCCGCCAAGCAGTTGCTCGATGACAACGGTCTGGCCAACAGCCCCGTCTTCCTCACAGCCCTGGAGGCCGTGCTCGAAGTGCTTCCCCTCTCCGCCCGCTACACCGGCTTCGATCCAGTGAAGGCCGCTGCGCCTGCCGCCTCCGACTTCGAGGCCCTGGAGAACTTGCGACGTCTGGCGCTCGCTGAGCAGGTGCCGGCACCCAAGCAATTGGAGCTGGTGCTGGCTGAGCTGGCCGAGGCATCCTGAGCGATGGAGGTGCAGCCATGACCACAACGCCTCTCGGCACCGTCAACGAAGCCCTGCTGCGGCAGATGGCTGCAGAAATCCGCGCAGAGATCCCAGAGGCCGAGGTGCGGCTGTTCGGCTCCCATGCTCGGGGCGACGCCAGGCCCAGCTCCGATGTTGACCTGATGATCACCGTCAGCGACGACTGGTACGCCAGTCACAACCGCTTTGAGGTGCTCGGGCAGCTCTGGAACAAGCTCGCCCGTCATCGCGTTCCTGTGGACCTTCTTCTGTATCCCCGGAGCAAGGTGGAGGAGCGGCGCCACTGGCTCAGTCACGTGATCGCCCAGGCGTATCGAGAAGGGAAGGTGCTGGATGGCCCGCTCTGAGGCTCAGGCCATGCTTCGCGTCGCCAGGCGCGATCTCAGGGCGGCACGGCTGCTGGCGGTGGACGAGGCCGATGAAGCCAGCTGGGGGTTCCAGATGCAGCAGGCGATTGAGAAGGCCTTCAAAGCCTGGATCCTCAGCTCCGATCTCAGAGCCCCATTCACCCACGACATCGCCGATCTGCTGCAGATTCTGAGCGAGCAGGGCGTCGAGACCACTCCCTATCTGCAGTTCTCGCAATTCACCCTGTTCGCTGTTCAACTCCGCTACGACGACGACCCAGAGCCACTGGATCTCAATCGCCAGCACTGGCTCACGGTGGTGCAGGCCCTGCTGGATGAGGTGGATCGGCGGATCGAAGGGCGTACGTCATGACCCAGCTGCGTGATCACGCCTGGAAGCGGCGCTTCAGCAGCTCGATCGAGAGTCTGCTGGAGGGTTTCTACAGGCCGGCCCTGATGGATGCCACCCGCTACTGGCGCATCACTGGCTACTTCACCAGTCGCTCCCTTCTTCAGGTGCTGGAGGGGGTGGAAAACCTGGTAGCTGCTTCCCCTGATGGCCTGGGCCACGGCCAGATGCGGCTCATCACGGGTGTGTTCCTCAGCGAGGCCGACATCACCGCCCTCGCAGCCGGAACCCCCGCCGAGATTGTTCTCACTGATCACCTCACCAACCATTTCCCCTTCAGGGGCGTGGAGCCGGGCGGCCATGGGTCTGCTGCGCTGGGGGCTGAGCTCCTGGCCTGGCTGGTGAACCATGGCCACTTGGAGATCCGCGTGGGGCTGCCGCTCATCGACGGGCGCATCGTCAACGACGGCGCCATCTTCCACGCCAAGGAAGGCGTGATCGAAGACAACCACGGGCAGCGATTGGGCTTCAGTGGCAGCGTCAACGAAACCCCCAACGGCTGGACCAGCAACTTCGAAACCATCCAGACTTTCTGCTCCTGGAAGCCTGGTGGTGCCGAGGCCATCGATGATCTGGAGGCTGGCTTCCTGCGGCTCTGGGAAAACCAAGACTCCGGCGCCCGCACCTTCACCCTTCCCGAGGCAATCCGCCAGCAGCTGGCCATCTTCCAGCCGACGGAAGGGGTACCTCGTCGCCTCAAACCCTTCCTGAAGGATCTGCCTGGGCCGGAGCCAGAGCCCGTCGTTGAGATCGTCCCCGACATCGATGAACGGCGCCGCATTGTCTGGAGCTACGTGCTCCAGGCCGCCGCCAGCGATCTGCCCGGAGCCGAACGGGTCGGTGAAGGCACCAGTGCCGTCACGCCCTGGCCCCATCAGCAGCGGGCCTTCCAGCGTCTCTGGCAGCAGTGGCCGCCCAGGCTGCTGATCGCCGACGAGGTGGGCCTCGGCAAAACGGTGCAGGCGGGCTTGCTGCTGCGCCAGGCCTGGTTGAGCGGCCGAGCCCGCCGCATGTTGGTGATGGCGCCCGCGTCGGTGCTCAAGCAGTGGCAGCGGGAACTGCGCGAGAAATTTGGCCTCGACTGGCCCATCTACAGCGGCAGGTCGCTCGACTGGCAGCCCACCCGCTTTCGTCCGGCTGGGCTCTCCCGAACAGTGGACCGGAGCAGCTGGACCTCAGAACCCTTTGTGCTGGTCTCCAGCCACCTGATGCGGCGGCGAGACCGCCACAAGGATCTGCTGGAAGCCGATCCTTACGACCTGGTGGTGCTCGATGAAGCCCACCACGCCCGCACCCGTCGAGAGAACAACAGCAGCGGCGGCGAGCGCCTCCGCCCCAACACCCTGATGCAGCTCATGCAGCACTTGCGTCAGCACACCAACGGTCTCCTGCTGCTCACGGCCACACCCATGCAGGTGAGTGAGCTGGAGGTGTGGGACCTGCTCGCCCTGCTGGGCATGCCCCCTGAGTGGACCGAAGACGCCTTCGAGCGGTTTTTCGAGTGGGTGGAGAAGGAGAACCCGGACGAGGCCACCCTGTCGTACCTGGCCGGGCTATGGCGCAGCAGCGTGTTGGCCTTTGGCGAGGCACCGGGCAATGCCATGCCAGAAGCTCTGCGAAAGTCGCCGCTGCGCAAGCGCAAGGCCCTGCGGGCCCTTAACGACACCGATCCCCTTTCCCGCCGCAATCTCGGCATCGAGATCCGCCAGGCCTCGCTGGCCCTGGCAAAACGCTGGACCCCAGTGCAGGGGCTGATCTCCCGCCACAGCCGCAACCTGTTGCGGGCCTACAAACAGCAGGGATCGATGGACCTCGCCATCGGCACCCGCCATGTGGACGACCGCTTCCTGGAGAGCACCTCGCAAGAGCGGGCGCTCTATGACGCCGTGGAGGACTTCATCTCCACCCAGTACGCCCAGGCCTCTGGCCAAAAGAAATCAGCGGTGGGCTTCGTGATGACGATCTACCGCCGCCGCCTCGCCAGCAGCGTGGCCGCCCTGGTCTCCACCCTGGAAAAGCGCCTAGCCGGCCAGCAGCAGCAGCTGGAGGAAGACGCTGCAGCCGCAGAAGACGACGACATCAGCGGAGAGCAGACCTTCGATCTGGAGGGTATGCAGAGCGCCTTCCAGGAGGCCTCGCTCCAGGGAGAACTCGATGCCATCGCCGTACTGCTGGATCAGGCCCGCCCACTGGTCGGCCACGACAGCAAAGGTGAGGCGTTCCTTGAGGCCATTGATGAACTCCAGGCCCAGGGCTACAAGCAGGTGATCGTCTTTTCCCAGTACACCGACACGGTCGATGCCCTCAAGGAGCTGCTGATCGGTGCCGGGCGCACAAGCCTGATGACCTTCACCGGTCGCGGTGGTGAGATCCTGCAGAAGGGCGGGGTATGGAAGGCCCTGAACCGCGAGGCCACCAAACGGGACTTCAAGGAAGGCAAGGCCGAGATCCTGCTCTGCACTGATGCGGCAGCCGAAGGCCTGAACTTCCAATTCTGCGGTGCCCTGATCAACTACGACATGCCCTGGAATCCGATGCGCGTGGAGCAGCGCATCGGCCGCATCGACCGCATCGGCCAGACCCACGAGCAGATGCAGATCGTCAACCTGCATCTCGATGGCACCGTGGAGGCCGACGTGTACCGGGCGCTGAAGGGTCGGATCGCGATGTTCGAGCAGGTGGTGGGCAAGCTCCAGCCGATCCTGGCCAAGGCATCAAGTTCCATCTCTCAGGCCACCCTCGTCAGCCGTGATCAGCGGGAGAAGGCGCGGGCATCCGCCGTGGCCGCTGTCGAGCAGGAGCCCGAGATCAAGGGCCTGGACCTTGATGACGTCCTCCAGGACCTCGATGCCATCCGCGATGTGGTGAGCACCCTGCAGCCCTCACCGCTCACCCTGGCTGATCTGGAAGCCATCCTCAGGCAGCCGGCGCTGCTTCCACCTGGGTGTAGCGCCCGCTCGATCGGCGCCTATGACTTCGCCTGGACCCAGCCCGGCCTCGACAAGCAAATGCGCGTCACCTGCAACGCCTCCTACTACGAGGACAACAGCGATAGCTGTGAGCTGTGGGTGCCGGGGAGTCCGCTGTTTCCCGTTGACCGAATACAGGGCTTAAGCAACTCCGTTGCTACGTATACTTCAAGACAGGAGTTTGATTCCGCTTTGAAATGACAGGCATATCTATACATTCCATGAAAATTATTCTCCCCAGGCTCATGTCTTTTGACATCTATTTCACGAACAGCCAGATGATGGATCTACTTGCGGTCGCAAGCGTTCCCAGCCCGGAAAGGACCAATGACTAACACTCCAGGCGATAACATAGCCACCAAAGCCTTTCCATTCACAGACAAGGCTTTAGAGGGTTTTGGAGAATGGAGAGATGAGCTTAATCGACAGCAATTCTGCAACCGGGTTGGCAGCCTACTTCAAGAGCACAAAAGCCCCGACGGCATAACAATTTCCATCGAAGGAGAATGGGGATCTGGCAAGTCTTCCGCACTAGCTATGATAAAGTCCTTTTTAAATATGCATGCGCAGGTACTGTCCTCCGAATCCTTGGGAGTTCTTGCGATATCAGGTAGGTTTAAGCGGTGGCTTCGGAGGCATCGACGTAAGCGCCATCTTGACCTGGAAGACCGCACTTCGATTCTCGTTGAATTCAATCCTTGGCTAGTTGGTGCCGCAGATCATATAATTCAAGCCTTCATGGCTCAAATCGCATCCGAACTTGGACAGGTCAACCAAAATGCCAAAGCGGCTGAAGCTGCTCAGCGGCTTATCGCATACGCACAACTGCTAGAACCGCTGAAATGGGTCCCAGGCGCAGAGCCTTGGACCTCGATCGTAAAAGGAGTAGTTGAAAAAACTGGGCAAGGAGTGAAGAAAGTCAGCGATCTTCACAAGCTTAATATCAGCGAACAGAGGGACGCTCTAAAGAAAACATTGCTCGAGCTGGGCCGCAACATCATTGTCTTTATCGATGACATCGACAGATTGCCACCTGCAGAGGTATTCCAGATTGTGCGGGCTATTCAGGCAGTTTCCGATTTGCCACGATGTTCTTTCGTCATCGCCTTAGATCCTCTCTATGCAGAAAAAGCACTTCAGACGGCTGCCGGCTTCGAGAATCCTGGACAATATCTTGACAAGATTGTTCAGCTACGATTATTTCTTCCGCAAGTCAATAAGGCTGACATTGAATTGTATTTTGAGAACCGGCTATGGCAGGCCCTCTCTCCCTTGCAGAAAGACCGCTTTCGTGACGAGCAAAAATGCCTCAGCCAGATCTGGCTGTTGGGAGTAAAGCCACTTATTCAGACGCCTAGAGATGTTATTCGGGTCCTCAATCGATTTCTGTATATAGAGCCAAGGTGTGGCAGCGAGGTTTGCTGGGGTGATCTGCTGGGACTGCAAACGATTGCAATAATGCTGCCGGATGTCTTCAGGCACATTATGCAGAATCCAGGCGCTTACACAGGTGTCGATATGGCCAGCTCCTATCAGCGTGTTAGCCATCAAGACCACGTGAATGAGTTTGCGGATGAGCGTGCAAATGCATTGAAATCCTTGCCACCCAAAACAAGAATTCAAGCCCAGAAACTACTGGAAGATCTGTTTCCATTGTTGCGTAACTACTCTTACGAAAAGCTTAGCCAACAGGAGTTTTCAAAAACCAGAAGGATTGCAGCCAGCGACAGACTACGAATAGCGCTCACTTATGATTTGCCGTCTGATGAAGTATCGCAGAATGATATTGAATTATTCTGCTGCAACCCAGCAAGCAGGGATGACGTAATTAGCAGAGTCCTTGCCAGAAACTTACTGGATCGCTTTCTTGAGGTCACATTGCAGAAGATTGATCCATCCAAGGTTCCCGATAGGACTGACTTGATCGTTTTCCTAGGAAAGCTTGTCGAGGAACAAAAGATTAACAGCCGCTTCCAGGGATTCCAATCATTGTTTTACATGACCACAATTGATAAGATCATACGACTTTCTGAAGCCGTATTGGCGAGTTCGGCCAATAATGTAGGTGAGCTGTCTATTCTCGGTGACTTTGTCTCGAACCCTTCAATTCCATCGTTGACTACCCATCTCTTGGCGAGACTCCTCGCCAAAAGAGAAGATAGTCCACAGCAGAGTGAAGTCACGTCCACAGAGACTCTCATCCCAGCATCAGATGAACCAATCCTCAAGCAATGGCTTGATACAATTGTGGGCATTCTTCGCGGCCTAACCTTCCAGGAGGTTGCCGATAAATGGATTATAGTAAGGACTCTTTTGCTGCTGCAAGAAGGACATGAGCAGATTTCGCACTTGCTTTTGCCTTACATAGATTCCGATCAGAGCATTGATGCCATTGCTGATATTTTTATTAGCAACGAGACTGACTCAACAGAAGGAACCTCTATCACTTGCAAAGACGAATATTTAGGTCGGTTAGGAGACCCAGTCGTCATTCGCGCGAGAGCAGACAGTCGCCTGGGCGATCCCTTAATTCAGGCAAACAAAAGACTTCTCGCAATATACAGATCAATAGTGGAGCAAAAGAAACTTTGCCTTGAAAATGCTGAGCAAGAGCAGGATTGGGACGAATTGTCTGATTAGCTTGGGTGCGCGAAGTTTTATGGCCCTGGTTACAGCTTGCTTGGCTTGCAGGTCAGAGCTACAAACTTCGTTTTGAGATCGGTGCCGCAGGCCCTTCCATGCTCCGCGCCTTGGCAAGGGTTTCACCAGCCAGCCGGGCTGGACGTTGGGCTCCGCTGCGCTGCGCCATTCGCTGGTGGCTGGCCCTTGCCTGGCGGCGCGGCTGCAGGGCGGGTCCTGCGTCACCCCTCCTGTGGCTGCTGCCGAGTCCCACCGTGCCTCCCTGTCCTTCCCGTCGGACAACGGCAAAACCGGTCCGATCGCTGTCTCCAGCACCAGCCGTCGCACCTGCCCCTCCAGCTGCCCCCTGGCGGGCGATCAGGGCTGCTACGCCGAGGCTGGCTTCCACACCCGGTTGCACTGGGATCGGCTCAGCCGGGGCGAGAGCGGCCTGCCGGCGGCGGCCTTCATCAAGCAGGTGCTGGCGCTGCCGGCCGGGATCCTGTTCCGCCATTGCGTGGCCGGCGATCAATGGCCCGATGCGGCCGATCCGCTGCGCATCGATCAGGCCCTGTTGCTGCAGCTGGCCCGGGCCACCCGGCATCTGCGGGCAGCCTGGTCATTCACCCACTTCCCGATGGGCCCTGAGAATCAGGCGGCTGTGCGGCAGGCAGCCGCCAAGGGGCTGGTGGTCAATGCCTCCACTGAATCCCGCGGCGCGGCGGCGGCCTTAGTGCGCCAGGGCTTCCCGGCGGTCTGCGTGGTGCCGTCCGATGCGCCGGCGGTGTTCCGCCATGAGGGCGTTCGCTTTGTGGCCTGCCCCGCCAGCCGCCGGGGAAAAGGCTGTCAGGCGACATCGAAAACTGAGCCAGAGGCGACACGAAAAGTGAGCCACCTGGCAGGCGATCGACAGAGCGAACCAGCGGCGCTGGCAGGCGCTGCGGACGGGGGGCAGAGCCATCAGGAGAGGCCATCGACCGCTGGC
>CAIZQU010000056.1 GCA_903935205.1 uncultured cyanobacterium | reverse complement strand
GGACAAAGTCAGTGCCGTGTTTGGCCTGCACGTGATCGCCTACAACCTGATCCGCCTGGGCAACCTGCTCTAGGCGCAGCCTTCTCCGCAGGAGTAGCCCGTGATGGAGACGGCATGAACAGCCTGTTGCCCAGAGGTGTGGCCAAAAGAGAACAACCAATGCCTTGCAGACAGGCCAACGATGCCGAAATCGGGCTGTTTGCAGACTTGATTGGCGTCGATTCGGCTTTTTGAGCCAAAAATCAGCTCATGGCTGTGGAAAACTAGCCCGTGGGCTGGTTTTTCTGCAAACTCCTAGGCCTGGGATGGGCGGTGCGCCTGCAGCCCCGATTCGGCCAGCAGTCGCTTCACCGCGTCGGTCACCTCGACGGGATGAATCAACCAGGCCATCTCCACCCGTTCGCTGAGACTGCGCACCAAGGTGGAGCGCTGCTCGAGGGCCTGCAGCCTCACCCCATCCCAGAGCCGCAGTCCGCCTTTGTAGGCCAGATAGCCACGGCTCTGGCGTTGGTGCAGGCCGCAGCACCCCTCGGCGGCCAGACCGGCTGCCTCTGCCAGCCCCCGGGTCCGGGCCAGCAGCTCGAGCCGTTCGGTGGAGCTCAGTTCCCCCACATCCACGGCGCGCAGCAGTTGGCGGTCCAGCAGCCGTCGGCAGGGATCGGCCAGGTCTGGATCGCCCTCCTCACGCCAGCGCAGCAGGTGGTAACCGGTGCGCAGATCATCGTTGGCCAGGAACTGGTCGAGCGTCAGCCCCTCGGGTTCCCAGAGCCAGCGGGCCATGGTGGCGTCCGCCCAGACCCTCGCGGGTCCCAGGCTGCGGGCGACCTGGATCGCCCGGCGCAACAGCCAGTTGCAGACGACGTTGAGCCGGTGGTTGTAGACCGTGCGATACATCAGCTGCCGAACCACCAGGTAGTGCTCCACCGCCGCCTGGCCCTTGGGATGGAGGGCCAGGGATCCGTCCGGCGCCAGGGTGAGCGCCGCCAGGATGCGTTCCAGGTCGAGCTGGCCGTAGGTGGCGCCGGTGCTGTAGCTGTCGCGCAATAGATAGTCGAGACGGTCGCAATCGAGCTGACTGCTCACCAGGGCGGCGATCGCGGCACTGCCATGGCGGCCATGTTCCAGCAAGACCGCCACCTCCTCGGCCAGACCGGGGGTGTGGCCTTCGAGTCGATCCCGCAGCTGGGGATGGTCGCGGACGAGCCTGCCGGACCAGGTCTCATGGCGCAGGCCATACATCTCCTCGCCGCTGTGGCTCAGGGGGGCGTGGCCGATGTCATGGAGCAGGGCGGCGCTGAGCAGGGCGATGCGGTGCTGGCTTAGCTGGGGGTGGTCTGTCTCCAGCAACCGCAGGGCCTGGCGGGCCAGGTGCAGCACGCCCAGGGAGTGGGTGAAGCGGCTCGATTCAGCGCCATGGAAGGTCAGAAAGGCTGGCCCCAGCTGGCGAATGCGGCGCAACCGCTGGAAGGGTGCGCTGTCGATCAGCTCGATCAGCACCGCCTCCACCGGATCGCTGCGGTCGAGGCGGATCGCCCCATGCAGCGGGTCGTGGTAGCTGCGTGGTTTCATCGGCTTGGCGCAGCGCCGGTTCCATCGCCGCCGAGGCCTTCGATCCGTTCGGCCAGCAGCCTCGCCGCTTCGGCCAGCCAACCGTCGCCCGCTCCACCGGGATCGAGGGGTTCCGGTTCGGCCAGGCCCACGTCCGGTGCGATGCCCTGGTGCTGAATGTCGTGGCCCGCTGGGGTGAGGTAGCGGGCCACCGTCACCGCCAGGCCACTGCCATCCCCGAGGGGAAGCAGGGTCTGAATCAGTCCTTTGCCGAAGGTGCGGCTGCCGGCCAGGGGCGAACGGCCGCTGTCCTGCAGCGCGCCGGCCAGGATTTCGCTGGCACTGGCGGTGCCGCCGTTCACCAGGGTCAGCAGCGGCCCGTCGAAGAGGGTGCCCGGCGAGGCCTGCTGTTCGCTGGCGATGCCACCCCGGTCCTCGGTTTCAACGATGGTGCCGCCATCCAGCAGACCATCGGCCACGGCCACGCCGGCGCTCACCAATCCGCCGGAGTTGTTGCGCAGATCGAGGATCAACCCCTCCACCGCCGCGCCGCCGTCGCCGCCGTTGAGGGCGGCAAGGGCCTCGCGAACCTGCTGGGGCACCGGTTCACTGAACTGGGTGATGCGCAGGTAGCCCAGCGGGTGGCGCCCCTGCTGCAGCCGTCGGTGTCGCACGGGAAGCAGGTCCACCTGGCGTCGGCGTAACACCAGCTCCCGCGGCCGGCGGCTGCCAGGAAGGCGCACGGCCACGAGCACCTCGCTGCCCGGATCGCCCCGAAGACGCGCGGCGCATTCCTCCAGGCCCAGGGTCAGGGCGTCCTGGCCATTGACGCTGAGCAGTTCGCTGCCGGAGGCGATGCCGGCCTCGGCTGCCGGCGAGCCGTCGAGGGGGGCGATCACCACGATCCTCGGGCTGCCACCCTCCTCGGCGCCGCGCAGGGCCAGCTGGAGTCCCACGCCACTGACGGTGCCGCGGGTGTTGGAGCGCAGGGCCCGGAAGTCGGCTGGCCTCAGCAGGCGTGTGTAAGGGTCGCCGATCGGGGCGAGCATCGCCTCAATGGCGCCGTAGGCCTGTTCGGAGCTGGTGATCGGCCGCTCCAGGGTCTTCTGGCGCAGCTGCCGCCAGTGCAGGGCATCCAGCCTGGCGGGATCGAGGTAGCTCTGGTTGACCAGCCGCCAGGCTTCCACCACTTCGGTCTGGGCGTCGTTGAGAGCCAGGGCGGCGGCCGGGTTCAGGAGCAGCAGGGCGAGCAGCAGGCTGGCGAGCAGCGCCGCAGGACCGCTGCGCCGAAGCCGTGGGGGCCGTTTCGGCCCCGCTGACGGGTGGAGGGAGGGCTTGGTCCGCAGGGGCGGCAGGGTCACGAGCTGGGCAGAACGGTCGGTAGACTCTCGCAACCCGAGCCACTTGGTGCATGGCGAACGCGTCTCCGACCGCTCCTGACGGAAAAAATCCCGTCTACGACTGGTTCAACGAACGTCTTGAGATCCAGGCGATCGCCGACGACATCTCAGCGAAGTATGTCCCTCCCCACGTCAATATCTTTTATTGCCTGGGCGGAATCACCCTGGTTTGCTTCCTGATTCAGTTCGCGACCGGCTTCGCGATGACTTTCTATTACAAGCCGACCGTTGCCGAGGCCTACGCTTCGGTTCAGTACCTGATGACCGACGTCAGCTTTGGCTGGCTGATTCGCTCCATTCACCGCTGGAGCGCTTCGATGATGGTGCTCATGCTGATTCTGCATGTGTTCCGCGTCTATCTCACCGGCGGTTTCAAGCGTCCCCGTGAACTGACTTGGGTGACCGGTGTGACCATGGCTGTGATCACCGTTTCCTTCGGGGTGACGGGTTATTCCCTGCCCTGGGATCAGGTCGGTTATTGGGCTGTGAAAATTGTGAGCGGTGTTCCCGCCGCAGTGCCGGTCGTTGGTGATCTGATGGTCGAGCTCCTGCGCGGCGGCGAGAGCGTTGGTCAAGCTACGTTGACCCGTTTCTACAGTCTCCACACCTTTGTGTTGCCCTGGCTGATTGCTGTGTTCATGCTGATGCATTTTCTGATGATTCGCAAGCAGGGCATTTCAGGTCCCCTCTGATTTGAATGGCGGAACTTCAGCCGTACATTGGCTGCTGCCTTGCAACAATGCTTCAAATTGTCTGATCCTTCCTGTTTTTCGGTCAGACTCTTGAGATCTGCATCCCATCCTTGAGGACTCTCCATGTCCAATCTCAAAAAACCTGATCTCGCCGATCCCGCTCTCAGGGCCAAGCTCGCCAAGGGCATGGGTCACAACTACTACGGTGAGCGGGCCTGGCCTAATGATCTGCTTTACATGTTTCCGGTGGTGATCCTCGGGACCTTCGCGTGCCTGGTCGGTCTCGCTGTCATGGATCCGGCCATGCTCGGAGACAAGGCTGATCCATTTGCCACACCGCTGGAGATCCTGCCCGAGTGGTATCTCTATCCAGTCTTTCAGATTCTTCGGGTCGTTCCAAACAAACTTCTCGGCATCGCCCTGCAGACCATGATTCCCCTGGGTCTGATGCTTGTGCCTTTCATCGAAAGCTTCAACAAGTTTCAGAATCCCTTCCGACGCCCGGTCGCCATGACTGTCTTTTTGGCAGGCACTGTCATCACCCTCTACCTGGGCATTGGGGCGGCCCTGCCGATCGATAAGTCCCTGACCCTCGGACTGTTCTGATCTTCAAGGCGACTTCCAAGCCTTTTCACGTGAATTTTTGAATAGCAGCGGCCCTGATGGGCCGCTTTTTTTTGCTCACCCATGCCGCGCGACGACCGCGACCGCCAACGCAGCAGGCGAGGGCGGACGGACCTGATGGGATCAAGACGACCGACCGGATTGAGCCCGGCCGCTTCAACCGTCGCCTCAACCCCGGCTTGATGGTTCAAGCCTGACCTGGCGCTACTGGCCGTCATCTCGGTGCCAAGACAGGGTGGCGGGAAGGCGATGCCGCCTGGTGTGCGGTGACCAGTCGGGCCATTGCCAAGGTCATCGCAAAGGTCATCGCCAGCCGTGCCAATCGACGCCATCAGGAGAGGCAGCGGTGATCAGCTCAGCAGCGAGCGCCAAGTCTTTAAGAAAAGTTACTGCTGCCTGCCTGGCCTGGTGAAGGGGCAGCAAAAAGTTCGGGCCATGGCGTGTCAGGGTTTGATCACAGGATTCCGGGCTGGGTTGCCCCTGCGGAAGCGATGGATGACCAGCTGGTTTTCAGCAGAACCGTTGCGGTGCGGAGCTTGAAGCGGAGGTGAGGGGAAGGAAGGGAGCGGTGGGTTGGCAGGAGCGGGGAGAGGTGTGCTACGTTGGTGGACTGCTTGGGAAACCGAGCGGCCACCGGATCGAGAGAGAGG
>CAIZQU010000055.1 GCA_903935205.1 uncultured cyanobacterium | reverse complement strand
GCCCACCCAGGAAGAGGAGACCTACTCGATGGTCACCGCCAACCGCTTCTGGAGCCAGATCTTCGGGATCGCCTTCTCCAACAAGCGCTGGCTGCACTTCTTCATGCTGTTTGTGCCGGTGATGGGTCTGTGGACCAGCAGCATCGGCATCATCGGCCTGGCCCTCAACCTGCGCGCCTACGACTTCGTGTCGCAGGAGATCCGCGCCGCTGAGGATCCTGAGTTCGAAACCTTCTACACCAAGAACATCCTGCTCAACGAAGGTCTGCGCGCCTGGATGGCACCGGCGGACCAGCCTCACGAAAACTTCGTCTTCCCTGAAGAAGTTCTGCCCCGCGGCAACGCTCTCTGATCGACAACCAAGATCAATAGTCTGCTCAAAGCGCCCTTCGGGGCGCTTTTTTTGGCGCAGCCACAGCACACAGCAGGCCACAGCAGCCACACAGGCCCGTCCCTCGCCACGCTCAGATCGGACCCCTTCACCGCTCGCGGTAGGGTGATGGGCCACCTCCGGCCCAGGGCCAAAGCCCGACTGCCGATGCCTTTTGACAACAGCCTCAAACCGTCTTCCCCACCCAGCCCCGAGGCGACCGTTCGGATGCCTGCCGGCCGGGACGACCTGCCTGGACGCCTGATCAGCACGCCCTGGGGCGAGCTGCGTCCCGCGGTCGAACTGGCGCCACTGCTCTATCTGTTTTTGCTCTACGGAGTCGTTTATTTTTTGCCCTTTGGCCTCTTTGAGTTCTGGCGCAAAGGTGAGGATGGTCCTGCTGAGTGGTTGCAGTTTCTTGCCATCGCCGCCGCTTGCTATCACGCCACGCGAGTAGCCTGGCGTCGCCGTTCACTTGGTGGTATCGCGTTGTGGGGTTGGGTTGTTCTTGCCCTCTTCTGTTTCCTGTTAGCGGCTGAAGAAATCAGCTGGGGTGAGCGGATCACCGGCATCGGTCTGGAGGCCGTGCGCAGCATCAATGCCCAGGAAGAAACCACAGTTCACAATATTCCGGCTGTGCAAAGCCTGATCCACTTTGCCTTCATTTTCACCGGTCTGCTCTTCGGCTACGCCGGTTGGCGCTGGTTGCCCGCTATCGACGCCTTGCCCGCGCGCCGTTTCAGTCTCTATTTCCTGCCGGTTGCTCTCTTCTACGCCTACTGGGATCTCTCCTGGATCAGTCATGGCGATCGCATCCGCAACGATCAGGAGGCAATTGAGCTGTTGTTGGCCTTCGGGCTTTTCGCCCATGCCCGCTGGATGGACCGCCGCGGCGACCGTGCTCTGCCCACAGGTTGATGCTCCATTGATACAACCAGCATCGTTGCCAAGACCATCAGCCTGGATCGGAATCCCCAGCTGCGTGACTGGCTCTGGTGCTTCCCTCCCGATCGAGTGGGGAGCGGGCGTCGGTCAGTGACGGGCCGAGGTGGCAGAGCCAGCGATGCCATCCCGCTTCCCCAGTGCGTTCCAGAGCGCAGCGATGGCGATTGATCCAATCAGGGCCAAGCTTCTGCGCCAGTCTCGTCTGCTCGGGGCTGGTGGCTTGGCTGACCAGCAGCAGCTTCTCGGCCTTGCTGAGGGCCTGAATCCTGGGTTTGAGCGGATCCTGGGCATACCACTGCAGGCTGGGAGGCCGTCCCCGTAGACCCTCCACCAGCAGGGGCACGGCCGCGAGGTCACCGTTGCGGCTGGGACGACTCACCAGCGTCAGCAGGGGCCTGATCGAGGGTTGCTCACCCAGCTCCCAGTTCCAGAGCGGCGTGCTGAACAGTGCCAGCAGGGTCAGACTCCAGCCGATCACCAGCCCCCAGGCCGCCCTGCGGCGCTGCTGCCGCCCTGGCTTGCCGAAGCCCAGCACCAATCCGGCCGCCAGCAGTCCCAGGCATCCGGGCAGCGCGATGCCTGCCACGGGGGCCAGGCCAGGAATGAGGGGGCTGATCAGGATGGCCGTCAGCAGCAACAGTGCGATCACCAGCCAGATCCGCCCAATTCCGCAGCGCAGCCGTTCGAGCCCTGCTCCGCTGACCAGCGCCGCCATCGGCGGACCGCAGCCGAGGGCGAAGGGTGGCCAGAGCAACAGGCTGTACCAGGGCAGCTGGGTCTGCAGGGGCAGCACCAGCAGGGACGTCAGGGTCGTCAGCCCAAGGACCCAGCGACCCCAGCGACCCCGTCGTTGACGCCAGGCTGCACCGATGGCGGCGGGCCAGAGCAGCAGCCAGGGCCAGCCGCCGCTCAACACCTGAATCAATGGAGGGATCGGGCCGCCGTTGTGGTTTTCGATGCCGCTGACCACCCGGGCCAACCCCTGTCTCCCCCACATCACCAGGGCGTCCTCGCCGCGACAGGCCAGATGCCAGCCGTGCCAGGCCAGCCCCGGCAGCAGACCCAGGGCCAGGCCAAAGAGCAGCCAACGCCAGGCGCGGCGTGGCAGATCGCCATCGGTGCAGCGCAGGGCCAGGCTTCCCAGCAGCACCGCTGGGGCCACGGGTGCTTTCAGAAGCAGCAGGGCCGAGGTCGCCAGGCCCGCCAGCAGTCCCCCCGCCAGGGCCCAGCGCCGCCCGGGCCTGGCCAGCAGCAACCCCAGCCAGAGGCTGGCGATCGCCGTGAGCTGCAGGCCATCGAGCATCACCAGATGGGCATGGCGGGCCAGGGGAAGCAGGGTGAGGGCGATGGCGGCGGTCCAGAGGGCATCGGCGCGGCGACCGGGCCGCAGTTGCCACTGCACCAGGCCCAACAGGGGGCTGAGCAGGCTGGAGCCCAGGGCCGGTGCCAGCCGCAGCAGCCATTCCGGCGGCAGGGCATCGGCTTCTGCCCCAGCGCGCCAGAGGTGGATCAGCCCGGCGATCAGCCAGTGAACGCCAGGGGGTTTGTTGACGTACGGCTCCCCCCAGAGCGTCGGCAGGAGCAGATCGGGCCAGGACTTTTCACTGAGCTCCAGGGCGATGCGCGCCACCAGGGATTCGTCCCAGTCCCGCAGGGGTCCCTGCTGGATACCCCAGAGATCGAGGAGCAGGGCTGCCAGCCAGATCAGCAGCAGGCCACGCCAGGGGCGCCGCTTCAGCGGGGCGCTCAGCACTGGACGAGCAGGGTGATCCGCCTGGGTGAATCGCATCCTCCACAGTTAGCCCGCGGTCTGACCCCAGGCGGGTCGGCTCGGCCACACAGGCCCGTGGCGGCCACGACCTGCGGGGTCGGGTCGGGCCGGCCCCGCTTGGGGGCTGGGCTGTCTGCCTGAGCCGTCTCGCCCGGCAGCGTCGTGGCCGGTGGTCACGCGATCGTCTCGGCACCGCCAAGCCCCGGTGAGCCGCCATCGCTCTGATCAGACCCAAGGTCAGCGGCTCACCAGCAGACCGATTGCCCCCCATCTCGCCCGCAGGCCTTGGCTGGCCGGTGCCTGCTCGCCAAAGCCGGCTGCCGCGACCATGGTCAGCCCGCGGCAGGCTCCCCATGGAACAGGCTCCGTTGCGATCGCGTTGGGGTGCCGCTGTCGGATCGGCTCGGCTCAACGCTGCCCGTCCCGCCCAGCCTCCATCGGCAGGGAGCTGACGGTTATCTCCAAGCCGCCGCCTCCGCCGCCTCCGCCGCCCCGTCGTCCTTGTCGACCTGGTTAGGCTGGGTCGGTTCCGTCAGCAGTGGCGTGAAAGCAGTTCCCCCGGGGGCTGGTTTCGAAGGCGACACCGGCTGGCATCATCCAACAAGGAGGAGGTGTCCATGCAATCCAGTCCATCCATCCAGGGTCTGCGGATCGCGGAGAACGCCGCCTGAGTCGGCGCCTGTTTCGATCATGTGGTTCCGCGACAGCGTGGACCCGGCGAGAGCCCCCGGTCAGCCCTGTGCTTGCCGGGGGCATCGTTTTTGAGGGGATTTTCAGGGGATTTTCAGGGTTGAGCGCTCCCGGCCTGGCGGCGGCTCGGGGCCTGGTTCTGCGCAGGCATCGCCGCCGGGCTTGGGGGCGCGATCTGGGGCGCGGGCTCTGGCTTCACGCTTTCCAGATCCGAGCGGACCGATTGGATGGCCGCAGGCACACTCACCCGAAGGGCCTCCAGGGAGAGGGGATGGCCGACCAGGCCGCGGCTCAGATTGCGCAGGGCCCGCATCACGGGGTGGTGCCCCACGGCATCGGTGCTCTCGTAGCTCACATTGGCGGCGGAGCCGGGGCGCCAGTCGGCCAGCAGCACCACCGTGCGATAGATGGCCGGCCATGGGGCGCCTGGCTGAAGCGCCTGAAGCTTTTTGTACCAGCCCTGGGCCCCCTGGGGACGGTTCCGGAGGGTGTCGATCAGGGCCAGGCTCCAGAGGGCGTCGGGATCGGCGGGGTTGCGGCTGAGGCGCTCCCGGGCCCAGCGTTGCACCCGCCCCTGATAGAGAAAGTGCCCATCCAGCTGGTGTTCGGGGCCGATCCGTTCGAACAACCGGCTCAGACCAGCCGGCCCCTGTTCCATGCCCCGCGCCAGGCGGATGAAGTCGGCATCGAACGGAACGGCTGAGCTTCCGGGCCGCCGTTGCCAGAGCTCCACCTGCCGCCCCTTGCTCCAGGGCCAGTGGGCCAGCCGCTGGAAGCGGCCATCGCCGCGCAGCCGCTCGCTGAGGATCCGCGTGTTGCGGTGGCGGCTGCCCATGTCGCCGCCGCTGGCCAACAGCACCCAGCTGCTGCGCTCCAGCACCAGCGGATGATCTTCGGGCCGTTTGCCGAGACGCCGGGCCAGGATCTGGCCGCCGTTGAGGCGGCCATAGGTGGTCAGGGTGTGCTCGTTGAGCTCAGGCCCATCCGGCAGGTTGATCAGGGTCAGCGGCTGGTTGCCCACCCGCCGCCGCAGTTCAGCCATGGCGGCGGGTGCGGGGGAGCCTGGCTGCCGTTGCAGGGCCGTATCCCTGGCCTGGGCAAGGGCGGCGGCAGCGCTGAGCAGGCCCGCCGCCAGCAGCCCCGTTGGCCAGGCCCACCCCAGCCTGGCGCGAAGCTCCAGGCCCGCCTGCCACCAGCCCCGCGCCAGCAGCAGGGCAAGCAGGGGCAGCAGGGGGGCGATGTAACGACCGTCCTTATTGGGGCTCAAGGTGGTGCAGAGCCAGCCCGCCACGGTGCAGCCGATCAGCCAGGTCCAGCCGGGGGGCAGGCGGCGCAGGGGGTCCCGCCAGAGCTCGGCCAGCCGGCTGCGCTGGTGCCAGGCCGCCAGGCTCCCCGCCGCCAGGGCGGGCAGCACCAGCACAGCTCCGAGCTGCTGGGGAAGCAAGCGCAGGTAATAGGTGAGGGAGGCGAAGCTGAACACCGCCGGATCGCCCTCTCGCGCCGCCGAGACCAGCACCGCCCGGTTGGTGCCGCTCAGGGTGGTGATCCAGTTGTGGTGGAGCCAGGGCAACAGCATCCCCAGCACCAGGGCCAGGCCGAGGGCCACCTGGGCCAGCCGTCGCGGCCGACCGAGGCTGCGCAGCACGGCCCAGAGGCAGGGAAGCGCCAGCATCAGCAGGGCGCTTTGCTTGACCAGCAGGGCTGCGCCGATGGCGGCGGCGGCCATCAGGCCTTCGCCCCAGCGCCCCCCGCCCAGGCGTGCGGGGGCCGACCAGCGGCCGAGCCGCCAGAGGGCCAGGGTGGTGGTGGCGGCGAGGGCCAGGTCAAGGGTGTAGTCGAGCCGTTGCTCGGCCAGGGCGGGCACCAGGGTGAGCAGGGCGGCGGCGAGCAGCCCGAAGCGACGCCCCAGTAGATCCCTTCCCCAGCAGGCCACCACCAGCAGCAGCAGGCCATGCCAGAGGGCCAGGGCCCAGCTCGCCTCGTCTGGGCTGTCACCGGCCAGGGCCATCACCGTGCCGTTGACGAGCGAGGCCAGGGGCGGGATCTTCGGGGAGAGGTCGAGCAGATGGTCGAACCCCTGCCAGCCACCCCCGGGGAGCAGGCCCAGGGCCCGGCCGTGGTCCATGGCGCTGTTGAGATAGTCGGCCTGATCCCAGGCCGGCAGCCGCTGATCCAGGCGCAGCCAGAGGCGGTCCGCGGCCGTGGCCAGAAGCCAGAGACCCCCGAGGGCCAGCCACCAGCGGTCGGGACCGGGCCAGGGCCGGGATGCTCCCGTGCCTGGCCCGGCGGTGGGTGCGGTGGTGGGAGTGGCGGCGTTGCCAGGCCCGTTGGCAGCCGGTCTGGTGACCCCGTTGGCTGGGCCAGGAGTCAGGGGTGAATGGGAGTTCAGATGGGGGGCCGCGGCCGGGCGGAATCCGTTGGTCTCCCCATGCTGGAGGCCGTTGGGTCTTCTGTCACACCCCCGGATGTACTGGCGATCACTGGCTACACAATGCGGTGTGGCGCATTGCGCCCTTTCCGTGTGAGGACTTCATGAAACTCTTCCAGCAACTGCTGCTGGCTCCGGCTGCCCTGGGCCTGTTGGCTCCGGTGGCGGCCAGTGCCTCCGACCTCAACCTTTCCGGCGTTGATGCTTACGCCAGCCAGGACCAGGTCACCAGCATCTCCCAGTTCTCCGACGTTCGCCCCACCGACTGGGCCTATCAGGCCCTCTCCAACCTGGTTGATCGCTATGGCTGCGTCGCCGGCTATCCCAGTGGCACCTTCAAGGGCGGCCAGGCGATGACCCGCTATGAGGCGGCTGCCCTGCTCAACGCCTGCCTCGATCGCGTCACCGAGACCACCGACGAGCTGAAGCGGCTGATGAAGGAGTTCCAAAAGGAGCTCGCCGTGCTGCGCGGCCGCGTCGATGGCCTTGAGGCCCGTGTGGGCGAACTGGAGGCGAATCAGTTCTCCACCACCACCAAGCTGAAGGGCTACGCCGCCTTTGTGATCGGTGCCAACAGCTTCGGTGGTGATCTGCGCACCACAGACGATCTGAACGCATACAGCGGCGCGCCCGTGGGTGGCAAGTACGCCGACTACGCCAAGCAACAGATCGGTGCCCTGTCGTTCAACTACGACCTGCGCCTCGACCTCGACACCAGCTTCACCGGCAAGGACCTGCTGCGCACACGCCTGCGTTCCGGCAACTTTGAAGGCAGCGCCTGGTTCGGCAATCCTCCGGTCGGCCTTCTCGGCATGGAGACCGCCTTTGAATCCGGCGCTGGCAACAATGTCGTCGAGATCAACCGCCTCTTCTATCAGTTCCCGATCGGCAGCGGTTTCACCGCCACCTTCGGTCCCCGCGTCCGTCAGGACGACATGCTGGCGATGTGGCCCTCGGCCTATCCGGCTGACACCATCCTCGACACCTTCACCTACGCCGGTGCCCCTGGCACCTACAGCCTCAACCTCGGTGCTGGTGGCGGTCTGTGGTGGAAAGCTGGTGGCCTCAGCCTGAGCGCCAACTATGTGAGCGCCAACGGCGATAGTTCCAACCCTGAAAATGGCGGCATTGCCACCAGTGGTTCGAACGAAACCGGCACCGTTCAGCTCGCCTACGGTGGTGCCAATTATGGTATTGCCGCTGCCTACACCTACACCTCGAACGGGGGCTTCACCGGCCCTTATGCTGGCCTTTACGGCGGTAACGGTACCCCCGAAGCCGTTGAAGCTTTCGGCCTTTCCGACAACGTCAATTCCTTCGGCCTCAGCGGTTATTTCTCGCCGCTGGCTTCCAGCTGGTTCCCTTCGATCAGCGCAGGCTGGGGCATCAACACCTACGTCGGTGCTCCCGCCGGTCTGGATGAAAGCCAATCCTGGTACCTTGGCTTGCAGTGGGGCGATGTCCTGTTCAAGGGCAACACCCTTGGCTTCGCCGTTGGTCAGCCCACCTTCATGACCAGCTCCGGCTCCAACGATGGCAACTATGCCTGGGAAGGTTGGTACAAGCTGCAAGTCACCGACAACATCAGTGTGACTCCCGCCATTTACTATCTCAGCGCCCCCCTTGGCTCGCTGCAGAAAGGCAATGGTGATTTCGATGCCCTCGGCGGCCTCGTCAAAACCACTTTCCGCTTCTGATTTCGGCAGTCCCAGTCTGACCGTTTCCCTTCTTTGATCAAAGCTCGGCCGCATTGCGGTCGGGCTTTTTTTATCGGAAATCTCCCACGGCACAGCCGCGCTGTTCGCCGAGCGATGTTGTGCTCGCCGATACCAGGACCTGTGCCTTGGCCCTGTTCTCGCTGGCATTGCGATCGGTATCATTGGAATGCTTCCTGTACGGAAGTCCTCTTTTGGTGTGAGGAATTCATGCAACCCTTCCAGCGTCTGCTGATCGCATCACTGGCCGCCACAACGGCCGCTCCCCTGGCCGCTTTCGCCGGTCAATCCGATCTCAACCGCTATGCCCCGGTCAGCGATGACCAGGTCACCAGCGTCTCCCAGCTTTCCGACGTCAAGCCCACGGACTGGGCCTATCAGGCCCTCTCCAACCTGGTTGACACCTATGGCTGCGTGGCCGGTTATCCCAGCGGCACCTATAAGGGTGGCCAGGCGATGACCCGCTACGAAGCGGCAGCCCTGCTCAACGCCTGCCTGGATCGCGTCACCGAAAGCACCGACGAACTGAAGCGGCTGCTCAAGGAGTTTCAGAATGAGCTGGCGGTGCTGCGCGGCCGCGTCGATGGCCTCGAGGCCCGCGTCGGAGAGCTGGAAGCCAACCAGTTCTCGACCACGACCAAGCTGCAGGGCGAAGCTTCCTTCATGCTCGGCGCGGTTGATTTTGGCGGCAGCCAGAACAGCCCCAGCACAGCCAACGGCGCTGGTTCGAACGCGGCTAAATATGCCGAGACCAACAATGAGAAGTGGGGTGCACTGACCTTTAACTACGATCTGCGTCTGGCGCTGAACACCAGTTTCACCGGCAAGGATCTGCTCTTCACCCGCCTGCGCAGCGGCAACTTTAATAACAACGCTTTCGGCGGTAATCCCTATAATCTCCTCGCCCTCGACAAGGCATTCTCGCCCACCGGCGGTCCGAATGTCGTCAACGTCGACCGTCTCTACTATCGCTTCCCCGTCGGTAAGACCTTCACCGCCGTGGTCGGTCCGATCGCCCGTAACACCGAGATGCTGGCGATCCAACCTTCCTTCTATCGCGCTGATCTGCTCGATGTCTTCACCCTGGCTGGTGCGCCCGCTACCTATAACAAGGCCACAGGTAGTGCCGCCGGCCTGATCTGGAAGCAAAACGTCAAGAAAGGTCAGCCCTTTTTTGCCGCTTCCGCCAACTATGTCAGCCCCAAGGGTGACACCAGCGACACCACTTCTGGCGGTCTTTTCAACAGCAATAGCGCCGGTAGTCTGCTGACCCAGATCGGTTTTGCCGGTCCTCAGTTCTCCCTTACCGCGGCCTGGCGCTATGGCCAGTGCGGCCAGAATATGGCGCGTCGCGGCACCCAGTTCGCCGTCCAATCTCTCGCCTGTGATGGCTACGGCACGCCCGGTACCCCCTCCGCCTGGGACGGCAACTCCTACAGCAACAATTTCGCCCTCGGCGCCGGCTGGCAGCCGCTCCAATCCGGTCTGCTGCCTTCGCTCAGCCTCGGCTGGGGCATCAGCAGCATCTCCCGCGCTGACTACAACAACACCAACGCCTCCGGCGCCGCCTCCACCACCTTCCCCGCCTACGGCAACAGCCGCAACATCACCGACATCCAGTCCTGGCAACTGGGCCTGCAGTGGGGTGATGTCTTCGCCAAGGGCAACGCTCTCGGTTTCGCCCTCGGCCAGCCCAGCTTTGCCACCGGCCTGACCAACGACAGGATCTCCGGCCAGGATTCACCTGACGGCCCCAACGATGGCAACTACGCCATGGAGCTCTGGTATCGCTTCAAGGTGAGCGACAACATCAGCATCACGCCGGCCATGTTCTACTTGAGCCGCCCCAACGGCCAGTACACCGGCAACGGCCAGACCAACAACGCCCTCGGCGGCCTGGTGCAGACCACCTTCCGCTTCTGATCCGGTTGGCGGTGCTGGCTTTCGGCACCCCCCATCCCTCTTCCTCCTCACACACACAGGCACACAACGGCCCCCCGCTAGGGGGGCTTTTTTTGTGGTGTTCGCCGCTCCGCCGGGTCGATGATGGGTGCTGCCCGCTCTCCAGCCGTTTGGCCGCCGCCCGCCGCGAACCCTCCTCCAGCTCGTCCCTGGCGGCTACCGATCACTACGCCGCCCTGGGCGTGGCCCAGAGCGCGACGGCCGCCGAGATCAAGACGGCCTATCGCACCCTGGTGAAGCAACACCATCCCGATGCCGGCGGCGATCCCCAGCGGATCCTGGCCCTCAATGCCGCCTGGGAGGTGCTGGGGGATCGAGATCGCCGCCGGCGCTATGACGCCGCCACGGCCCTGGCGTCCGGTGTGATCCGCGCCCCTGGCGCGGCCGTGGCGACGGCCGATGACCAAGACCATGCCGCCGCGGCTGCCAGCGTTGACGTTCGCCGTGCCAGCGGTGCGGCCGCCGCCGCCGAGCAGGATCTGCGCAGCTGGCTGCAGACGGTCTATGCGCCGCTGGATCGCTTGCTGGGCCAGGTGATCAATGCCTTCCCCGCGGCTCTCAAGGCCCTGGCTGCCGATCCCTACGACGACGCGCTGATGGCCGACTTCTGCAGCGTCCTGGAACAGAGTCGGGCCCGCCTGGTCCGCGCCGAAACGCTCTACCGCTCCAGGCTCTGCCCGCACTGCGCCCGTGGTTTCGGGCTCAGCCTTTACCACTGCCTGGGCCAGGTGCAGGACGGTGTCGCCGAACTGGAGCGCTACACCCTCGGCTACGTGGACAACTATCTCCACGACGGTCGCCAGATGCTGCGCGAGGCCCGCCTGCGTCGCCAGCGCCTCCACGAGGAGCGGCGCCGGCTGGAGCTTTGATCCCGGAGGTCGGCCATCAGTCCCGGCTTGGGGCCTGGCGGCGATCGCCCTTCCCAGCGGCCCGGTCTGCTCCGCCTGGACCGGCAGCGATCCGGATCACCAGAGGGCCCCACCCCTTCCCGGCGAAGGGACACCCTCCTCCAGCCCGGTGTGCGCCCTGGCTGGCCGCCTCTCCAGCGGCTGGCTGGCCTCAGCCGGCGCTCCAAGCCTCCAGCTGGTCGAGCCGCAGCCACACGTCCGGCACCGGCCGGCGCCAGCGCAGTTGGGCGTAGCCGTTCTTCACCGCCAGGATTTCGCCGGGACCCTCCAGCACATAGGCGGGTGGCACCGCATCGCTGGCCGAGGCCTCCAGGCTGCCCTGGTAGGCGGCCAGGTTCAGCCGCACCAGCGCTCCCTTCTTCAGGCCATCGCTCTGGGATTTCGGGGGCGCCGGGGTGCTGCCGCCGGCGGGGGGCGTCGCGGCCATGGTCTTCGTTGCGCGCAATGGGCTCGTGGGGGAGGCTAAGGCCCCTGCCGCGAAGCCGGAGCCGCCAGGTGCCGCGCCTCCGGCCTAGCCTCGGCCGCATTCGAGGGGGTCTGGGTGAGGCTGCTGCTGCTGGGTTGTTCCGGTTTCGTGGGCAGGGCCCTGGTGCCCTACCTGCTCGAACTCGGCCATGGCCTCACCGTGGTGAGCCGCCGTCATCAGCCTTTTCCGCCCCTGGCCGCCGACCGGATCAAGTGCCTGACCCTCGATCCCGCCGATCCGGCCTCCTGGCAGCAGGACTCCCTGCGCGAGGCCCTGGCGGCGGCGGAGGGGGTCGTCAACCTCGTCGGTGAGCCGATCGCCGAACGGCGCTGGACGCCCGAGCACCGTCAGCTCCTTCGCGACAGCCGGGTCCGCAGCACCGAGCTGCTGGTGGCGGCGATCCGCGAGCTGTCCTCCCCGCCTTCGGTGCTGGTCAGCGGATCGGCGGTCGGCTACTACGGCAGCAGCAGCGAGGCCCGCTTCAGCGAGGACTCCCCCGCCGGCGCCGATTTCCTCGGCCAGCTCTGCCGTGACTGGGAGGCGGCCGCGGCGGCGGTCCCCCCCGACTGCCGGCTGGTGATCCTGCGGCTTGGAATCGTGCTCGGTGCCGATGGCGGCGCCCTCGGCAAGATGCTGCCGGTGTTCCGGGCCGGCTTCGGCGGTCCCGTTGGCTCCGGGCGCCAGTGGATGAGCTGGATCGACCGCCACGATCTCTGCCGCCTGATCGCCACCGCCCTCGAGGACAGCACCTACAGCGGCCCCTATAACGCCGTGGCTCCTGACGCCACCACCATGGGCGAGTTCGCCGTTGCCCTCGGCAGGACCCTGGGGCGCCCCAGCCTCCTGCCGGTCCCCGGGGCGATTTTGCAGCTGCTCCTCGGCGATGGCGCCAAGGTCGTGCTGGAGGGGCAACGGGTGGTGCCCGATCGGCTGCGTGCGCAGGGCTTCAGCTTCAGCTATCCCGATCTCAGCGCTGCCCTCGCCGCTGCCACCAACCCAGGGCGCCGCTGATCAGGGCCCCGGCCATCAGCAGGCCGATCGCCGGCGTGAACAACGGCTGCCACAGCGCCTGGAAGCTCCTCAGGGGGCCCTCCAACCCCTGGCTGTGTAACAGCACCGCCAGCGCAAACCAGAGGGCGCCGGCCAGCACCACGAAGACATTGGCGACCAGCAGGCGATCGATCAGCTGGCGCACGCCCTGCAGCGGACCGTTTCCGGCGGAGGAGGCACCATCCCTGGCAGGGGGCTGGGCGGTTGGGGGGCTGTCGGGGCCCGTCGGGGCTTCGCCTGGCGCAGGGCTCGGATCGGGGAC
Source organism: uncultured cyanobacterium (assembly GCA_903935205.1). Classification (GTDB taxonomy): domain Bacteria; phylum Cyanobacteriota; class Cyanobacteriia; order PCC-6307; family Cyanobiaceae; genus Cyanobium. The sequence continues at coordinate 32,970 of CAIZQU010000055.1, read as the reverse complement.
TGGGGCCGTCATCGCTGGGGAGAAGGGGTGGGGGCGGCGGCGAGCAAGTCCATGATCGCCGCCGCCATGCGCTGGCTGCCGCCGGCTTCGCCCAGCCGTTCGGCGGCGATCGCCTCCAGTTCCCGCCGCCACAGGGGACCGGCCTGCGGATCGGCCAGGCGATCGAGCATCAGCGCCAGCCGTTCCGCCGTGGCGGAAAGGGTCGCCGGATCACCCACGGGTCCTGCAGCGCAGATCACACCCGGCCCGAGCAGGCGCCGCTGGGCTTCGGCGAAGCCCGCCGTGAACTGGGGGCCGGGGCCGGCCAGCTGCAGCACTGGCCGGGCCAACGCCACCGCCTGCTCGGAGGCGGTGCCGCTCATCGCCAGCACCAGGTCGCTGCCGGCCAGCACCGCCGGGAAGGCGCCCCAATGGAGTTCGAGCCGCCGGCCCTCGCGCACCAGGGTGGTGCCCCCCTCAGCGCCTGGTGTCTCGGGATCTGGTTGCTCCAGCCGCCAGCCCAGGGGCCCGGCCATCGCGGCGATCGCCTCTGGCCGCAATGCTCCCACCAGGGCCGCCCGCAGCCTTGGTTCCGGTCGATCCGCCCCCTGGGGCAGCCGCGCCAGCACCTGCAGCAGCAGGCCGAGATTGCCGAGGGCTTCCGGCACCCGGCTGCCCGGCAGCACCGCCACCGCCAGCGGCCGCCCCGCGGCCAACGCGCTGGCGTCTGGCCTGGGGGCCATGGCCTGCAGCAGCGGATCGAGGAAGGGGTTGCCAAGGAAACGCACCGGTCGACCCAGCTGGGAGGTGAGGTCGGCGGCGGTCAGCTGGTCCCGGCTCCAGATCGCCTTCAGCCGTGGCCTGCGCAGCAGCCAGCCGCAGGGCCAGGGCAGGCGGAGGCGGCCTTCGTAGTGGCTGGAGTAGGCCACCAGGTAGATCACATGCTCACGGCCGCTCAGCCAGGCCCCCAGCAGGGGGACCAGATCGCCCACGGCGATCACCAGGCGGATGCGCCGCCGCTGTCTCCAGAGCCGGATGAGCAGCTGGAGCACGTAGGTGAACTGACCCTCCCGCAGGTCGGTGAGGCGCGCCTTCAGGCTGGTGTAGCCCAGGCCGCCGGTGCTGAAGTCGCGGGTGGAGCCGATCACGGGAATGCCGACCTGGCGGAAGGCCTGGCCCTGACCCACCAGGGGCAGGGCCTCTACCGCCAGGCCGAGATCGCGCAGGGCACATCCCAGGCTGGCGGCGCTGAGATCCTCGCCGTGGCCGTTGCTCAGCAGCAGGACCGCGTTCAACCCTCCAGCCAGCCCCGGACCTTGGCCATGGCGCCCCAGCCGGGACGGCGCTCCAGCCCGTCGGCCATCGAGGCCCGCAGTTCATCGGCCAGCTCCGGGGCCATCAGCATCACCCGCTGCACCAGCTCGATGTGTTCACGCACGCCGGATCCGCCGGTCTCGAGCAGGGCCAGGCTGAGGTTGATCCGTGCCTGGGGATCCTGGGGGTTGAGGCGCACGGCGGTGCGGGCGGAGCGCAGGGCAGCCCGGGGTTGGTCGAGCAGCAGCTGCAACCAGGCCAGGCAGGTCCAGCCCGCGGCCTGCCGGGGCGACTGGGCGGTGATCGCCAGGAAGTCGTCGATCAGCTCCTCGGGGGCCGCGCCGGACTGGTAACGGGCCAGGGCTTCGTCGAAGAGGGAGGCCGCCCCCCCGCCGGACCCTTCCTGGAGGTCGGAGTTGCTGGGGGATGGGGTCGTGGCCGCCATGGCACAGCCGAATCGGGTCGCTTCAGATTCCCACGCCGCCGGCCCGCCGGGGCCGGTAGCCGATGGGGTTCAGACAGCGAAGGAGCTGCCGCAGCCGCAGGTCTGGCTGGCGTTGGGGTTGGTGAAATTGAAGCCTCCGCCAATCAGGGCGGAGGAAAAATCGAGCTGCATACCATAGATGTAAAGCAGGCTCTTCGGGTCGCTGACGACGCGAAAGGCCGGAGCCCCGGCCGGTTCATAGACGTACTGCTCATCGTCGCTGCGGATCTCGGAGGCGGCGATGAAATCCATTGTGTAGCTCATGCCGCTGCAACCACCGGAGCGCACCCCCACCCGCAGCACCGTGTCGCCGCCCTGCTGGGCCATCAGGGAGGCGAGCTGGCGCATGGCGGGCTCGGTGATCAGGATCCCCTTGCCATCGCGGCCCGTGAAGGTCAGCGGGGGGGCGGCTGCTGGGGCGGTGTCGCTGCTCATCGGTTCTGGGGGGGACTGGGACCGGTGGGGGGAACTGGAACGGGGCCCAGGGCTGGATCTGGACCATCCGGGAACCCGGTGGTGAGGGCCGCCGCCATGACGGGCGAGCAGCAGAGCGATGGGGGCTGGAGTGGATGCCGGTGTGGCCGGGGGGCGGTTCAGGCGGCCTGCGAGAGATCGCTTGCGACGCTTCCCCCGAACGGATGCGGGCTGGGCTGGGTGGGCTGGGCTGGGTTGAATTGAGCGGGTTGAGCTGGGTTGGCCTTTTCAGACCCGACCGGAGCGGTTGAGGCTCTGAGGCCAGAGGAAGCCGGGGATCGCTGCCGGCAGGGCGGCTTCGGCCCCGGCTGGGGGCGGTCTGCTTGGAGCATCCGGGGTATCGGGTGCCCGTCGAACCACCTCAGCGGGGATCCAACCAGGGGAACTGGCCAGGGAACTGTCCAGCGGATGCGACCACTCTATGGAGCTCCGCGTTGACCTGCCGCCGCCCTGCGGGCGGCGGCGGCCGGTTTCCCCCCTTCCCCCGGCCGACCCCGCCAGGCCGGTCACTTCATAGAGTCGAAGCCATCTTGGGAGGGTCTGGTGCACGTCGCCATCGTGGGAGCCGGTCTGGCGGGTCTGGCGGCGGCTGTGGATCTGGTCGATGCCGGCCACAGGGTCGATCTGTATGAGGCGCGGCCGTTCATGGGCGGCAAGGTCGGCAGCTGGGAAGACCCGGACGGCAACCACATCGAAATGGGGTTGCATGTCTTTTTCTTCAACTACGCCAACCTTTTTGCCCTGCTGCGTAAGGTCGGCGCCCTCGACAACCTGTTGCCGAAACAGCACACCCATCTCTTCGTCAACCGCGGCGGCGATCTGCGGGCCCTCGATTTCCGCTTCCCGATCGGGGCTCCCTTCAATGGCCTCAAGGCCTTTTTCACCACGCCCCAGCTCGATTGGATCGACAAACTCCGCAACGCTCTGGCCCTGGGGACCAGCCCGATCGTTCGCGGATTGGTGGATTACGAAGGGGCGATGCGGGTGATCCGCGACCTCGATCGCATCAGCTTCGAGCAGTGGTTCCTCAGCCATGGCGGCAGTGAGCAGAGCATCCGCCGCATGTGGAACCCGATCGCCTATGCGCTTGGTTTCATCGATTGCCAGGCGATCTCGGCCCGCTGCATGCTGACCATCTTCATGATGTTTGCGGCCAAGACCGAGGCCTCCAAGCTGAATCTGCTCAAGGGCTCGCCCCACCGTTGGCTCACCGGCCCGATCCTCGCCTACATCGAGCAGCGCGGAGCCCGCCTGCACCTGCGCCACCGCGTCAGCGCGGTTCACTATGAGGAGGGGCCCGATGCCGCAACGCGCATCTCCGGCCTGACCCTCGGCACCCCCGATGGCGACATCCGTGTCGAGGCCGACGCCTATCTGGCCGCCTGCGATGTGCCCGGCATCCAGCGCCTGATCCCCGAGGCCTGGCGCCGCTGGCCCCAGTTCGACAACCTTTACCGGCTTGAGGCCGTGCCGGTGGCCACGGTGCAGCTCCGCTACGACGGCTGGGTCACCGAGCTCGGCGACAACCCCGAGGCCGCCGCCCGCCGCGCCGACATCGGCCAACCGACCGGCCTGGACAACCTGCTCTACACGGCCGATGCCGATTTCAGCTGTTTCGCCGATCTCGCCCTCGCCAGCCCCGTCGACTACCGCCGCGAGGGCCTCGGTTCACTGCTGCAGTGCGTGCTGACCCCGGGCGATCCCTGGATTCCCCGCCGCACGGAGGAGATCGTGGCCCACACCGATCGCCAGGTGCGGGAGCTGTTCCCCTCCGCCCGAAACCTGACCCTGGTCTGGAGCCATGTCGTCAAGCTGGCCCAGTCCCTCTACCGGGAAGCTCCCGGCATGGAGCCGTTCCGGCCTGAGCAGCGCACGCCGGTGGCCAATTTCTTCCTGGCCGGTAGTTACACCCGTCAGGACTACATCGATTCGATGGAAGGGGCCACGATGAGTGGTCGACTGGCGGCCGCGGCGATCCTCGATCGACCCGCCGAGCTCGCCACCAATCCCGCCAGCGCTGTGGCCGCCCTGGCCCACGGAGCCTGAGGACGAACCATGGGCCGTTGGCTGGAGCACAGCGTCACCACCGAGATCCAGGCACCGGTCGAGCGGGTCTGGGAGGTGTGGAGCGACCTGGAGGCGATGCCCCGCTGGATGCGCTGGATCGAATCGGTGGTCACCCTTGACGATCCCGATCTCACCGACTGGACCCTGGTCGCCCAGGGTTTCCGCTTCCATTGGAAAGCGCGCATCACCCGTCGTGTCGAGGCTCAGCAGCTCCATTGGGAGTCTGTGGGAGGTCTGCCCACCCGAGGTGCGGTGCGCTTCTACCCCCAGGGGCCCGACTGCACGATCGTCAGGCTCAGCGTCAGCTACGAGCTGCCGGGGGTGCTTGCGCCCCTGATGGATGCCAGCATCATGGGGGGCATCGTGGTGAAGGAGCTGCAGGCCAACCTTGACCGATTCCGCGATGTGGTCGAGCAGGGCTAAGGCGACGCTGTTGCTCGGCCTCACGCTGCTCGTTGGTGGCTGCGGCGCCAAACAGGGCGATGGGCCTGGTGTCGGTGCCCGTCGACCGCTGCCGGATCCCAACGCTGGCCTGCGGCGGGACGACCCCAGGCTCGGCCTGGTCTCCCTGCCCCTGCCCAGACAGGTCACCAACGCCGTTCCCCAGGGTCGCCTCGATCCCTTCAGCCCCGTCGATCCCCCGCAGCCAGCGGCGGCCCGTGGGGCCACAGCCGCTGGCCGGCCGGCCGCCGCTGGCTCCGGGAACCAGACCGTGCCACCCCCCGGCTCCAGCCCCGCCGGGGCCCCCAGGACATCCGCCCCTGCCCCTGAGTCCCCATCCCCATCCCCAGCACCCCGCCCAGGGGCACCGGCCGCCCAGGCCCCATCGCCGGCGGGCCCCGCCCGGCCTGCGACGCCGTCCGTGTTCTCCCTGCCCACCGATTTCGCCTTCACCGGTGTGATCAGCAGCGGCGGCAGGGTTGGGGCGCTGGTTCAGACCGGCTCGGACAGTGGAACGGTCCATCTGGGAGAGACGGGCAACCCCGGCACCCCCTGGTTGCCCCAGGGCTGGCGGGTGGTCGGCATCGATGGCGTCCAGGGCCGGCTCACCCTGCGCCGGGGGGCGACGGTTCGCCGTCTCACCCTCCCCTGAGCGGTCCATCCCCCAGGCAGCGGATGCAGGCCTGCAGCATCCCGTCGAGATCGTGGGGATCGGCTTCAGCATCCACCCGCCCCAGCAGGTCGCGGCAGCGTCGGCTGGTCTGGGGACCGATCGAGATCAGCCGCGTTTCCGCCAGCCGCTGCCGCCAGTCGGCGCCCAGGTTGCGCTGCAGCAGCAGCGCCGTGTGCTCCACGGTCTTGGCGCTGCTGAAGGTGATCGCCGCCAGCTCCCGACGCTCCAGGGCGAGCAGGGCGCCACTGGGCCAGCTCTCCGGGCAGCGGGTCTCGTAGGCCGGCACCTCCACCACCCGGCCCCCGGCGGCGCCGAAGGCCTCCGCCAGCACCGTCCGGCCGCCGCTCTGCACCCGGGGCAGCAGCAGCCGCAGTCCCCAGGCTGAAACCGGGAAATGCTCGATCAGGCTGTCGGCCACAAAGGCGGGCGGCACGAAATCGGCTGGTGCACCGACCGATTCCAGCACCCCGGCGGTCTTGCGTCCCACCGCCGCCAGCTTCAGGCCCGGGGGCCGGTGGGCCAGGCTGGCGCCGCGGCGGCCGAGCCGCTGCTGCACCGCCTCCACACCATTGGCGCTCGAGAACACGATCCAGTGGAACTCGCCCCACTCCTCCAGCGCGTCATCCAGGGGCCCCCAGCTGTCCGGAGGGGTCACGGCCAGGGCCGGCAGATCCACGACCCGGGCGCCGGCCGCCTCGAACAGTCGCCGGGCCTCCCCGAGCTGCCCCTCGGCACGGGTGATTCCGATCGTCCGGCCCGTCAGCGCTCCGGGGTCGTTCATGGCGTCGCTTCAGAACCGCCATCATCCAGCCGCACCATCGTGGCCGCCTGGCGTTCCAGCGCCAGGGCTGCGTCGCTGTGGCCCCGCTCCCGCAGCACCCGAATCGCTTCGCGGAAGGCGGCCCTGCAGCCTGGGATATCCCCTGCCAGCAACAGGGCCACCGCCAGGTTCTGGTGGCTTGGGGTATGGAGCGGATCGAGCCGCAACGCTTCGCGGTAGGCGCTGATCGCTGCGGCGACAGCCCCGCGTCGCCGCTCGACCAAACCCAGCTGGCTCCAGGCTTGGGCCAGGCCAGGGGCCAGTCGGGTGGCCTCGCGGCAGAGGCCGGTGGCGCCATCGAGGTCGCCGGCCTCCAGCAGCAGGGAGGCCAGATTCAGGCGGGCCGCCAGGGTCAGGCGGGGGTCGAGGGGCAGCGCCAGGGCCTGGCGGTAGAGGGCCACGGCTCGCTCCGGATGGCGCGGTGCCAGGGCGATGGCCAGGTGCAGCAGCAGTTCGAACCGTTCCGGCTCGGCCCCCTCGGGGCAGGCGGCCAGGCCCTGCTTCAGCAGGGCAATCCCCCGGGCCCGCTGGCCCTCCCCCACCAGCAGGGCACCGAGCTTGGCGCAGCTGTAGGGGTCGGCCGGCCGTTCGCGCAGATCGGCCTCCATCGCCCGGCGCAGCTGCCGTGCCTTGCGGCCGTCGGCCAGCCGGTCGGGCTGGTAGCCGCTGTGCAGCAGCGCCGGCTCGTCGCACTGGGCGATCCGCCAGCCCGGCTCCGCCGCCAGCAGGGCCGTGACGCTGTCGTCGATCATGGCGTGGTAAGACCGGCTCCAGCGGATCGCCGGATGGCGGCGAAACAGCCGGCTGACGCTGGAATACGGCGATTGCACCGCCCCGATCTCGCGGCGCAGCAGGGTGATCACCAGCAGATCCGGCTGGGCCATCAGCTCCCGCAGGGGCTGACGGGCCTCGGGTCGCAGCTGCTCATCGGCATCGAGCACCAGCACCCAGTCGCCATGCACCAGCTCCAGGCTGCGGTTGCGGGCCGGTGCGAAATCCCCGGGCCAGGCCATCTGGTGCACCACGGCGCCACAGCGCCGGGCGATCGCCACCGTGTCGTCCTGGGATCCGGTGTCGAGCACCACCATCTCATCGACGAAGTCCGCCACCGAGGCCAGGGCTGCCTCGATCCGGGGAGCCTCGTCACGGGCCAGCATCGCCAGGCTCAACATCAGTCGGTGAAGCCCGTGGGGCCCTGGGGGGGGACGGCGGCGGTCCGGGAGTCCGTCGCCGCAGCCGGGGCGCCCTGGCCGGCGGCTGCCGCGGCGGCGGGTTCAAGGCCGAGGCTGGCCAGCAGTTGGGCCTGGGCCAGGGGCATCTGGCCAGGGCTCCAGGCCGCCGGGATGTCCTCGTCCAACAGCGTTGTCAGGCTCTCCCAGAGATAGGGGCTGCCGTAGACCGCAAGCCCGGCCAGCCGGTTGGCTTCCTGGAGCTGCTGGATCACGGCCGGCCAGGGCTCCTGCCCGGAGGCGCTGCCCCGGAAGGGATTGCCCCGCACGAACAGCTGCAGCAGCACCGGCCCGTCGCCGAGGCGCTCCAGGTCGAGGGGACCCCCGTTCCCGTCCCGCCAGGGGGAGGGGCCGGCACCGTCGAGCAGCACGGTGTGCAGGCCCGCCTGCGCCGGCCAGGCCAGGGCCGGGGCGGTTGCCGCCAGGAAGGGGCAGCCCAGGGCCCCATCGATCCGGATCAGGTTGAGGCCGCCACCGGCCGTCGTCACCGTGGCGCCGCCGCGGCGCCGCAGGCTGCGTTGCACCAGCTCCAGGGCCAGGGCCCGGTCCTCGGGGAGCGGTCCGTTGCTGAGGATCCCCAGGGGGCGCCTCTCCCCGCCGTCGTCGCCGCCGTCGTTCCCGCTCCCGTTCCCGCAGCGGCGCCGGGCCAGGGCGGCCCGGCGCCGCTCGGCGCTGGCCTGCAGCTGATTGAGCGCCAACCGCCCGTCGGCCAGGGCCGCCAGGATGGCGTCGATGGCGGTGTCGGCGTCTTCGGGCATCAGCACCAGATCGGCACCCGCCGCCAGGGCGAGCACGGCCGCTTCGCCGGCGCCATGGCGGCCGGCGATCGCCTCCATCACCAGGGCATCGGTGACCACCAGGCCGCCGAAACCAAGATCCCGCCGCAGCAGGTCGGTGAGCACCGGTGCCGAGAGGGTGGCGGGCAGGTGGGGATCGAGGGCGGGAAGTTGCAGATGGGCCGTCATCACGGCGGCCACATCGGCGGCGATGGCCTGGCGGAAGGGCGGCAGCTCGATCGCCTCAAGCCGTTCGCGGCTGTGGGGCAGGACCGGCAGATCGAGGTGGGAATCGGTGCTGGTATCGCCATGGCCAGGAAAGTGCTTGGCGCAGCACAGCACCCCCTCCGCCTGGGCCCCCCGCACAAAGGCGGCGGCCAGGGCACCGGCGCTGGCGGGATCCTCCCCCCAGGCCCGCACGTTGATCACCGGGTTGGCCGGATTGTTGTTGACATCGCAGACCGGACCCAGCACCCAGTTGAGGCCCAGGGCGGCCGCTTCCCGGCCCGTGCAGCGGCCGTAGCGCTCCGCCAGGGTCAGGGCGGCGGCGCGATCTTCGCCATGGAGGCGGCCCAGGGCCAGGGGCGGCACCAGCCAGCTGGCACCCTCAAAGCGCTGGCCCACCCCCTCCTCCACGTCGGCGCAGAGGAGCAGGTCGGAGCCGGCCCAGGCCCGCAGCTGTCGGGTCCGCAGCCGCAGCTCGGCGGCGCTGCCCCCCAGCAGGATCACACCGCCCACCCCCGCCGCCAGCAGCCGCTGCAGGTCGGCGTTGACGAGCTCCCAGCGGGGGTAGCGGCGCTGGCCATCGCTGAGATGGCCGCTGCAGCGCACCACGAGCAGGCTGGCCACCAGGCGCCGCAGCGTTTCTGTGCCGGCGGTGCTGGCGTTGGGATCGGCGGCGGGCATGGGGCTGCCGGTGGCGTCGGCTTCCATCGAAGCGCAGGGACTGGAGTTCAGCCCGCCTCCTTGTCCGCCCCGTCGTCCGCGGCCACGTTCGCGTCGGCGTCGGCGTCGGCGTCAGCGCTGCTGTTGCTGCGTTCCTGCTCGAGGCGTTGCAGCAGTCCCAGCACCGACGTGCCCCGCTCCAGGGCCCGATCGAACTGGAAGACCACCTCCGGGGTGCGACGCAACTGCAGACGGCGGGCCAGCTCACCCTTGACGAACGGCGCAGCGGAACGCAGCCCGGCCATGGCCTCACGGCGTTCCTCGTCACTGCCAAGCACGCTGACGTAGATGCGGCAGTGCTGCAGATCGCCGGCCACCTCCACCTCGGTGATGCTCAGCAGGCCCTGCTGGACCCGCTGATCCTTGATGCCATGGCGCAGCAGTTCGCTGATCTCTCGTCGGATCAGGGCCGCCAGCCGCTCCACCCGCCGTCCCTGCGCCATGCCTAGGCCATTGCCGTCCCACTCACCATGGCACGCAGCACCAGGGCGATGGTGAGCAGGCCGCTGACCAGGGCGCCCACCAGGGCCACGGCGGTGACGGGATTGCTGCGGCGCCGGGCGAGGGGCTCGAACACCGAGTTCAGCACCCCGAGGCTGAAGGCCACCAGATAGCGCGGATAGCGCGTCACGTTCACCAGGAAGTCCCTCATCAGCCCAGCGACCCGATCCATGGAGCGCTGGCTACTCTGCCGCCCGGGGAGGCGCTTTGCCGTCGCCCGCCAGCCCTTCCCCACGCCGGACCCGATGGATCTGTACCAGTTCCGCCACTCAGCCTTCTGTGAGAAGGTCCGCCTTGTGCTGGCGATCAAGGGGCTCCAGGCCACATTTGTGGAGGTCACCCCCGGGGTGGGCCAGGTGGCCCTGTTCCGACTCTCCGGTCAGCGCCAGGTGCCGGTGCTGGTGGATGGCGGCGAGGTGATCAGCGATTCCACCGCCATCGCCCTCCACCTGGAAGAGCGCCATCCCACCCCGCCCCTGCTGCTCTCAGACCCCCAGACTCGGGCCCGGGTGCTGCTGCTGGAGGACTGGGCCGACACCGCCCTGGCCGCGGGGGCCCGCCAGGCCCTGCTCCAGGCTGCCGCCGCCGATCCGGTGCTGCGCACGGCCCTGTTGCCGGAGGCCACACCCGATCCCCTCCGCCGCCTGGTCAGCGCCGTGCCCGGCGGCTGGATGGCGCCGCTGAGCGAGGCCGTGGGCGATCTGATCTCCCCCAGCGAAGCCCGCCAGCTGCGCCGCAACCTGGACCAGCTGACCCGGCTGGTGGCAGAGCATCCCTATCTGGTCGGCGATCACCTCTCCCTGGCCGATCTGGCGGTGGTGGCCCAGCTTTCCCTGCTGCTCTTCCCGGCCTCTGCCGGTGCGCCCCTGGCCGGTTGCGGGGTGGAGGGCGTGGCGGACAACCCCCTGTTCGACCCCCTGTTCCGCTGGCGGGACCGCATCCTGGCCGAGGTTCATCGCCCCTGACCCCCGGCGACAGCTCCAGCGCGGCCAGGATGGAGGCCGCTGGAGAGCGCCATGTCCGATCCGCTGCTGCGCGAGCTCGACCACTACGTGGTGCTTGAACCTGGGGCCGCTGAGCGGATCCTCAGCCGCGAGGAAACGCTGGCCTGGCTGGAGCGCCAGCTGGCTGGGCTGGCGGAGCCACCGGCGGATCTGCGGGGTCTGGGGGCACCGGGGGAGTGGGCGTTGCGGCTGCTGGAAACCGCCTGTGAACTGGAGCTGGAGCCCGGTTGCCGGATCAGCTGGTTCGCCGTGCGCCTCGAACCGCCCGGGGCGGCGGGCTGAGGATGAGCCCCGGCGCAGTCCCCCTGGCTCTGACCCAGGGGGAGGGAGGGGACAAGGGGAGAGGGGAGCGTTAGCGGCCTCAGGGCTGGTCTGATTCCTGGTCTGATGCAGGGCCAGGCCGGCCGCCGCGGTTGAGCGAGTCGACCGGCTGACCCTCGCCATCCACCAGCTGGACCGCCGGCGGCGTTACGGCGGCCTGTGGATCGCGCAGGATCGAGGGCAGGGCGGCCAGCACCTGCCGGGCCACCTGCTCCGGGGAATCGCCCTCCTGGTGGATCCGCAGGTCGGCCTGGGCGTAAAGGGGTTGGCGATGCGCCAGCAGCTCGGCCAGGCGGGCGGCGGGGTCGGGCGTCTGGAGCAGGGGCCGGGGCGTTGGATCCTGACGCAGGCGTTCGAGCAGCCGTTCGGCCGGCGCATCCAGCCAGACCACCACCCCCTGCTGCAGATGGCCCCAGTTGACCGGCCGGCCCACCACGCCGCCGCCGGTGGCCACCACCTGGGAATGGAAGCCGGCGATCTGCTCGAGCACAGCCGTTTCCAGCTCGCGGAAACCCTCTTCCCCCGCCTCGGCGAACAGGCTGGGAATGCTCTGTCCGGCCACCTGCTCCAGGGCCGTGTCGGCATCGAGAAAGCCGTAGCCCAGGGCGGCGGCCAGGGGCCTGCCGACGGCGCTTTTCCCGGCCCCCATCATCCCCACCAGATAGATGTTCAGCCCCCGCAGCCGCCGGGCCAGCTGGCGCGTTTCGTCCCCCTGATCGCCCCGCTTCCGCTCCTGGACATCGGTGCTGCTGGCGATTGGCGGCTGCTGCGGATCCATTCGGTGTGAACCTCAAGGGGATCGGGTGGGGGATGGGCTCCGGCCAGGGGTAGGGCCAGGGAGCGCTCGGGCGGCCGCGGCCGGGGGAGCTGTCGGGGGCGGCCGGGGATCGGCCGGCAGCGGTGGTCGCGGCTGGGGAGGGGAACCCAGGAGCGCTGGGTCGGGCTGGTGGGGCGGCTGGGATGCGCCTGAAGGGTGGCGGAATCCCCAGGCTGAATCGCGTCCCGGGGGCCGTGGCCCGTTTCTAGGATGCAATCCCTCGGGTCCACCGCGATGCCAGTCTCAGGGCCCGCTCTGCCGGCAACCCTCATGCCCCCTGCGCCGCTGACGGTTCCCGCTGCCGGCCACCCGGCCCCACCGGCTCCGGCCAGGGCTGCCCACGGCCGCGGCCGGGGCTGCGTGATCACCCGCCGGGCTCGGTTCAGCGCCAGCCATCTTTACCGCCTGCCGGAGCTGGATGCCGCCGCCAACCAGGAGCGCTTCGGTCCCTGCAGCCTCGAACCCGGCCACGGCCATAACTACGAGTTGATCGTGGCGATGGCCGGCCCCCTCGATGCGGACGGCATGGTGCTCAACCTCTCGGAGGTGAAGCACGCCATCCGCCGCGAGGTCACCGAACCGCTCGATTTCCGCTTCCTCAATCAGGTCTGGCCGGAATTCGATCTCTCCAGGCCCGAGGGCTGTCTGCCCACCACCGAAGCCCTGGCCCTGGCCATCCGCCGCCGCCTAGCCCCCCATCTGCCGGTGGTGGGTCTGCGCCTCTACGAACATCCCGACCTCTGGGCCGATGTGCTCGCCGGTCCCACCATCGATCCCATGGAAGCTTTTCTCTCGATCCGCACCCATTTCGCCGCTGCCCATCGCCTCGCCCGTGAGGAGCTGAGCCAGACGGAAAACGAGGCCATTTATGGCAAGTGCGCCCGCCCCCACGGCCATGGCCACAACTACCTGCTCGATGTGACGGTGCGGGGCACGATCGATGGCCGCACCGGCATGGTCTGCGATCTGGCGGCATTGCAGCGGCTGGTGGATGAGCTGGTGGTGGAGCGTTTCGATCACACCTTCCTCAATAAGGACGTGCCCCATTTCGCCACCTGCGTGCCGACGGCAGAAAACATCGCCCTCCACATCGCTGACCTGCTCAGCGCACCGATCGCCGCCAGCGGCGCCCGCCTCCACAAGGTGCGCCTGCAGGAGAGCCCCAACAATGCCGCCGAGGTCTTCGCCGAAGCTCCCCAGCTGGAGATGGCACCGGCGGCCTTGGAGGCCCTGGCAGCGGTGGGCTGAGGCCCCTGGCGATTCCTGACCCCCGGATCCGCGCCGAGGCCGCTCGCGGCCCCGGCCATTCGCCCGTCCAGGCAGGGAGCCTGCCCTGGCTCCGGCTGGTGTTGGCGGTCAGCCTCGATGGCCGCCTTGCCCCTCCCGCCGGTGGCGCCGCCCAGCTGGGAGGCCCTGGCGACCGCCGCGCCCTGGAGGAGGCTCTGGCCTGGGCCGATGGTGCCCTGGTCGGTGCGCAGACCCTGCGGCTGCACGGCAGCACCTGCCTGATCCATGCTCCGGATCTGCTCGAGAGCCGGCGGCTGCGCGGCCTGGACCCCCAACCCCTGGCCCTGGCCGTCAGCCGTTCAGGCCAGCTGCCGGCGGAGCTTCCTTTCTTCCGCCAGCCCCTGCAGCGCTGGCTGCTGGGCCCCGGCGGTGAGGGCGGCGGCGATCGGGACGCACCGGCCACTCCCCCCGGGTTTGCCCGTCAGCTGGCCTTCGACGACTGGAGGGCCCTGCTGAGCGAGTTGGCCCGCCTGGGGTTGGGACGCTTGCTGCTGCTCGGCGGGGCGCAATTGGCCGCTTCACTGCTGGCCGAGGATCTGGTCGAGGAACTTCAGCTCACCGTCTGCCCGATGGTGCTCGGCGGCAACCACACTTGGCTGCCCAGCGGTTGCACGGTGCCGCCCGGCGGCCCTTGGCACCTGATCGAGAGCCGTGGCCTGGGCGATGGCGAACTGCTGCTGCGCTACCGCCGTGGCCCTCAGGGGGCTGGGGGCCGGCCCCCCATCTGACGGGGGCCGAGGCGGCGGCCGAGTTCCCGCAGGGGAACGTGTTGCAGGGTGTCGGGGGGCAGGCCGAACATTCGCGCCAGGCAGCGCTTGACCACCACTTCGCTGGCATCACCGAAGCGGCCGCCGACCATCTCCCGCATCACGTCAAAGGTGAGGCCGCCGCGCTCGGTTTCCTCGATCAGGCAGCGGCTGGTGGGGCCGGCCAGTTTCTGGCAGGGATCCTGGAGTTGGCGGCGCAGGTTGGTATCGGAGCCGGCGGTGTTCTCCAGACAGAGGGTCACCAGCCGCGATTCCAGTTGCGGGCGCATCCAGTGCAGCACCGGGGCCAGCAGGCCTGCCCGGGCTGGGCTGGTCTCAGCCATCAGCGCCACCGTGAGGGCGGCCGCCGTCTGCCAGGAGAGATGGGGCCGGCGGCCGGCGCATCGGCTTTTCCGCTTCAACGGCCCAGCGACCGGTGTGCCGCAGGGGCCGGGCCGCCGATGGCCAGGGGCCAGGGGGGAGTGAGACGCCACGTCATGGGCCGAGGATGGGTTGGGCGGAGGGGCGTTGGACCGCCATCGACGGGATCGACGGACCGAGGTGTAACGGCAGCGAGCCTAGGGAGTGGCGCCGTGGCGCTGGCTCGGTGTGGTGATGGCGCGCAGCGGGCTGACGGCCATGGGCGACAGACCCGCCAACGCGCCACTGCGCCAACGTGCCAACAGCCAAGACTTCGGCACAGTGCTGCGGATGGCGATGGCGTGGTGCCTGAGCAAGCGAGAGCGCGAGAAAGGGAAAGGATGGAAGCCTTGCTGTCAGAGCTGATGTGTTCGAAACTTGCCAGGAGATGCCAGCCCGTACCGGCTCAGGAGTAACGAGCTCAGTGGTAACGAGCTCAGTGGTGGCAGGCTTGGCTGTCACAAGTTTGGCTGTCACAAGCTCGATTGTCACAAGCTTGGTTGTGGCAAGGCGAGGGAAATGGCCGGCATCTCAAGGTTGTCTCGCCCCTGGGGCATCGCGGAATTCAGCCGCCGTTGACGGGCACCCTGCCGCCTGAAACCAGGCGCCGATGGCCCACCAACCCGCCGCAGCCACATCCCGTTCTTGTGCTCGATCGGCACCATAGGGCACCTCGGAAAATTGCCTTTTCCGTGGATTCGGGATCAAGTCGGCCCTGTCGAGGTCATGAGTCTCCATTGTTGGGTGACCCTGGAATCTTATTTTTTCGAGGTGCCCCATCGAGAAACCAGGGAACATCGGCCCCGGCATTTTCTATGCTGCTCCAGCCAGGTCTCATCGTTGGACCTGTAGGCCCACGATCGATCGGCTCAGCACGATCGGCTGCCCCGCGGTGTCGCATCAGGCCTCCAGCCGCCGGTTCATGTCGACGCGGTCGGCCGGAGGCCACAGACCGGTTCGTTGTCCTCATCAAGGCCCCGCTGTCGCCCTCCTGCCACACCACGGCACCCAAGGCACCCACGGCACCGCAGCCGAACACGCCCCGCGCTGCGCCACCCACAAGGCCTTGGCCATCTCCACAGGCCAGAGGGCCGGCCCCCGTCAGCGTTCGCCCGCCGAGGACGGTCAGGCCCTCAAGCAGCGCCGGCACGATCACGGGTCGCCCCTGAATTGCCGATAGCTTGGCCCCTGTGCCCCGAGGTTGAGGCGATGGCGGAGCTGGAGGCTCGCTGGCTGCGTGCGATGGCCGAGTTGCCCGAGGCCCAGTGGGATGGTCTGCTGGCCGGCTGCGGGGCCGCCCCCTTCTTCCGCTGGTCCTGGCTGCATCGCCTGGAAGCCAGTGGCAGCATCGTTCCGAGCCAGGGCTGGCAGGCCTGCCATCTCACCCTCTGGCGCGGCCGGGATCTGGTCGCTGCGGCCCCCCTGTATCTGAAGGGCCACAGCTATGGCGAATTCGTCTTTGACCAGTCCTTTGCCCAGCTCGCCGGCCAGCTCGGGTTGCGCTATTACCCCAAACTGGTGGGGATGAGCCCGCTCAGCCCCGTGGAGGGCTACCGCTTCCTGATCGCCCCCGGCGAAGACGGGACGCTGCTGACAGCGCTGATGCTAGATCAGATCAGGGAGTTCTGCCAACGCAGCGGTGTGCTCAGCTGTAATTTTCTCTACGTGGATCCCGCCTGGCGCCCCTTGGCCGAAGCGGCGGGGTGCGCGGCCTGGATCAACCAGCAGACCTGCTGGAGCAATGCGGGCTTTGCTGATTTTGAGGCCTATCTCGCCAGTTTCAATGCAAATCAGCGCCGCAATATCCGCCGTGAGCGCGCCGCTGTTGCCGCCGCCGGTCTCAGCGTCACTGCTGTGGTCGCTGAGGCGATCTCCCCGGAACTGCTGGCGCGTATGCACCACTTCTATGCCCAGCACTGCGCCCGCTGGGGCCCGTGGGGCAGCAAATATCTCAGCGAGGCCTTCTTCCGCGACGGGCAGGGTTTGACGCCCGATCTCGTGCTGTTCAGTGCCCATCGGGGCGATCCCGATGACCCGGTGGCGATGGCGATGTGCGTCCAGGACGGACACCATCTATGGGGCCGCTACTGGGGCAGTGATCTGGAGGTGGACAACCTGCATTTCGAGGTCTGTTACTACGCGCCGATCGCCTGGGCGATCGAGCGCGGGCTGCGCCGCTTCGATCCCGGGGCAGGCGGCAGCCACAAGCGGCGGCGTGGTTTTCTTGCCGAACCCCGCGTCAGTCTTCACCTGTGGAGCGATCGCCGTTTCGCCCAGATTCTTCGCCGCTGGTTGCCGGATGCCAACCGGGCCGCCCTTGAGGAGATCGCGGCGGTCAACGCCGAGCTTCCCTTCCGTGGCGGCGTGCCTCCCCTGATGCCCCCCTCGCAGGAGACGCTGCCTTGAACTGTCCGCTGGGACTGGATCGGTAGCATCGTGGCCATGGATGCACCCCTGAACGCCATCACCAGCCGCCTTGACGATGAACTCTCGCGGCGCTTCATCGCCCTTGATCCCTCCGGCTATGTGCTGATCAAGGTGGATGCCGAGGCCCAGCTGCTGGTCGCTGAGCTCTACAGCAACACCATCGATGAGCGCGGCCTGGCCACCGACCCCGAGTCCGGTGAGGTTCTGGCCTGCCGCAACGCTGGCCCTCGCTCTCCGGTGCTGGTGTTCCGAGGGCGGACCGCCAAGGAGCTGGGGATTCAGCTCACCGAAGGGGAGGGCCCCCATCCGATCAGTCGTCTTGACCATGCGCTCTACCTGGGCCGCGAGCTCCAGAAGGCGGAGCGCTGCCTGATCGAAGGCCTTCCCTATTGCCAGGACTGATCGCAACCCAACGGCAAAGATGCCGATCGCTCAGACCGGCTGCAGCTCGCGGTTGCTCTGGCGGGAGGCGGTCGGAGGATCGGGGGGGAGGGCGTCGAGTTGCTCCTGAATTTCGCGGGTGACGATGCCGCGATACTCGAGAAAATGTTCGTTGTGCGCCAGGGTCACCAGGAATTGCTCCAGGTTGGCGGGATTGCGCCGGGCGATGGTGAGCAGCGAGCGCCAGAACCGCCAGCGGGTGTCACGCTGCAGCCCCTGACGCCAGATCACGATCGCCAGGGCTCTGATGTCGCTGAGCGGCGGCAGGAGGGCCTTGTCGGAGTTCTCGGGCCGGTAGAAGGCCTTCCAGCGGGGGGTGCCCATCTTGAGGTAGTAGTGGCGCACGCGGTCGATGTAGGCGTTCGGCTCATAGAGACGGCAGAAGGCATCCACGTATTCGTTGGCGATGTCGCGGATCGGCCGGGTCGGTACGAAGTTGAGCAGGTTGGTCTGGTTCACCCCTTTGGCGTCGGTCTTCTCCTGAATCAGACGACCCTCCTTCTCCAGGCGGTGCCAGAGACCGGTGTTCGGCAAGGCCTGCAACATGCCCATCATCGCGGCGGGGATCCCGGTGCGGCTGACGAAACGCACGATCCGATCGCCGGCACCATTGGCTTCGCCATCGAAACCGATGATGAAACCTGCCATCACCCGCATGCCGTAGGAGGTGATGCGATCGACAGACTCCTCCAGGGAGCTGCGGGTGTTCTGGTGTTTGCCGGCCACCGAAAGGCTCGCCTCATCGGGGGTCTCGATGCCAAGAAACACGGCTTCGAAACGGGCCTCACCCATCATCCGCATCAACTCCTCGTCGGCGGCCAGATCAACGGAAGCTTCGGTGGTGAAGGTGAACGGATAACCGTGTTCGATCTGCCATTGCTTGATGGCAGGCAGCAGCAACTTGGCATTGCGCTTGTTGCCGATGAAGTTGTCATCAACCAGGAAGATGGCACGGCGCCAACCGAGGTCGTAGAGGCGCTGGAGTTCGGCGATCAGTTGCTCGGGGGTCTTGGTGCGAGGTTTACGCCCATACAACACAATGATGTCGCAGAATTCACACTGAAACGGACAGCCCCGCGAGAACTGTACGCTCATCGAGTCGTAGGCATCCAGTTCCAGCAGATCGAAGCGGGGCACCGGCGTGGCCGTGACATCAGGTTTCTCGCCATTGGCACTGAACCGACCCGAACGCTCGCCCCGTTCGATCGCCTCAATGAACATGGGCAGGGTGATCTCCCCCTCGTCCAGCACCTTGAAATCCGCCAGGGCTATCTCGGGAGCATCCGGCGTCGAGCTGGCGAAGGGCCCCCCCACCGCCACCGGTAGGCCCCGTTGTTTGGCCTGGGCGATCTGTTCGGCCATGTCCGCTTTCTGCACGATCATCCCGGAGATGACCACCAGCTCGGCCCACTCCCATTCCTCCCTGCTCACCTCGCGCACATTGCGGTCGACCAGCTTCATCTCCCAACGCTGAGGTAGCAACGCTGCCACCGTCACCAGCCCCAGGGGGGGCAGCAGCACCTTGCGGTTGACCAGCTCGAGGATTTTCTCGTAGCTCCAGAAGGTCTTCGGAAACCGCGGGTAGATGAAGAGGGTACGCATGGGGTGCGCCTGCCCCGAAGTGGCTGCAACCCTAGGTGACTTCCAGGGCCCATGCTGCTGCAGGGGTGCAGCCGTGATGGCTGTGCCACAGCGTGCGGATATGACCGGCCGAATGGGGTGCTGCTGCTGGCCTCTGGGGCCTGTCCGGGGCTGTCGGGTCGTCCGCTGCCGCCGGGGGCGACCCTGTTCTGCTGTAATGGCCCCAGTCAACCGGCAATCCCATGGGCGCAGCGATCTACCTCGGTCTGGTGGGCGGTGGTCTCACCGTGGCGTTTCTGCTCAACGTGATCCTGCGGGGCATCCGCCTCATCTGATCGCCTCCAGCCGCAGGCCCCGTCGGCGGACCAGCTCCCTGGCACCGATCAGCAGACCGGCGCTGCCCATCAGGGCAAAGGTGCTGCCCAGGCCGATCGCCCCGCTCAGCAGCGCCGCCATCAGGCCGCTCAGTCCGCCTCCCCCGAGGAAGGCGATCTGACCCAGACCCGCCATCCGTCCTCGCAGAGCCATGGGTGCCCCCACCTGGGCGATCAGGTTGGTGCCCGCCAGCAGGCAGGCCGTGCCTGCTCCGATCAGAAAGGTCATCAGCAGCTGAACGGACCTCTCGCCGCTGCTGGCGGCCATGCCCAGCTGGGCCAGGGCCGTGAGCAGCGCACAGCTGCCCAGCAGCCAGCCAGGGCGCTGGGAAAGCCAACCGCTGCGGCGCTGCAGCACCAGGCCGCCGCTGATGCTTCCGGCGGCCAGCACGCTGGTGAAGATGCCCAGAGCCTGGGGGGAAGGTCCCAGAACCTCCCTGGCGATCAGGGGCGCGAGCCCCGGGTGGAAGAAACCGGCCAGGGTGGCCAGGGCTGTGAACCGCAGCACATGCCGCAGCACCGGCCCGCAATCCCGCCAGGCGACCGCCAGGCTGGCCCCGTGCCCGCTGCCGCTGCGCTGCTCGCGGCTGTGGTCCGGCCGCAGCAGCCAGCGCACGGTGGCGATGGGGAGGAGGTAACTGAGGGCATCCAGGGTCAGGGCGGTGGTCGGCCCCGTCAGGGCCACCAGCCAGCCACCCAAAGGTGGACCGACCAGCTTGCCCACGTTGAACACCACCGAGAAACTGGCGATGTAGGGCCCCAGCTGCTGGGGCTCCTCCACCAGCAGGGCGGTGTACTTGTTGCGGGCCGTCTGCTCGTAGGTGCTCGCCACCCCGACCATCAGGGTGCTGAGCAGCAGCATCAGCGTCTGGGCCTGGCCCTGCAGCAGGGGAATCGCCAGGGCGCCCATCACAGCGGCGGCAAACAGCCCCCACTGGGCCCGGACCAGCACGAACGCGCTGCCAAGCCGGTCGGTGGCTACCCCGGCCGGACCGCTCAACAGCAGGCTGGGCAGGGAGAGGGTGGCGAAGTGCAAGGCCAGCACCAGGGGTGTGTCACTGCCTTGCAGCAGGATCCAGCCTTTGGCGGTGAGGCCGGCGAAGGATCCGGAGGTGCTCAGGCCGGAGGCGAGCAGAAACAGTCGCCGCTGGGTCGGTCGCCCCGGAGACCAGCCTCCGGCCAGCGGGCGGCTTCGGCGCCTCGCACCACCCTGGCTGCCACTCCCACTTCCACTCCCATCGCCCAGGGGCCGACCGTCGCCCGGCCGCGGTGAGGCTGGCATCAAAGGGCCGCCCTGCGTGCTGCCACAGCTTCTTCGACCATCGCCCGGGCACCCACCACCTCACCGATCAGGTCATAGGTGTCGGCCGCGGTGATCCGCACCGGCACCATCGTGCCCGGTGCAGCGCACAACCCCCCTTCTCCCGGGCTGACCCGCACCTCCCCATCCACCTCCGGCGCGAAGCGGGCGCAACGCCCGAGCATGGCGCCGGTGCTTGGATTTTCCTGTTCGATCAGCACATCCACGATCCGACCCACCCAGGCGGCGTTGCGGGCGGCAGCGATCGGTTGCTGCAACGCCATCAGCCGATCGCGGCGCTGCTGGGCCAGCTCGGGCGGCACCGGGTTGTCCAGGCCGGCGGCCGCGGTGCCTTCTTCCGGCGAGAAGGTGAACACGCCCACGTGATCGAAGCGCTGCTCCGCCACGAAATCGAGCAGGTGCTGGAAGTGCTCTTCGGTCTCACCCGGATAGCCCACGATGAAGGTGGTGCGCAGCACCGCCTCCGGCAGCTGCTCCCGGATCCGTTCGAGCAGACCGGCGGTCACCCCCGTCTGCCAGGGCCGGTTCATCGCCCGCAGCACCTCGGGATGGCTGTGCTGCAAGGGCAGATCGAGATAGGGCAGCACATTGGACACCTCCCGAAAGGCGCACAGCAGCTCCGGTGTTAGGCCGGTGGGGTAGGCGTAATGCACCCGGATCCAGGGGATGTCCACCTCCCCCAGGGCCCGCAGCAGCTCGGCCAGGCGCGGTTCGCCATAGAGATCCAGGCCGTAGTTGGTGGTGATCTGACTGATCAGCACCAGTTCCTGCACCCCCTGCGTCGCCAGTTGCCGCGCCTCGGCCACGATCGATTCGATCGGGCGGGAGCGCTGGTCGCCGCGCAGCCGCGGAATGATGCAGAAGGCGCAGCGGTAGTCGCAGCCTTCGGCCACCTTGAGGTAAGCGACGGCCTCGCCGGTGGTGCGATAGCGGGGCAGGTGTTCATCGGCCACGAAGGTGGGGGTGGCGCTCACCTGGCGGACCCGCTCGCCGGCCTCCACCCGCTGCAGCACGCTGACGATGTGCTGGTAATCGCCGGTCCCCACGATCGCCCTGGCCTCCGGCAGGCTTTCGAGCAGCTCCTCCTGGAAGTGCTGGGCGAGGCAGCCGGCGATGATCAGTTCCTTGCCCTGTTCGGCCAGCTGCACCAGGGTGCGGACCGATTCCTCGCGGGCGTCCTGAATGAAGCTGCAGGTGTTCACCACCACGACCCGGGCATCGGCCTCATCGGCACTGACGCCGTAGCCGGCCTGGGCCAGCAGCCCGAGCATGTGCTCGGTGTCGACCCGGTTCTTCTCGCAGCCCAGGTGGGCGAAGGCCACGGTGGGGCGCGCTGCCGCGCCGGCGCTGGCCTCGGGGTGGTCGCTGAACTGGCTGGTGGCTGAGGTCATGCTCCCGATTCCGGCTGGGCCCCACCCCACCCTATGGAAACGCCCTCCGCTTCGCCGCCCGCCCGGTGATTCCATGGGCCGTCGAACCCTGCGCCGATCCCTGGCCGCCTGGCTGCAAGCCGTGAACGGGGCTGCGAGAATCGGCCCAGTGCTTGCCCTGCCGTGACCTCCACCGATCTGGCCCAACGCCTCAACCAGCGCCGCCGCAGCGATCCTGGACGCCGCTGGGTTTCCGTGGCGATGGCCGTGCTGGCCACGATCGGGGCGATCGACACCGGCGCGATCACGCTCAAGCGCTGGGGCCTGGTTGGCCCATTGCTCTGCCCCGGCGGCGGCGGCGACTGCGACAAGGTGCTCAACAGCCCCTGGGGCTCCCTGTTCGGTCAGCCCCTCTCCCTGTTCGGCTTCCTCTGCTACTTCAGCGCGCTGGTGCTGGCCCTGCTGCCGCTGCTGTTGCGGGGGGAGGCCCGCCGCGATCTGCTGGCCCGCAGCCGCTGGCTGTTGTTCCTGCTCACCGCGGCGATGGCGGTCTTCAGCCTGGTGCTGATGGTGGTGATGGTGGTCAAGATCAAGGCGGTCTGCGCTTTTTGTATCCTTTCGGCCCTGCTCAGCCTGGGTCTGTTTGTGCTCTCGCTGTTCAACGGCGACTGGGAGGACAGGGGGCAGCTGCTGTTTCGCGGGGTGTTGACCGCGTTGCTGGTGGCAATCACTGGCATCGGCTGGGCCACCGCCATGGATCGGCCCGTGGCGGAGACCGGTCCTGGCCTGCCGCCACCGGTGACCACGGTCAGCAGCCCTGCCAGCATCGCCCTGGCCGACCATCTCAGCGCCGCCGGTGCCGTCCTCTACACGGCCTACTGGTGCCCCCACTGCTCTGAGCAGAAGCAGCTGTTCGGCAAGGAGGCCGCCTCCCGGCTGAAGGTGGTCGAGTGCGCCCCGGATGGCCGCAACAATCAGGCGGAGCTCTGCCGCGCCAAGAAGCTCCAGGGCTTCCCCTCCTGGGAGATCAACGGGTCCATCGAGTCCGGCGTCAAGCCGTTGTCGGTGCTGGCCGAGCGCAGTGGCTACAAGGGGGCCCTTCCCTCCCCCTGATCGACCACGGGCTGGGTGCTGATCGGCCTGCCGCGGCGCTGCAGGCTGTGGCAGCGCCAGAAGGGCTGGGCAGCGGGAGCATCGGTGCGGAAGTGACCGCCCCGGCTTTCGCTGCGGAACCCGGCGGCCTCGATCAGCAGTCCGGCCAGCACCAGGCGTTGGCGCAGGTTCTGCAGACCTAACAGCATCTGTCGTCCCTGCCCCGGCAGGGCCAGCCGTTCGCCGGGGGCCAGTCCCATGGCGCTGCCCAGCAGGGGATCGCGCTCCACCAGGCTGCGCCGCCGCCGCACCTCGCTGAGGGCATCGTTGAGCAGGCCCCCCTGCCGCTCCACCCCCGCCGACTGCCAGCACAGCTGCCGCAGATCGGCGATCTGCCGCTCGAGCAGGGCTGGATCCCGTGAGGGCACCTCCAGGGTTGTGGTCGGTTCCTGGGCCGGGCCGGGTTCGGGGATGTCCCCGAGGCGGATGTTCCGCAGCCGGCGGGCAAACACCAGACACTCCATCAGCGAATTGCTGGCCAGGCGGTTGGCCCCATGCACCCCGGTGCAGGCCACCTCGCCCACGGCGTAAAGGCCCTCCAGTCCGGTGGCGCCCTCCAGGTCGGTGCTGACGCCACCCATCCAGTAGTGGGCGGCCGGTGCCACTGGAATCTGTTCCCTGGTGGGTTCCAGACCAAAGCTGCGGCAACGGGCCAGGATCGTGGGGAACTGCTTCTCCAGCCGCGGTTCACCCACCGGCCGCAGATCCAGCCAGAGATGATCCTCCCCCAGCTCCTGCATGCGGCGGGCCAGGGCCCGGCTCACCTGGTCGCGGGGGGCCAGGTCGCCGCCCGCCAGCTGGGCCACCGGTGACCTGCCCTGGCGATCCCGCAGCCGTGCCCCCTCCCCTCGCACCGCCTCGCTGATCAGGAAATGGGGGGCCCCGGGAAGCATCAGGGCGGTGGGATGGAACTGCACGAACTCCAGATCCCGCACCGCTGCGCCGGCGCACCAGGCCATGGCCACGCCGTCGCCGCTCGCTTGGGCGGGATTGGTGGTGTGGGCGAAAAGATGGCCGCCGCCACCGCAGGCGAGCACCACCGCCCGGGCGCGCAGCCAGCGCAGCACCGGGCCATCGAGCACCTGCAGGCCCAGGCAACGGCCCCCTTCCACCCAGAGCTGCAGGGCCGGAACCCCCTTGCGCTGCAGCAGGGCTGGCCGTCGCAGCACCTCCCGTTCCAGCGCATCCACCAGGGCTCCGCCGGTGCGGTCCTGGGCATGGAGCACCCGGCGGTGGCTGTGGGCGGCTTCCAGGGTGGTGCTCAGCTCGCCGGCTTCGCGGTCGAAGGCCATGCCGAGATCGACGAGTCGCTCCACGCAGGCGGGGGCTTCCCTGACCAGGCGTTCCACGGCGTCGCGATCGCAGAGCCCGGCACCGGCGCGCAGGGTATCGGCGATATGGCTGGCATGGCTGTCCTCCTGGCGCGTCACCGCAGCGATGCCGCCCTGGGCCCAGCGGCTGGCCGAGGGCGGGCCGTCCTGCTTGCTGAGCAGCAGAACCCTGACCCCGGCAGGCAGCTCGAGGCAGGTCATCAGGCCGGCGGCACCGCTGCCTACCACCACCACATCCCACTCGGCAGCGAGTTCCTGAACCATGGGTGAGGTCTGCTGCAGGCGAGCCTATGGGACGCCCGATACCGAACGCTCATTCCGCCCTGGCCGGCCGGCCATGAGACCACCACCGCTGGGGGCGGGTCGTTGCGGAGACACAAAAAAAAAACCGCCGCGGAGCGGCGGTTGATCAGGGGTTCGGGACGATGGCTGGCTTCAGCGGTAGACGCCGTCGTTGATCCGATCAAAGCCTTCGTTGAGTGCCATGGCGGGGGGGGTGACGGTGAAGTTGTCCTTGTACTTCTCGAACAGCTCCTTCTGACGGGGGGTGAGATCGAGCTTCAGCACGTCATCGACGCTCTGGTATGGGCCACCGAGAACGATCTTGCCGGCCAAGGTGGGGTACATGCCGGGGTACTGCTGGAAGCGGCGCACGGAAGAATTGTTGAGATCAACCTTGCCGGCGGTCTCGGCGATCTTGTCGTCGGCCTCGTTGCGCAGATCGGCCATGGCCGGGGAGGGCAGGAGGAGGGTCGCCAGCAGGCCGGCGAGCACGACGCCACTCATGAGCCAGGCAAGCAACCGCTTCATCACATCACTCCGTTGCGAAAGGGAAAGGGGGAACCGGACCAGGGCCAGAGGGTCGACCGAAGTCTGGATCAACGTTACAGAACGTTCGTCACCCGGTCCCCGGCCGGTTTACCGCCTTTCGCAGTTCTTCAGATCAGCGGCCCCGGCTCGGCTGTGAGAGCTGGGATCAGAGCTCAGATCAGGCCGGTGAATCGGGGTGCCAACAGGGCTGATCCGAGGAACAGGGCATCGACGGCCAAGGTGGCCGCCAGGGTGGCGGCCGCGACCTTGGCGCAGGCGCCACCCTGGAGCCAGAGCCGGCGGCAGATCGAAAGCAGCAGGCCGGCCAGCAGGCTCAGCAGAACCAGGTTGAGGGGATCAAACACCCTGCTGGCAGCTTCCTGCAGCAACCAGGGCGCCTCGGCCAGAGGGGCGCTGATCACCTGGGGCCACAGGGGCATCAATCCGGTGGCGGCAATGCCGGCATCGGTGGCGGCGGTGCCGGCGAGGGAGGCCAGATAAAACGCTCCCGCAAGCCGCCAGCGGCCACCCAGACCGGTCAGGGCCAGGGGCAGGAGACAGGCCTCCAGAGGCAAGTGGCAGATCGGGTGAAGGCGGAACCAACCCCAGAACAGGCTTCCGGCCAGCCAACTGCCGCTGAATCCCACCAGCACGGCGCCAGCATCGCGCCAGCGCTCGCCGCCGAACCGCTCGAGCAGAAGGGCTGCGCCCAGGAGTGGCGCGGTCAACAGGGCCGCCAGCCACGGGTTGAGACGCACCAAAGGGGCCTGGACGAACACCGGCAGGGCCACCAACGCCACGGCCAGCAGGGTGAGCCTGGCCTGGTCATCGAGGGCTGGGGCGAGTCCGGACCGGGATCGGGAGGGCGCTGGAGCGGAGGTCCCGATCACGTCACTGTGAAGAAAGTTGGCCAACCTTAAGGGGTGGCACCCTTGGCCCGCGATCTTCGGCGGCATAGGGTTTGCCGCAGGTGAACCGCCTCGATGCTCCCCCTCAGCCCGGTGCTGGCCCCGCCGCTGCTGGCGACAGCTGCCGCCTCATCCTTGGGCACCTCCCTCTGGCATGCCTTTGTGCTGGGGGTGGTGCAGGGGCTCACCGAGTTTCTGCCGATCAGCAGCACCGCCCATCTGAAGGTGGTTCCGCTGCTTCTGGGTTGGGGGGATCCGGGGGTGGCCTTCACCGCTGTGATCCAGCTGGGCAGCATCGTGGCCGTGCTCGCCTACTTCCGCCGCGACCTGCAGGCGGTGATCCGCGCCACGGCCACGGCGATGCGGGAGGGACGCTGGACCGACCCCTCAGCCCGGCTCGGTGTTGCGATCGCCCTGGGCACCTTGCCGATCGTGCTGGCCGGCATGGCCCTCAAGCTCTGGTTCCCGGGCTATGAGGGTTCGGCGATTCGGGGCATTCCCTCGATCGCGATCGTCTCGATCGTGATGGCCAGCCTGCTGGCCCTGGCGGAACTGTGTGGGAGTCGCCGCCGCCAGCTCAACAGCGTGCTGCCCCGCGATGGCTTGCTGGTGGGGCTGGCCCAGGCCCTGGCCCTGGTGCCGGGGGTTTCCCGCTCCGGCAGCACCCTCACCGCCTCGCTGTTCGACGGCTGGGAGCGTGCGGCTGCGGCCCGACTCTCCTTCCTGCTGGGCATTCCGGCCATCACCCTGGCGGGGCTGGTGGAGGTGAAGGATGCTCTGCACCAAAGCGACAACGGTGGCCTGCTGCCGACGCTGGTGGGGGTTCTGTCTGCGGCGGTGGTCTCGTGGATGGCGATTGCCTGGTTGTTGCGCTTCCTGCAGAACAACACCACCTGGATGTTCGTCGCTTACCGGCTGATCTTCGGGGTGGTGCTGCTGATCTGGTTCCGCGATCTGGGCGCTGCTTCCCCCTGAGCGGCGGCGGCGCGGGGCCTGCGGCTCCAGACTGAACCTGGACGTCGCCATCCCGATTTGTGTGGAAGGAGCCTTCAGCAGGCCTCGTTGCCGCCGATTCCCCATCGGCTGATCCTGCGACCGCCGGCCGCCGGCCCGATCCCGCCGTGGTTGCGGCGGTGGAGCCCGGATCGATCGGTGAGGAGCTTGGCTTCCAACCGGGGGATCGGTTGCTGCGGATCAATGGCGTTGCCCCGCGCGATCTGATCGACCTCCAGATCCTTCAGGGAGAGGAGGAGCTGGTGCTGGAGGTCGAGGATCCCTCCGGTGAGCTGCATGTGCTGGAGATCGAAAAGGATGCTGACGACGGCCTTGGGCTGGCGTTCAGCGAAGCACTTTTCGACGGGCTGCGCCAGTGCAACAACCATTGCCCCTTCTGTTTCATCGATCAGCAGCCCCCGGGCCACCGGGCCAGCCTTTACCTCAAGGACGACGACTATCGGCTGAGCTTTCTCTACGGCTCCTACATCACCCTCACCAATCTCACCGCCGCCGACTGGCAGCGGATCGAGGATCAGCGTCTCTCTCCCCTCTATGTCTCAGTCCACGCCACCGAGCCTGGGCTGCGCAGTCGCCTGTTGCTCAATCCGCGGGCCGGCCTGTTGATCGAGCAGCTGGGCTGGTTCGCCGAGCGCAGGCTGCAGATCCATGCCCAGGTGGTTGTCTGTCCCGGGCTCAACGATGGCGATGCCCTGGAGCGCACTCTCTGTGATCTGGCCGGTTTCGGCAGGGGCGACTGGCCGGCCCTGCTCTCCGCCGCCGTGGTGCCGGTTGGCCTGACCCGCTTCCGCCCGCCCGACGATGCCCTGCGCCCGGTGGATGGGGCGGCGGCCGCGGCGGTGATCGATCGTGTTGAGGCCCTTCAGGAGCGGTTCAGGGGCGATCTGGGCAGCCGCTTCGCCTGGCTGTCCGATGAGTGGTATCTGATTGCCGGCCGCCCCCTGCCGCCCCGGGCGGCCTACGAGGACCTGCCCCAGCGGGAGAATGGGGTCGGCAGCATTCGCGGTTTCCTTGAGGAGCTGGATCGGGTCACGGAGCAGCTGCCCCCGCGGATCGACCGCCCCCGCCGGCTGAGCTGGGTGGTGGGCCAGCTGGTTGCCGCTGCCCTGGAACCTGTGATTGAGCGGTTCAACCGGGTGGAGGGCCTCACCCTGCTGCTACATGGATTGCCCAGTCCCTACTGGGGGCAGGATCAGGTGGTCACCGGGCTGTTGACCGGTTCTGATCTGGAGCAGGGCCTGGCCGGTCGCGACCTTGGCGAGGCCCTGCTGCTGCCGCGGGTGATGCTGCGGGAGGGGGCTGATGTGTTCCTGGATGACACGCCCCTGGAAACCATCCGTGCCGCCCTGCCGGTGCCCGTGCGGCTGATCGGTGGGGCGGCCGATCTGGTGGCCGCCTGTCTCGGGGTTGATGGCGGGGATGCCTAAGCTCCGTCATGTGTTTCCTGCACTGATCTTGCGGCGTTTCCACCCCCTGATCGCCCCGCTCACGGTGGTCTCAGCCCTCGTTTCACCCATGGCTGGCGGTTTGGCTGCGCCGGCCATCAAGCCCAGCGCCGGCGCGGCCTCGGCTCCGGTCGCTGCCCCCACCACCACCTCCGCCCAGTCGTCGCCGGAGCTTCAGATCAACCGGCCCCTGCCCCTGGCGCCCGTCCTGCGGGGCAACCGTCCGAAGGCGCGGCCCGAGGTGCTGGCCCCGGCGGCCACCCGGTTGCCCGAGGGCTTGAAGGACCTGATCGCCCCGTCCTCCCTGGCCCTGCCGGACCAACCCAGGCAGGTGCGGATCCGCCAGCTGCGTCCGCTCACCTATGACCAGGCCCAGATTCTGGCCGAGGTCAACAATCCCGAGCTCAAGGCGATCGCCAGTGAGGTCGACCAGGCCCAGTCGGCCCTGCGGGCCCAGATCGCCCTCTGGTATCCCCAGATCGATCTCAACATCAGCCAGTTTCCTGGCTACACCCGTGCTGAGCAGTCCATCATCCGCGCCACCGGCAGCAGTGGCACGCTCACCAGCATCTGGGCGATGGACGCCTCTCTCGAGGCCAGCTGGGCCCTGATCGATCCGTCACGGACTCCGAAGATCGCCGCTGCCCGCGATCAGTTTGAGCGGGCCAGGAATCAATACCTGATTGGCCTCCGCGATCTGAGGCTGCAGGCCGCCCAGGCCTACTTTGATCTCCAGACCGCCGACGACCAGGTCCAGATCGGTCAGGAGGGCGTGCGTTCCTCTCTGGTGAGCCTGCGTGATGCCCGCGCCCGCTTCCAGGCGGGTGTGGCCACGAAGCTGGAGGTCCTGGAGGCCGAAACCCAGCTGGCCCGCGATGAGCAGCTGCTCACCAATGCCCTGGCCCTGCAGGCGATTGCCAGGCGTGCCCTGGCCTCCCTGCTGGATCTTCCCCAGGAGGTCACCCCAACCGCCGCAGACCCGGCGCGGGTGGTCGGCACCTGGATGCCCTCCCTGCAGGAGAGCATCGTGGCGGCCTTTGCCTTTCGGGAGGAGCTCGACCAGGCCCTGCTCGACATCTCGATCGCCAACAGCACCGCCAATGCATCCCTGGCCAGCGTGCAACCGTTGGTGAGGATCTTCAACAGCTTTGGTGTGGGCCGCAGCTATGGATACACCCAGGCTTCAACTCAGTTCGACAGACCATCGAACACGGCCTGGAGTGCTGACAACGCCTTCGGTCTGAACCTGCGCTGGAGGCTTTATGACGGTGGCGAAGCGCGGGCCAACTACCGCCGCAACAAGCAACTGGCTGACGAAAATCGCTACCGCTTTGCCGATAAGCGCGATCTCATCCGCCAGGAGGTCGAAGCCAGCTTCTACGAGCTTGAGAAGAACAACCGCAACATCCTCACCACCTCCCGCGAGGTCATTTCAGCCCGTGAGGCCCTGCGACTGGCACGGCTCCGCTTCCAGGCCGGCGTCACCACCCAGCGGGAAGTGGTCGACAACCAGCGCGATCTCACCCAGGCGGAGGTCCGCTATTCCAATGCCATCTCCGAGTACAACAAGCGTCTGATCGAGCTCAGCCGTCGCACCGGCCTCGACAAGATCGCCAGCTGCCCGCCCTCACCCCTGTCCCCCACCAAACCGCAGGTGTCCGGTGCCACCGATGTGCCGGTGGAGCCCCTGCCCCTATTGCCCGCCTGCCCGACCAGGAGCGTTCGCTCCACCACGGCCCCCCCCAGCTCCTGATGTCACCGGTTGCCCCTCCGTCCCCTCTGCCAGGCCGTACCGGCGGCACCCTCACGCTGCCTGCCACCCTGCGGCTGGGTCTTTTCCAGGGGTGTCTGGGCTGCCTGGCGGTGATCTTCTCGGGGCTGCTCAACAGGGTGATGCTCAGCGAGCTGGCCTTCCCGGGGTTGCTCGTCGGTGTGGCCCTGGCCTGTGAACAGTTTGTGGCCCCTTCGCGGGTGTTGTTCGGCCAGATCTCCGATGCCCATCCGATCGCCAGTCGCCACAGGGTTCCCTATGTGCTGCTGGGCACGGCCCTGTTCTGTGCACTGGCCGTTCTCTCGGTACCCCTGATCTTCCGTGTCGGCGAACTGTTGCGATCCGGCGTGCAGCCGGGCCTGGCCCTGGGTATTGCGGCCCTTTGCGGCCTGTTCGCTCTCTATGGACTGGCCATCTCCCTGGCGACGACCCCCTACCTCGCCCTGGTGATCGACCGAACCGATGAACAGCAGCGACCCCGAGCGGTCGGGATCATCTGGTGCATGCTCACCGTCGGCATCGTCATCGGTGCCGTGATGATCGGCACCAGTCTGCGTTCGCTGGATGGCGTGACCGATCCCGCCGTGTTGCAGCAAGGCCTGACCGCCTTCATGATTCGGGTGGCCGTCGCCGTTCTTCTGCTGACGCTGGTGGCCACCTGGGGGATGGAACCAGCGGGGTCTGGTCGCCGTGCCACCTCCACCGGTGCGCGTGAGGATGGCGTCAGCCTCGCCGACGCCTGGAGCCTGATCCGCTCGAGCCGGCAGGTGTTGATTTTCTTTGCCTTCCTGATCCTCTTCACGCTCGGGCTGTTTTTGCAGGATCCGGTGCTCGAGAGCTATGGCGCCCAGGTCTTTGCCATGCCGATCGCCGCCACGGCCCAGCTCAATGCCTTCTGGGGGGTGGGCACCCTGCTTGGGCTGTTGCTGGCTGCCGGCGTGGTCATTCCCCGGCTGGGCAAGCTTCAGACCGCCCGGCTGGGCTGTCGCCTGATCACCGCGTCGCTGTTGTTGCTGTTGCTCTGTGGCCTCACCGCCAATGTGCCGCTGCTGAAGGTTGTGCTGCTGCTGTTTGGCCTGGCTGCAGGCCTGGCCACCAACAGCGCCCTTTGCCTGATGCTCGATCTCACCCTGCCTGAGGTGGCCGGCACTTTTGTTGGGGTCTGGGGTCTGGCTCAGGCCCTGTCCCGGGCCCTCGGCAAGGTGATAGGTGGCGGACTCCTCGATCTGGGTCGCCTGCTTCCCCCGTTGGGAGGCGGAGCCATCCCCGAGTCCTATCCCTCCTTTGCGCTGGTGCTGGCCGTCGAGTGCCTGATTGCAGCGTCGGCCCTGTGGGTCCTGGACCGGGTCAATGTGCGCCAGTTCCGCGAGGATGCTGGAGCCCGGCTCCAGCAGGTTCTGTTGGCGGAGTCCCTCTGACGCATGGCCGAATCCTCTGCCCATCCCGCCAGCGCCGCCAGCGCCGAGCTCAACCCAGCCCTGATCGCCCTGATCGATCGGGTTGGCGAGCGCCAGCGTTCTGATTTCGGCCAGATGGCGTCGAGCCTCAAGCCCGACGGCTCACTGATCACCGCCTGTGATCGCTGGAGCGATGCCACCCTGGTGAGCGGCCTGGCCGAAATGTTCCCGAACGAGGGGGTGCTCAGCGAGGAGGGCAGTCAGGCCGTGCCAGAGACGGAGGCCTATTGGGTCGTCGATCCCTTGGATGGCACCACGAACTTTGCCGCGGGCATCCCTTACTGGGCGATTTCCATGGCTCGCTTCGAGGGTGGGGTGCCGGTCCTGGCAGTGCTCGATGTGCCCCCCCTTCGTCAACGGATCGTGGCGGTGAAGGGTCGTGGTGCCTGGCGCAATGGCAAACCGCTCCAGCCTCCATCCCGCCATGCCCATCCGGTGGGGTGCGCATCGCTCTGCAGCCGTTCGATCCGGGTGCTGCAGCACCTGCCGGACCGCCGGTTTCCGGGCAAGATCCGGTTGCTCGGCGTTGCCAGTCTCAATCTGGTCAGCGTGGCCATGGGTCAGACCGTGGCTGCCCTGGAAGCCACCCCAAAGATCTGGGACCTTGCCGCCTCTTGGCTGGTGCTCACGGAACTCTCCTGCTCGATTCACTGGTTGCAGCACAACCCCGCCGCTATCCCCGCAGGCACCGATCTGGGATCGGTCGATTTCCCGGTGCTTGTTGCCGATCGTCCTGAGACCCTGGCCCGCTTCATGCCCTGGGCCGATGCCCTGATCGAGAGCGATCCAGCCTGAGGTCCTTCACCAGGGCCGCTTCCGCCTGGGTCGAGCTGGGCCGGGTGCTTGGGTCAAGGCATGAATCCGAGCTGGTGGGGCGGTCTTGATGGGCGCGACCGGTTCCGCTGCTTCGCGATCGGCGCACCCCAGCCCTGGATCGGAATTGGCTGCTGGCGGGGATTTTCCGGCGCCCCATGGCCAGGACCTTGCTGGCGATAGGGGCCTGGGGCGCCGGGTCGCCAAGGGACCTGAAGCGGTTGGCGATCGCGATCTGCGGACCATGGATCCCGGCCTGGCAGTCAGTTTTCTTCTGCCTGGTTCGCTTCGGGCATGCCGCTGAGCTGTGGAGCGCTTCAGCAGAACCGTTGCGGTGCGGAGCTTGAAGCGGAGGTGAGGGGAAGGAAGGGAGCGGTGGGTTGGCAGGAGCGGGGAGAGGTGTGCTACGTTGGTGGACTGCTTGGGAAACCGAGCGGCCACCGGATCGAGAGAGAGG
>CAIZQU010000054.1 GCA_903935205.1 uncultured cyanobacterium | reverse complement strand
GTGATGCACGAGCGCAACGCTCACAACTTCCCCCTCGACCTGGCCGCTGCTGAAGCCACCCCTGTGGCCCTGACCGCCCCGGCGATCGGCTGATCTCAGC
The DNA here is from genome assembly GCA_903935205.1 of uncultured cyanobacterium. Taxonomy (GTDB): domain Bacteria; phylum Cyanobacteriota; class Cyanobacteriia; order PCC-6307; family Cyanobiaceae; genus Cyanobium. Next base: position 3,938 of record CAIZQU010000054.1, on the reverse strand, counting down.
TTCTCCAGACCATCACCGATGGGTGATCGATCAAGCCTCCGCCTCGGCGGGGGCTTTTTGCTTGGCGGGCTTCGGGTCCCAGAGGCTGTGGTGGCAGGCTTTGGCTGGGACCTGATCAGACCAGCAAGCGCCGAGCGCCGCTTCGGTGCCTCAGCCACGTCCCTTCGCTTGGGACGCAACAAAAGCCTTCCCCAGCCCCGAGCCTGGATTGTCCCGAGATCCTCGGCGGAACTTGCCACCCATTCCAGTGGGTGGATCGATCCTTGTTGCCGGTCTCGGTTTCCCTCTTGCAGGGCACCTCGAAGAATCGCCCTTTCCCTCTCCCCTGAGCCTCGCCCCAGCCCGGAGGCGCCCTTCAGCGCCACTGCCTGCAGCGCAGCTCATCGCAACGATTTGGCCAGCCCTGCCGCCAGACCAAGCCTCGGGGCTGCGGCAGGGCCTGGCCCAGGCCCTGCCACCGGGGCTTCTGCCGATCAGCTGGAAGCCCGCCTGCACCACAGCTTCTCCCTGCCGTGGGCCAGCCTGGGCTGGACGCATGGCCTGGGCGCATGGCCTGGGCGCCAACTCCTACAGGGTTGGCGATGATGGCGGCGTCAGTTCGGCAGCTCGCGGAGGGACCCACTCCGCTGAACGCAGGCAGGATGGAGGACTTCGCGACGGCCTGACCCGTTCCTCTGAACCGTGCCCAAGCCGTGAACCATCCTCAGCGGCCGCCGGACGCTGGGCTTTCTCCAGGCCAGGGCCTGGATCCGGCGGTTCAGGCCGCTTCCCTGGCGCCGCTGGCGAACGGAACTTCACGGGATCGCCAGGCCCGGCTGCGCGGTTGGTTACGACCCTCCGGCGGGGTGGGGGCGGGGACAAGCCGGAAGCGCTCCAACACCTGGGGTTCCCAGCCGTGCACCTCCAGGAATGCCTGAACCCGCTGCACGGCCACCTCCGGGGTGATCAGCTGCAGGGCCCGATTCGGGTCTGAGCTGAAATGGCCGTTCTCATCAAGCCAGCGGGGATGGCGGTGGCCGGAAGCGACCAGGGTCACACTCCAGCGTTGCAGGGGCGCCATGAATAGGAGCGGTGGGGTCCCGGAATACTGGCAAGAACAGCGGGAATGGGCCAGGGTGGGAGGCAGGCTGCCGGGCATCTGCAGCGGCGCTGATCGCTGCCTGATGGCTGTCTGATGGCTGTCTGATGGCTGTCTGATCGCTGACTGATGGCTGACTGATGTCTGCCTGTCCGAGAGGGCCGCGAGGCCGCGAAGACCTGCGGGGTTCCAGGAGCGCAGGCCGTGAGGCCTCAGCCTGCGATCACGGCGTGGCAAGCCCTGGAGCGGGGTCCATCGCTGCGTCGAGCAGAGCCCGCCCCCAGCGAAGGGCTTGGGAAGAGCCATGGCAATCCTGATCAGCGAGCCAAAGGCCCTGACCGCCGGCGGTCGGGGCCTGCCTGAAGCCTCTGACCCGGGCGGAGCCGCGACAGAGGGCATGCGTTCAGGTTGTGGCGTTCACATCTCCTCTTCCACTTCAGGTTGGATCATGCAGTCGGACATCGGGTAGGCGACGCAGAGCAGGGCAAAGCCTTCTTCGATCTGGTCATCATCCAGGAAGCTCTGATCCGATTGGTTGACCTTGCCGCTGATGATCTTGCCGGCGCAGGTGCTGCAGGCGCCCGCTCGGCAGGAGTAAGGGAGGTCTACCCCTTGCTCCTCGGCGGCATCGAGGATGTACTGGTTGTCCTCACAGTTGAAACTGATCCCGTTGGTCAGTTCGATTTTGAAGCTGGGCATGGCAGCGCTGGTGTGGACGCGGACAGGCCAGTCCTGCCAGCATCGTGATGATCCTTCAGTCGTCGGCAACACCATCGGGCCCGATGTCACCGGCTGCTGATCGCTGCAGTTCGGCCGTGGATCGCTTCTGAACCGACGCCGGGGCGGCCCCTCCGCGAGGGTTGCCCCTGTCCTGCACGGAAGCCGCCTGGCGATCCTTCGCGGCCATGGGCTGGCCCTCCCGGAGCACCATCACCTCCCCCTCCGCCACGCCCGCCGCGTGGCTGGCGGGCGGCGGCCATCAGCGGCCCCCTTCCTTGACCAGCAGTTCGAGAGCCCGCTGCAGCGATGGCGCCAGGGGCCGGTACTGCTGCAGGGTTTCGCTCCAGACCTGGCCGGTTTCCATCGCCTCCTGGCTGGCCAGGGTGAGTCCCTGCCCCTCCATCAGCCGCAGCTCCTCCAGTGGCACCGTCAGCGGCCCGCGGAACACGTGCAGCACCCGCTGCGGATCGGTGTGGGAGAACCAGTGCCGCAGGGGTCCGGCCTGCCAGCCGATCTCCTCGACCAGCTCGCGTCGCACCGCCTGTTCCGGCGTTTCGCCCGGATCGAGGTGGCCGCCGAACAGCCCCCAGGTGCCCGGGTGGACGATGCCGGCGATGTCGTCGCGCAGCTGCAGCAGCCATTGCCCTTGGCGCTCGAGCATGGCCACGGCGATCTCCGGGGGCATAGCGGTGCCGGGGGGGATGGATGCAGCCCTTCTAACCCCTCCGGCCTGCCTGGGCAGCCCCTGCTCCAGCCCGTCGGGGCGGCGGCGATGGGTGCGTCGGGCGGCGGCCTGCGGCCCTGCTGTGTTCGCCCGCCCCAGGGCCCGACACAACCGGCGGCATTCCGCAGACCCACCTGCCGCCCGGCGCCCGCAGCGCCAGGGTGACCACCGGCTCAGGGCAGCGGGAAGCCATCCAGCCGCGTCACCACCCCTTCCCCCTGGCGGCGGGCGGCGGTGGGGCCGTCGTAGGCCACCCAGGCCAGCAGCCGTTCGCCATCGCTGCTGATCTCCAGTCCTTCCGGTTTGTCGTTGCCATCGCCGCGGCGGCCGGGTCGACCATCGCGCACGCAGAGCAGCGCTTCCGGGCGCTCCAGGGTGATGGCCTCACCCGCCCCGGATCGCTTCGGGGCAGGCAGGGGAGCCAGGGCGCCGCGCCAGCGGTGGAGATAGCTGGGGCCATCGAGGCTCATGCTGGGCCCGCTCAGCAGCAGCACGTCATCGCAGCCGGGCAGGGCGGCCATGTCCCGCACCGCCAGGCCATCGAGGTCGAGGTAGCGGATCCGGTGGCTCTCCAGGTCCAGGGGGGGGCCGCAGCGGGCGATGGGGCCATCACCCACCGCCTTGATGCCGCCGATCCGCAGATCCGCCACCAGCGCCACCCCCCGCAGCACCGGCCCCCGCAGCCCCACCAGCAGCCGATCGTCGCGGGCGACGATCCCTTCGATGTCGAGGCCGTTGTCCTTGCCGGGGATCGCTGCGAACGGGGCGATCAGCGGTTCGGCCGCCAGGACCTTGCTGAGGGCATCGCGGCTGGCCTGGCGGGAGGGTTTGAGCCGTTGGCCGGCCAGGGGGCGGCCGTTGCCATCGAGATGGAGGCAGCCGAGCAGATGGGCATTGCGCCGCGATTCCTGCGGCAGCGACAGCCCGGCTTCCCTGCCGCCGGAGGCCTTGAGCCGGCGGCGGCTGTGGGAGCCCACCAGCCAGAGCCGCGACCCATCGAGTGCCAGGCCCTCGATATCGGATTCGCCCTCCTCCTTGCCTTCCGCCAGCCCGAATGGCTTCAACTTCAGCCATTCGCCCCGCCCATAGGCCTGACCCTCCAGCCGCTCCAACCGCAGCAGGCTGCGGCCCTCATCACCTCCCAGCCAGAGCCAGGGATCGCGCCAGGCCAGGCCGGAGAGATTGCGCTGCAACGCCTCCGCCTCCTGATCGGCGGCCGCAGCCAGTTGCAGATGGATCTGGCCGCTGGCGGTGGCGGGATGGAGGTCGCTGGGGGCTGACTGACGGACACAATCCCGAGAGGCGTTGCGTCAGAACGAGTCTCAGGTCATTGGGCGGGCAGGGAGCCGTGAGAGCTTGGGGTTCTCACACCAAACCAATCCCTCTTGGATTCCCATGCCCGGCTTCATCGTGAGC
>CAIZQU010000053.1 GCA_903935205.1 uncultured cyanobacterium | reverse complement strand
TGAAACGCTGTGAATCGCTCCCTGGGGGATGGCGCGGGTTCTGTGGAGACCGCTTGAGCATCGCTGGGGTCAGCCCAGGGCTGATGCTCAGTTCTGGTCTAGGATTGGTTTGAATCTGCCGCGCAGCGGCTTAGTCCAACAGAGCCATGCACCAGAGCCGCCTCCTGCAATCAGCTGGTTCCACAAATAGTCCCAGCGGCCTGGTGATGGCAGCGTTAGAAGGATACGTGTGAGGCTGAGGGGTCAACCCGTTCGGGGCAAGGCGTTCGTACTCCATTTCACAGGCCAAGAGAGCGACTCGATGCTTTCGTGGCTAAGGTGGAGTCATATCCAATGGAGCTCTAAAGAAAGAAATGGAAAATCTCTATGATGCTATTGTTGAGCCTGACGGACGAATACGGCTCAATACATCAGTGCATCTCCAAAAGGGCCTCAAGGTCTTGGTCGCAGTGCCACGAAACGACAAGGATCCTGCCTTAAACGGAATCACATTGAGCGAACCTTCGCTTTCAGATGACTGGCTCAATTCAGAAGAAGAGGAAGCATGGGCGCACCTTCAGTAGGTGATGTAGTCATCATTCCATTTCCTTATTCCGATTTGTCGCAATCGAAGCGCAGGCCCGCTTTTGTCCTCGCTGAAGCGGGCAGAGGTTATTTTCTTCTTTGTCAGATCACCAGCAAACAATATGGTGATCTACATGCCTTATCTCTCAAGGAATCCGACTTCCTGTCCGGAGGCATCAAACGAGACAGTTTTATCCGTGGCGTTAAACTCTTCACTGCCAATGAGGCTCTCATTCTTGGTGTTGCTGGTCATCTGACCCATTCCAAGCTTTCAGAAGTCATATGCCAACTTATTGAAATGCTATCCGCTTGCCTAAAGGATGGCACCTTCTAACATTCAAAAACAGAAGGCGGGATCCAAGGCTGCCATCTTTGCCGAGATTCATGCCCGCATCTGATTTGGAGCCTTAGCCGTCTTGCCTGAAGCCAAAAGCCCGCCTTACCCCTGATACCAGCCCGTGATGCTGTTGAGAGCATAAGGAGCAGAAACCAGGGGCTTTTGGCTCTCGCCCCTGCTCGGCGTCCATGGTGCCGCCCCCCTTGCTCCATGCTGGCCTGATCAGCAGCCACCCAAAGGCCGGCCCCGATGGACACCCCACCCCCGGACTGGCTTCCCGCCATCGCCAGGAGCGTCTATCCCGGCTGGGTGCAGCGCAAGGCGGTCACGCTCAGCAAGCGCGACCAGAAGCGCGGCGGCACGAGCAACGTGCAGCAGTACCGCCTGGCGATCCACGCGGCGGTGCTGGCCTCGGCCGGCCGCGACCACTGGACCGGGGAATGGCTCGACTGGGGGTTGATCGGCACCTACGACAGCCGTGAGGCAGCAGCCGGCAGCGGCGAACAGAAACAGGAGCACAGGAAGCTCTACGCCCTGGTGCCGACCCTCGATCAGCCCTCCCACTCCCCCGAACCCTGCTTCGTGGTCTGCGCCTGGCGCACCAAGGACGCCAAGCAGGACATGACCGCCGCCGAGTTGCTCCAGTTCTGCAGCGCCATCGTCCAGCACAGCCCCCGCTGGGCCGCCGACCCCAGCCAGGGCCCAACCCCGGATCCGGCCCCCGCCCTCAATCCACCCGAAACGTGACACCGATCACCGCGGTGATGTCCTTGTCGATCGTGCGCGTGTCGTAGCTGCCGCTGCCGGAGGTCTCGGTTGAGTTTGGGGCGGTGATCTGAAAGATGCCGGTATCGGCATTGGTGATCGCCCCGATCCTGGCGCCGGCCTCCGCCGCGATCGCCCGGGCCCGGCCGCGGGCATCGGCGGTGGCCTTGGCGAGCATGTCCACCCGTTTGCCGGCCAGCTTGGAGTAGGTGTAAGCGGGTTCATTGATCGTCAACGGCACCCCCTGGCCGATCAGCTCGCCGCTCCGACCGGCGATCGCCGCGATCCGGTCCACCTCGGCGCTGCTGATCCGGATCTCCTGGCGGCTCGTCCAGCTGGTGCTGCGCAACTCACCGGTGCGCGGATCACGCACCTCCTGCCGGTCGGTCTTCACCGAACCGCTCTGCAGCTCCTCCGGCTTGATCCCCGCAGCCCGCAAAAACGCCAGGGTGGTCTCCAGGGCCGGCTGCAGGCCGGCGTAGGCCGCCTGCTGGCTGGCGCCGCTCTGGCTCACCTCCACCGTCCAGTCGGCGTGATCGCTGCGGATCCGCTCGGTGCTGGCGCCGGTCACGGTGATCGTGTCGTTCGCCTTGCGCAGCCCCTTGACGAACACGGCGCTGGCGCTGGTCAGCCCCAGGCCCAGCACCGCCATCGCGAACACCAGCGGCGGCGTGCGCCGCAGCAGACCCAAGCCCGCCTCGCCCCAGCGATGCCAGCGGGGGGGCAGCAGGGTGCTGGTGGGGCCAGAACGGTCGGCGGCGGACACGGACGCGGCGGCAGCTTCCTTCACCCTATGGAGCCCAGGCCTGCGCGGCTGGGTCCCTGGCGCTGGCGGCTCAGCTGCGAAAGACTGAAACCCTCCAGCGGCCCCGGCCTTGCCCCCCTCCACCCCGGCGCCCCTGCGCTGCCACCTGCTGATCGGTCCCCCCGCCAGCGGCAAGACCACCCTCGCCAGGGCCCTGGCCCCCATGCTCAGCGGCCCCGGCGAACCGCCGGCCCTGCTGCTCTCCACCGATGCCCTCCGCGCCGAGGTGTTCGGCGATGCGGCCGTGCAGGGTCCCTGGATCGACATCCAGCAGCGCCTGCAGCAGCGACTCCTCGAGGCGGTGGCCGCTGGCATCCCGGTGATCGTGGACGCCACCCACGCCCGCCGCCCCTGGCGCCTCGCCATCACCCAGGCCCTGGTGCTGCCCCGACCGGTGGCCTGGATCGGCTGGTGGCTGCACACCCCCCTGCCCACCTGCCTGGCCTGGAACCGCAGCCGCCCGCGCCAGGTGCCGCCGGCGGTGATTCAGGAGATGGCCGCATCCCTGGCCGATCCCCATGGCGGACCCAGCCGGGCCGAGGGCTTCGCGGCGATCTGCGCCGTGGTGCCCACCCACCACGAGGAGCTGGAGCCGCTGCTGGCGGCCGAACTCGCAGCCCTCGACCGCCGCATCCGCAGTGCCCGCGCCCGCGAGACCCACTGGCAGCTGCACGGCTACTCCCGCCTGCTCGATCTGGAACGGCTGCTGTTCCTGATCCGGCTGCTCAGTGCCTACCCGGAGCTCGACGGCAGCGATCCCCTCTGCCGCGAACAGCTGGAGGCGATCGTCTCACCCCTGCCCCAGGGGGATCTGGCGGAGCGGGCCGCCGCCTTTCTGGTGCGTCTGCATGGCGCCTGCTATGGCGATGCCAACGCCATCCGCGACGACCTGGCCTGGCTGGAGGCCAATGGCTTCTGCTTCGGGGGGGAGACCCTGGCACCGATCCAGCTGGCACCGCTCGCCGACGCCGACCAGGCTGCCACGCCAACAAGCTGGCGCGGCGGCATCCACGGCGGCCACCCGCCAATGGGCGACGGGCCGGTGTTCCAGCGGGTGATGACCCTGCTGCGCCACCTGCTCCACCACCCCTTCGAACGCGACCCCAGCGGCACCCTCACCCTCCACGAACAGCTGATCGCCGCCACCGCCTCCATCCCCGGCGCCTACCTCCCCGGCGAGACCGCCACCCTGCGCAAGGACCTCGAGAAACTCCTCACCCCCTACGGATTCCGCGCCGCCCGCGACAACGTGCGCCACGGCTATGCCCTCGGCACCGCCCTGCTCTCGGCACCGCGGCTGCGGGAGATCCAGGCCCTGCTGGAGCAGGCCGCCGGCCGCCTCGCCGATCCCTCCGCCCTGCCGCTGCTGGGGGAGCTGCAGCAGCGCCTGGCCTGGGCCGATCTCGACGACACCTCCCCACCGCTGCGGCTCTACGCCCGCCACGGGGTGGTCGACACCGCCCTGGTGCGCCGCGAATCGCTGGCGGCGACCCGCGGCGCCGAGGCGATCGAGCTGGCCATCGCCCAGCGGCGACGGGTGGTGCTGCGGCGCTTCGCCGGGGCGGGCAGCCATGGGGGAGGCAGCCTCGGCGATGGCAGCGGCGACTGGCGGGTGTGGCCGCTGCAGCTGATCTTTCACCATGTGGGTTGGTATCTCTGCGCCGAGGAGGATGCGATCGGCCAGGAGCACGGCCTGATCCGCTGCGAGCGGCTCGATCGCCTCGGCCTGCAGGCCAGCAGCGATCCCCTTCGCGGCGGCCCCGGTGATGGCCTGCGCCGCAGCCCGGAACGGCACCATACCGCCCTGCGGCGGCTGGAGCGCCTGCTGCACCACACCGGTGGCATCTACTTCGGCGACGATCTCAACGCCCAGCTGGCCCTGGCCAGCAGCTCCGCCCGCAGCCGGGCCGGCCTGCTGCAGACCCTGCGCTTCTGCGCCACCCCCTGGGCCTTCGCCTTCCTGCGGGAGGGGATGGGCCGCTATCCGCGCGAGCAGGTGCGCTTCTCCAGACCCCTGCCCGGCGACCGCTGGTGGCACCACCCCGATGCCCCCCATGTGCTCGACCCTCAGCCGGCCGGCGACAGCCATCCCTATCCGGTGGAGCTCGATCTGCCGGGCTGGACCCTGGCGGCCGACAACGATCTGCGCACCTGGCTCTACGGCTTCGGGGCGGGGATTCGGATCGAAGCACCCAGCGCCCTGCGGGAGGAGCTGCTGCAGCGCTGCCGCGCCATGCTCGACGTCCACGGCGCTGCCACCGCCGCCGAGCCGCCGCCGCGGCCCCCCTTCCCCAACCGCCTGCGGCGGGACTGAATCAGGAAACCAGCGCAGCGAATCGGCGCTGGCGGGGCGGCGTTCAGCTGGGGTCGAGGCTGTAGCGGTGCCACGTTCTGGAGGGGGGCACCCCGTAGCGGAGGCGGTAATCGCGGCTGAAGGACCCCTGGGAGAGATAACCGCAGGCCTGGGCAACCGCTGCGATGCTCCTGGCCTGACGCAACTCGAGCATGGCGTGGGCCCGGGCCAGCCGTTGCTGGCGCAGCCACTGCATCGGGCCACATCCGAAACGCTCCCGGAAGGCATATTGCAGGGAGCGGCGGCTGTAACGGCTGCGCTGTTCGATCTCAGAGAGGCTGATCGGCTGGTCGAGATGGGCCAGCAACCAATCAACCAGCTCGGCATGGACGAAGGGTTCCTCCTCCAGCTCCGGCGCCGGGGGCGCATCGAGCAGATCGGGAACCAGCAGCAGCACAATCAGGCGGCGGATCAGATCATCGAGCCGCAGCATCGGATTCAGTTCAGCCCCGATCCGCAGGCTGCGGTCGACGAAGACCAGGGCTTCGATCAACTGCTGATGCAGCCGATCGCGGCGGGAATCGCGGCGGCGATCGAGCAGTGCCGGACGGGCCAGAACAGCCGCAAAGCTGCTCTCTTCCAACCGTGAGCCCGCCATGGCCCGCGCCACCGGCAACAGGGTGGCCGATCCAAAACTGATGACCGTGGCAGCACAGACGGTCGAGCGCAGAGTGACCCGACCAACGGCTTCGGGAAGGAACAGACAGGAATCGCTGAAGCGAAAGTCATGGCCATCAACGCTGTAGTGATGGCGATAGGCCCCATGGGGAATGACGAGCTTGGCATCGCCACTGAGCTCGACATCACCCAGGATCGCCGATCCCAAGGTGGAGAGCATGGTGAGGCCATCAAGGGCGATCAGGGCAGCGCGGTTAAAAAACAGATGTCGCTGCTGGGGATGGTCAAAACCCTGAACGCGCAGGGCCATGAATTGGCCAACAAGAGAACCATACTCATCCGGTTGACAACAAAAACGTTCGCGGCCAGGCAGGCCGAGAAAGGGAATCTTCAAAAGGGGTTCAGAAACCAGCTGTTGCGAAGCACTTGCGTGGCTCTCCACCCAGTCTTAGTGACATTGAAAACGCAAATCTACGGTTTTTCAGTAGGGATGCCAAGCCAATCCGGCAGGCGACGCAAAAAGGGGCCGAAAACGCAGGACCTGCAGCCCATGGCCAGTCCTGGCCGGCCTGGATAGGTTGCAGACACGACCCTCTCCCCAGCCATGGCCCTGCAGGAATACAAGAGCGGCTCCGCCTTTCCCGGCGTGATCGGCCGCACGGCCGATGTCTCCACCCCGGCCTGGCCGATGCCCAACCGGGCCCGCGAGGGGGCGCCGAATGTGGTGATGCTGGTGCTCGACGACACCGGCTTCGGCCAGCTCGGCTGCTACGGATCTCCGATCGCCACCCCCAACCTCGACGCCCTCGCCGCCGACGGCCTGCGCTTCAACAACATGCACACCACGGCGCTCTGCTCGCCGTCGCGCAGCTGCATGCTCAACGGCCGCAACCACCACTCCAACGGCCTGGCCTGCATCACCGAGGGATCGATGGGCTTCCCCGGCTCCAACGGCATCATCCCGTTCGAGAACGGCTTCCTCTCCGAGATCCTGCTGCAGCACGGCTACAACACCTACGCCGTCGGCAAGTGGCACCTCACCCCGGCCGAGCAGACCTCCGCCGCCGGCCCCTACGACCGCTGGCCCCTGGGACGGGGCTTCGAGCGCTTCTACGGCTTCCTCGGCGGCGACACCCATCAGTACTACCCGGAGCTGGTGCAGGACAACAGTCAGGTGGAACCGCCCGCCACACCGGAGGAGGGCTATCACCTCACCCCCGATCTGGTGGCAAAGGCCAGGGCGATGATCGCCGATGCCAAGCAGGTGGCCCCCAACAAACCCTTTTTCATGTACTTCTGCACCGGCGCCATGCATGCGCCCCACCACGTGCCGAAGGAATGGGCTGATCGCTACAAAGGCCAGTTCGATGGCGGCTGGGATGCCTACCGCGAGCAAACCTTCGCCCGCCAGAAGGAATTGGGCATCGTTCCTCCGGATACCGTGCTCTCCCGCCACGACCCCGATGTGCCCGACTGGAACAGCCTCTCAGCAGAAGAAAAGCGCCTCTACGCCCGGATGATGGAAGTGTTCGCCGGCTTCCTGACCCACACCGACCATCACATCGGCGAACTGATCGCCTTCCTCAAGGAAATCGGCGAATACGACAACACCCTGTTCATGGTGATCTCCGACAACGGCGCCAGCTCAGAGGGCGGCCCCACCGGCTCGGTGAACGAGGGCAAGTTCTTCAACAACGTGCCCGAAAACCTCGAACAGAACCTCGCCGCCATCGATGACATCGGCGGCCCGAAATACTTCAACCACTACCCCTGGGGCTGGACCCACGCCGGCAACACCCCCTTCCGCCGCTGGAAACGTGAGACCTACCGCGGCGGCACCAGCGATCCGTTCATCCTCAGCTGGCCGAAGGGCATCGCCTCCCGCGGCGAGATCCGCAGCCAGTACTGCCACGCCATCGACATGGTGCCGACCGTGCTCGACGCCCTCGGGATCGAACCGCCAAGCACGATCAAGGGGGTGACCCAGAGTCCGATCGAGGGCTTCTCCCTGCGCTCCTGCTTCGACAACGCCGCGGCGCCGAGCCTCCATCTCACCCAGTACTTCGAGATGTTCGGCCACCGCTCCCTCTATCACGATGGCTGGCGGGCCGTCTGCCCCTGGCCCGGCGCCTCGTTCGTGGAATCGGGCCGCCGCTTCGGCGATCCGATCAGCTACGACCAGCTGATCCAGCTCGATGCCCATGGCTGGGAGCTCTACAATCTCAACGAGGATTTCGCCGAAACCAATAACCTCGCTGCCAGCGAACGGGATCGCCTGATCGCCATGATCGGCATGTGGTATGTGGAGGCCGGCAAGTACAACGTGCTGCCGATCGACAGCCGCGGCACCCAGCGCTTCGCGGTCGAGCGGCCCCAGATCACCGCCGACCGCCAGCGTTACATCTATTACCCCGGCACCCAGATGGTGCCGGTCAACGCCGCTCCCCGGGTGCTGAACCGGCCCCATTCGATCTCGGTGGAGCTGGAGGTGCCGGAAGGCGGCGCCGAGGGGGTGCTGTTCAGCATGGGCGGCAACGACGGCGGCTTCGCCTTCTACGTGCAGAACGGCCTGCTCACCTATGGCTACAACTACGTGGCCGAGCAGTTCTTCCGGGTGCGCTCCAGCGCTCCGATCCCGGCCGGTCACCACATCGTCAGCGCCGCCTTCACCCCCACCGGCCCGGCCGATCTTGCCAATGGCAAGGGCACGCCGGCCAGGGTTGTGCTCTATGTGGATGGCCAGCCCGTGGGCGAGGGCGATCTTCCGGTGACCATTCCCCTCACCCTCGGCCTGGCGGCCGGGGTGGCGGTGGGCGCCGATCCCGGCTCACCGGCCCTGCCGGACTACAAGCCCCCCTTCGCCTATGGCGGCCGCATCCGCCGCGCCCTGGTGGATGTGAGCGGCACGCCGGTGGAGGACCTGCGCGAGCAGATGCGTCAGATCCTGGCGCGGCAGTAGGGAACCATTCAAGGTGAGGGCCTTCGGCTGATCCAGGCCATGGCGCAAGGATGGATGCCCCCCGATCCCGGATCCGCCGCCCCTGAGCGGCGACCTGGGCCCCAGCGCCAGCGCCCGATGCACCTCCAGCAGGTGCTGGGCGCCCTGGCGGGGGTGGTGGCCGCCTATCTGCTGACCCGCCACCTGCAGGCCCTGCCCTCCACCTTCATCACCGCCCTGCTGCTGGCCGGCGGTTCGGTGGCCAGCGGCCGGGCCCTGGCTCCCTGGGCCTGGTGGGGGGTGATGGGAGCCGGCTGCGGCGCGCTGCTGGGCTCGGCGATGGTGGTGGGACAGAAGATCCAGGCCACCGATCCCCAGCAGGGCCTGGGCCTGCGGCTGGCCCTGCTGGCCAGCCTGATGGTGGCCGGAGCGATCGGCGGCCGCAGCTTCAGCCTCGATGCCGCCCATCCCGGCCGCCGCCCCCCCAAGGACACGCTGCGCTCCGCCAGCGCCCTCACCACCGGCATCTTCGCGGCGGTGGTCACGATCACCTTCCTCCATTCGGGTCTGGACCAGGCCCGCACCGTGTCGAGCCGGCTGAGCACCGCCCTGACGATCCTGGTGCTCAGCCTCAGCGGGCCGGGCTGGCTGGTGCACCTGCTGGGCAACGGCTTGAGGCAGCGGGGGACGCCGGGGGGGGCATCACCCGGGCGAGCGCCATCGGGCCCACCGGCAGCCGCGGGGCCGGAGGAGAGGAACCGCTGAACAGACAGGTGGCCCCGCTGTCGAACAAGGACAGCCATCGGGCCCCGAGAGGCCGGGGGAGCGGGCCAGGGCGGTTCAGCTGCACGTTCTCGTGCCTGTCAGGCAGGGTGTTCACCCCGAGCCAGACGGTGATGGTCAGTCGGAACCATCGCTGGCGGGGCTGCTGATCAATCTGGGGCTGTCGGGACCTGGGGATGATTCAGGTCCGGATGGGTTCCGCTCCGTGGAAGGCGGGCCATGGGGTCCGCATACTGCGAGCACCTTCTCACCGCTGAACCGGAGCCGGTCCATGCCCCGCCCCACCCCCTGGATTGCCCTGGGCCTGACGGCTCTGCTGATCGCCCCGGCCGGCCGGGCCGAGTCGACCGCTCCGCAGACCCCGGCGACGGCCGCAGTGCCGTTGGCGGCGGCGAGCCCCTGGGCCGGCACCCTGGAGCTCTATGGCTTCCTGCCGATCCGCACCACCGGCGACACCACGGTGCGGGGCTTCAGCGCCGACACCGATGTGTGGCTGGGCCAGCTGATCCCCCTGATCCAGATGACGGGCTCAGCCCGGGGCAGCCTGGAGCGGGGCCGCCTCGGCCTGCTGGCCGATCTCAGCTACAACCGCATCGGCGACGACATCGCCCGCACCACCCCGCGGGGACGGCTCAGCGGCGCGGCTTCGGTGACCACCAACCTCGGCCTCTACGACCTGGCCCTGCGCTATCGGCTGGGGAACAGGGAGAGCGCTGTGGCGGCACCAGGCAGCTGGAGCGTGATCCCCTACGCCGGGGTGCGGCTGGTGGATGTGAACCTGGCGGTGGATGCCGAGCTGCGCGGCCAGGGGAACCACGGGCTGCGGCTGCAGCGCCAGGGGGAGCTGGCGCGCACCTGGGGTCAGCCCCTGCTCGGCACCCAGGCCAGCCTGTTCCTCAGCGAGCGGCTGCGGCTGTTCGGCCGCGCCGACATCGCTGGCTTCGGGCTGGCCGGCAGCCGCGATCTCTCCGGCAACGCCCAGCTCGGCCTGGGCTATGCGGTGGGCAACAACACCGATCTCAACCTCTCCTGGCGCTCAATGGGTCTGGCCTTCGAGAATGGCGCCTCCCGGCCCAGCGGCTTCACCACCTACCAGAACGGGGTGGAGATCGGCTTGAAGGTGTTCTTCTGAACCTGGCCGGCTGACTGGGCTGCCCGATGCGTCAGGGAAGCCCAGCAGGCCGGAAGCTCAACTCCCCAGCAGGGCCTCGACGAACTCGAAGCTGTTGAACGGCCGCAGGTCGCGGATCGTCTCGCCGGCACCCACGAACCGGATCGGCAGACCCGCCTCCGAGGCCACCGCCAGGGCCACACCACCGCGGGCGCTGCCATCGAGCTTGGTGATCACCACACCGGTGAGACCGGCGGCGCTGGCGAAGGCCATGGCCTGGCGCAGACCGTTCTGGCCCTGGCTGGCATCGAGCACCAGCAGCGATTCGACCGCCGCCTCCGGCGCCAGTTTGTCGACGATGCGCCGCACCTTGCTGAGCTCCTCCATCAGGTTGTGCTTGGTCTGCAAGCGGCCGGCGGTGTCGACCAGCACCAGCTCGGTGCCCTTGGCCTTGGCGGCGCCGATGGCGTCGTAGACCACGGCCGCCGGATCGGCATTGGAGGAGGGATTGGAGACCACCGGCACACCGCTGCGCTCCCCCCAGACGCTCACCTGCTGCACGGCGGCGGCGCGGAAGGTGTCGGCGGCGGCGATCAGGCAGCTGTAGCCGCTGCGCACCGCCAGGTTGGCCAGCTTGCCGAGGGTGGTGGTCTTGCCGACGCCGTTGACCCCCACCATCAACCAGACATTCAACCTGCCGCGCTGGGGTGCCAACAGGCCCTCGCCGCTGGCGGTGATCGGCTCCTCGAGGATGCCGCGCAGCTGCTCCTTGAGGAAACGCAGCCCCTCGGCCGGATCCACCACCTCCTGGTTGAGCCGCTGGCGCAGGGCTTCGAGCACCCGATCGGTGGCCTGAACGCCCACATCGGCCCGCAGCAGGCTGGATTCGATGTCCTCAAGGGTGTCGGCGCTGAGCGGATCGTCGCCGAGGGTGTCGAGCAGCTGGGCCACGAAACCGCGGCGGGTCTTCTCCAGGCCGCGGCGCAGGCGGGTGAGCCAGTCGATCTCCTCCAGCGACACCTCCTCCACCTTGCGGCCCTGGGCCGCCAGCACCTCGGCCGACCAGGTGAAGTCAGCATCGAAGGCACCGAGACTCGGTTCGGCCTGATCCGCCGCTCCGGATTTGGCGGCCGGAGCGGCGGAGCGACTGGCGGCCGGAGCGGCGGAGCGACTGGCGGGCGAACCGGTCGCCGCGGCGTCGCTCACGGGACCACTCACCGGCACCGCGGCAGGGGTTTCGAGGAGCGGGGCAGCGGTGTCGAGAATCTCCTGGCGGCGCTGCTCCCGCTGGGCCGCGGCCCGCTCGAGCAGGGAGAGGGGCCGGGGGGATTCGGGTGGTGGTGGCGTTGTGGCGGCAGGCGCTGGAGCGCCCGGCTGCTGAGGGGATGGCTCCGGGGTCAGAGCAGGGGCGGCCGGCGGTGGAGGCGTCGGCTCGGAAGGGGGCGCAGGAGGGGTCAGCTCAGGCGCGGAAAGGGCCGCCACGCCAGCGGCGTCCAGAGGGGCGGCGGAGGCGGGCGGCGGTGCCGCGGCTGGCGGGGCGGGCGACTCGACCGGTGGAGCAACGGCTGGCGGTTGGGCAGCGACCGCCGCTGCGGTGGGTGGGGCGGCAGCGGCGGGCGGCGACAGGCTGGGGGCAACCGTGGCAACCCAGAGCGGCGCCTCGGCGGGAACCACAGGGGCCGCGGCCGGTGGTGCCGGCTCGGCGGCGGGGGCGGGGGGTGCCGGCTCGGCGGTCGCGGCAACAGCGGGGGAGATGGCAGCCTCGACCGCAGGGGTGTCGGCCGCGGCGGGCACCTGCTGACCAGGGGCCTGGGCCCCCTCGGCGGGGGGTGCTGGGGCGGGGGGTGCCGCTGTCGCCTGGCCGCCAGCCTCCTGGGCGGCGGCGGCGGCCTCCTGCTGCGCCTTGAGGCGCGCGTAGGCCTGGCGGGCCCAGGCCAGGGCATCCTGATCCACCCCAGCGGCGGCGGGGGCAGCGGCGCTGTCGGGCGGGGCCGCCTCAGGGGCCTCAGTCGTCTGGAGCGCTGCAACGGGCTCTGGAGGGGTCTCCGGCGGCGGAGCCGCCTGGCCTGATGGCGTCGTGTCGTCGCCCGCCGGCGGTTCGGCGGCGGTACGGCCGCTCTCCGACTCAGCGGCGGAGCCGTCGGGGCCGGGCTGGGGTTGATCCTGGGAGGCCAGGGAGCGTTTGAACCAATCGAACACCATCGCCTCAGACCTGCGCGGTGGTGAAGCGTCGCAGCACGCCGTTGATCATGCGGCGCCCCTGCTCATCGCTGTAGCGATTGGCCAGCTCCACGGCCTCGTTGCAGGCCACCGCCGGCGGCGTGTCGAAGGTCTCCAGATCGACCACCGCCAACCTCAGGATGTCGCGGTCGATCCGGGGCAGGCGGGTCAGTCGCCAGCCCTCCATCACCGCATCGAGGCGGCGATCGATCGACGGCCGATCCCGCAAGACGCCGCTGGCTCGGGCCAGGGCATCGCGACGGACCCCGTCCTGGTCGGCCAGAAGCAGCAGGCGGGGCAGCTCCAGGCTGGCCGAGAGGCGGTTGAGGGCCTGCTCGGCCCGCCCCAGACCATCGCGCAGGTGCTGGCGAACCCGGGGCAGGCTGTCGCCGCCGGCCTCCTGCAGCTCGCTGTCGAGCAGCTGCTGCTCCGCCTGGCGCAGGTCCTCGGCGGAATGGTCGAGGGATTCGCGCACATGCTCCGCCAGGCTGGCCAGGGCCTGGAGCAGCACGGTTTCGAGGGGGGTATCGGCGGCGGGCGCCGCGGCGGCGGCCCGATCAGGAATCTGGCCCAGGATCAGCAGGGCCAGTTCACGCGAGAGAGTGCGGCTCTGCATCAGCAACGGATCACGAGAACTGGGGAGCACGCAGCTGGGCCATCAAGCTGGAGAAGCTGCGGTTGGAGGTCGTGCCGCGCTCGTCGGGGCTGACGATGCCGGCGGAAATGATCGTACGGAAGGCATCCTCAACGCTGAGTTCCAGATCCCGCACCGACGTCTCAGGCACCACGGCATACCAACCGGTGGTGGGGTTGGGGGCGGTGGGGATGAAGACGCTCAGCATCGGTTCACTGAAACCGGCCTGCACGGCGGAGCCGATCGTGCCGGTCACGAAGCCCAGGGCATAGAGGCCCTCGCGGGGATACTCCACCAGAACCACACGACGGAAGCGGCTGGAGTTGTCCCGCAGGAAGGTTTCGAGCAGCTGCTTGAGGGTTTTGTAGACGGAGCCGGCCAGGGGAATGCGCAGCAGCGTTCCCTCGCCGAACTCCAGCAGCCAGCGGCCGACGATGTTGCGGGCCATCAGGCCGATCAACAGGATGCCGAGCAATGGCA
The DNA here is from genome assembly GCA_903935205.1 of uncultured cyanobacterium. Lineage (GTDB taxonomy): Bacteria > Cyanobacteriota > Cyanobacteriia > PCC-6307 > Cyanobiaceae > Cyanobium. The sequence continues at coordinate 37,374 of CAIZQU010000053.1, read as the reverse complement.
CCAGCAGGCCAACCCCCAGGTTGATCAGCTCCTGAAGCAGCGGATTGAGGGTATTGAAGGGATTGAACTGCTTCGGGATCGAAGTCAGGAAGGCCAGCACGAACCGGCTGACCGTGGTGGCCAGCCAGATCGTCGTCGCCAGCGGGATGACCACCAGCAGACCAGCGATCAGGTCGTTCTTGAGGTCCTGCTGCAACCGGGACGCCAGCGGCTCATCCGGTCGTGGGCTGGTGGAATCCAAGGAACGGTGATCGCGGTCTGGTCTCCAACGGTAACCACCCGCGGGGGGCCCTCAGGGGTCGGTCGCCTCAGAGAACGCTGCCCAGGCAGAGGATGGTGAAGGCCACGATCAGGGCGATGGCGCCACCGGAGGAACCGAAGCGCCGCTGGTTGATGGCCACCTTGCTGGTCTGCTCGGTCTGCTTGAACTGGTCCTCCATCTGCTGCAGCTGGCGATCGATGAAGGTGCGGGCCGCCTGGGTCTTCTGGGCAGCGGTGGCACTGGCGGGAACCTGGCCACTGGCCTCGGCCTGCTTGATCAGCTGCTGCAGCACCGCCGGATCCTTGCTCTGCTGGCGGGCCATCTCCAGCTGACCCCGCTTGCTGGCGAGCTGCTGATCCGCCTGCTCCTGGAGGATGCGGTCGCCACCGAAGGCCACCGGCAGGGCAGCGGTGAGCAACACCGCCAGCAGACCGCTGAGCAGGCAGACGGCCCAGAGCAACGGTGTGCGGCCGCTGCCCTCGTCATCGAGACGGGCGGAGAGATACATCAACACCAGCCCAATCAGCCCCATCGGCGACTGCTGGATCAGGCGCTCCACCAGCAGCTGGCGGAAGGCCTCCGTGTTCCAGTCCCAGAGCAGCAGAACCGCAAGCAGCTGGAGCACCAGAAGCACCAGCAGGGTGATTCCGATCCAGCGCATGAGGGGACTGAAACGGGAGGAGGAGGAGGCCAGCACGCGATAGTCGATAACTGCAGGGACTTTACCGGCATCGCTTGAAGTCACCAGCCGTGCCACCAGTGGATCCACCGGCTGAACCACCAGCCAGCCTGAGCGGCGCCGGGGATGGCCGGCGCCGCTCCAGCGACCTGGAGAACCTGGAGGAGCTGACGCGACAGCTGCGCGCCGAAGCCGGGCGCCTGGGTTTCGATCCGGTGGGGATCGCGCCGGTACCGGGCGGGGCGGATCTGCAGCTGCGCACCGCCGCCCTGGAGCGCTGGCTGGCGGCCGGTCACCAGGGGGCGATGGGCTGGATGGCCGATCCCCGCCGCCGTTCGGTGGAAGCGCTGCTGCCCGGGGTGCGCAGCCTGCTGGCGGTGGGTCTCCCCTATCACGTGGCCGCCCAACAGCGGCCAGGAGCCCTGAAGGTGGCCCGTTACGGCTGGGGACGCGACTACCACCGGGTGATCGATAAACGCCTGCGCCATCTGGGCCGCTGGCTCGAGGTCAGGGTGCCCGGCACCGCCTGGCGTGCCTGCGTCGACAGTGCTCCCCTGTTGGATAAGGCCTGGGCCGAGGCGGCGGGACTGGGCTGGATCGGCAAGCACGGCAACCTGATCCATCGCAACCGGGGCTCCTGGCTGCTGCTGGGCCACCTGCTCACCACCCTGCCGCTGCCCGCCGATCGGCCGGCTGAACCCCTGTGCGGCAGCTGCCGCCGCTGCCTGGTGGCCTGCCCGACCGGCGCGATCGTGGAGCCCTTCGTGGTGGATTCACGCCGCTGCATCGCCTACCACACCATCGAGAACCGGGATGTCGAGCTGCCTGCCGCCATCGCTGGCTCCCTCCAGGGCTGGGTGGCGGGGTGCGACATCTGCCAGGAGGTCTGCCCATGGAACCAGCGGCCGCTGCCAACCAGCGACGATCCCGACCTGCAGCCGCGACCCTGGCTCCTGGATCTCGATGGCGCGGAGGCCCTGGGCTGGAGCGACGCCACCTGGGAGGAACGGTTGCGGGCCTCGGCCCTGCGGCGGATCAAACCAGCCATGTGGCGCCGCAATATCAGAGCAGCGCTGGATGGGGGGGGAGGTCCTCCCTAGGCTGGTCTGCATTCGTTGTGAATCCGTGGGCCTGGGGCATTTGCTTGGACTGCTCAGGTCAGGGAAAGGCCGATCCGAGCAGCACCAGGGCAGGGAATCGGCGGTCGCTGGCGATCGACGCCGGCGGGCCCTGGGCGTTGCCCTGGCCGTGCCCTTGGCGGCGGCCCTGCTGGGACAGGCGCCGGCCCAGGCCCTGGTGCCCTACGTCTTTCTGCCCCAGCAGCGGGAGCTGAACGAGGCTGGCATGGGCATCGCCCAGGCGGCGGCACGGTTGCTGCGGCTCGGTCAAGCCGATGACGCGGCCCGGCTGGCGGAGCTGACGGTGCGACTGCTGCCCTCCGAACCCCTCGGATGGATCCTGCTGGCCGAAGCCCGGGTGCGCAGCGGCGAGCCCGACCTCGCCCTGGTCGCCCTCAGCCGGGCCAAGCGACTGGATCCGGGCAACGCCGGCATCTGGTTTGCCGAAGGCTCCCTGGAGCTGCGCAAGAACCGTCCGGCCCAGGCCCTGCCCCTGCTGCGCCGCGGTCTGGAGCTCGACCCCCGCAATGCCGGCGCCCACTTCGATCTGGGCAACACCCAGCTGCTGCTGCGCCAGCCCAACCTGGCCCTTCGGTCCTACGAGCAGGCCGCGAAGCTGCGTCCAGGCTTCTGGGAGGCGATCAACAATCAAGGCCTGGTTCTGTTCGAGGCCGGCCGCAGCGAGGACGCCCTGCAGCGCTGGCGCCAGGTGCTGAAGATCAAACCGGATGTGGCCGAAACCAGCCTGGCGGTGGCAGCGGTGTTGAACGGCCGCGGCCCTGGCGATCAGCGGGAAGCCTTGCGCCTGGCCCAGCAGGCCCTGGCGGAGGATCCGAATTACGTGCTCGATAGCTACCGCAAGGAGCAGCTCTGGGGGGAGCGGCTCCAGGCCGCCACCCGGCTGCTGTTGGCCCGGCCGGAACTCAAACCGAACGTGGACCGGGCCAATGCCAACGCCGGCAGCGAGCGGGACCAGGACGGCCCCTGATCCGGTGCGCCGCGGACCAGGCCTGCCGCCATCTGTAGGCTGGCCCCCGACCTGAGCCCCTGAGTCGAGCACTGGATGGCCGAGGACCGCGCCGGGGGAGCGACCGAGGATCCGAATCAGGGGCGGATCGAGCCGATCGCCCTGCATCAGGAGATGCAGCGCTCCTACCTCGAATACGCGATGAGCGTGATCGTGGGGAGGGCCCTGCCCGATGTGCGCGATGGCCTCAAGCCCGTTCAGCGCCGGATCCTGTTCGCGATGCATGAGCTCGGGCTCACGCCCGATCGCCCTTACCGCAAATGCGCTCGGGTGGTGGGCGATGTGCTGGGCAAATATCACCCCCACGGCGATCAGGCGGTCTATGACGCCCTGGTGCGGCTGGTGCAGAGCTTCGCCAGCCGCCATCCACTGCTCGATGGCCACGGCAACTTCGGTTCGGTCGACGACGACCCGCCGGCGGCGATGCGCTACACCGAAACCCGGCTGGCCCCGATTGCCAACGAGGGGATGCTCGATGAGATCGGCAGCGACACAGTCGATTTTGCGCCCAATTTCGACGGTTCCCAGCAAGAACCCACCGTTCTGCCCGCCCAGCTGCCCTTCCTGCTGCTCAACGGCTGCTCCGGCATCGCCGTGGGCATGGCCACCAGCATCCCCCCCCACAACCTCGGCGAGGTGGTGGATGCCCTGATCGCCCTGATCCGCAAACCGGACCTCAGCGACGCCAAGCTGCTGGAACTGGTGCCGGGGCCCGATTTCCCCACCGGGGGCGAGGTGCTGCTCGGCAGCGGCCTGCGCGACACCTACCTCAGCGGCCGGGGCAGCATCCCGATGCGGGGCGTCGCCCACATCGAGGAGGTCCAACCCGGCAAGGGCCGCCACCGCCGCGGCGCCGTGGTGATCACTGAACTTCCCTACCAGCTCAGCAAGGCGGGCTGGATCGAGAAGCTGGCCGAACAGGTCAATGAGGGTCGCATCACCGGCATCGCCGACATCCGCGATGAAAGCGATCGCGAAGGCATGCGGGTGGTGGTTGAAGTGCGGCGCGATGCCGACGCCGCCACCGTGCTCACCGAACTGCAGCGCCGCACCGCCCTGCAGAGCAATTTCGGTGCGATCCTGCTCGCCTTGGTCAACGGTCAACCCCAACAGTTGAGCCTGCGGGGACTGCTGCAGCACTTCCTGGAGTACCGCGAACTCACCCTGCTGCGCCGCACCCGCCACGCCCTCAAACGCTGTGAGGACAGACTTGAGGTGGTGGAGGGATTGATCAAGGCACTGGCCCAGCTGCAGGAGGTGATCGCCATGATCACCGCCGCGGCCGACGCGGCCACGGCCCGGGCCGCCCTGCAGGTGCGCCTCAACCTCAGCGAACGCCAGGCCGATGCCGTGCTGGCCATGCCCCTGCGGCGCCTCACCGGCCTGGAGCAGGAGAGCCTGCGCAAGGAGGCCGAAGAGTTGCGGGTGGAGCGCAGCCGCCTGCGCCTGCTGCTCGATGACCGCGCCACCCTGCTCAACACGATGGTGAGCGAGCTCAAAGGGCTGCGCAAGCGCTACGCCACCCCCCGCCGCACCCGCCTGGTGGAAGGGGGCGATGCCCTGGTGGCCCAGCGGGCCGCTGCGGTCCGCCCGAGCACCGAGCAGCAGAGGCAGCAGGCCTTCGGGGCCCTGGCCAGCGACAGCCGCCTGCTGATCCAGGCCGATGGCCAGGTGCGGATCGTCACCCCCCAGACCCTCGGAAGGCTCCACCTCGACGAGGCCGCCCCCATCGGCGATCATCCGGCCCCCGCCCAACTGATCCTGCCGGTGGCCGACGAACCCAGCCTGCTGGCCTTCAGCGCCACCGGCCGGGTGGCGCTGCTGCGCTGGGAGTTCGCCGGCCAGCAGAGCGGCCCGCTGGAGAAGTTCCTGCCCGACAGCCTGGCGGGAGATCGGGTGGTGCAACTGCTGCCCCTGCCCAAGCACAGCCGCACCAGCCTCGGACTGCTCAGCAGCGACGGACGCTTCAAACGGTTGCCGATCGAGGAGTTCCTGGAGCTCTCGGGACGGGCCGCCACCGTGCTCAAACTCAAGGATGGGGTGGAGCTGCAGCGGGTGGTCGCCTGCGAGGAGGGTCGCGAGCTGGTGGTGGCCAGCAGCACCGGCCGGCTGCTGCGGCTGGCGGTACGGGATCACAGCCTGCCGCTACTGGGAAGGGCAGCCCAGGGGCCGATGCTGCTGCGCCTGCTGCCGGGGGAGCAGGTGGTGGGGGCCGCCTGCGTGGCAGCCGATGCCAGCGTGCTGCTGGCCACCCGCCAGGGGCGGCTGAAGCGGCTGGCGGTCGAGGAGATCCGGCCCTGCCAGCGGGGCGACCTCGGTCAGATCGGCCTGCGGCTGGTGGAGCGCAGCGACTGGTTGGTGGATCTGCGCGGCGGCGACTGCGCCGTGGTGGGCGTTCAGTTGGCGGGAGGGACAGGGGGAGCAACGGCCCGCAGCCTGCGGCTGCTCAGCGCCGACCTCCAAGCGGAGGATGCCGCCGGCACCGGCCAGGATCTTGGCTTGCCCGAGGGCTGGGGGATCAGCGGCCTGGTTCCGCTCCATGGCTGACGGTCGGCGATGGCGGTCCGGGGCGGCTCCCCTGGCGGTGCTGCTGGCCCTGGCGGCCGGTGGCCTGGCGATCGCCGAACCGCCGGCGGCACGGGGTTCGGCACCATCAGCTGCCGCAACCGTCCCCGTACCAGGCACTCCAGCTCCCGCTGAAGTCCCCCGCATGGGCCGTAGCGCCCTGGGAGGTTCCGGCGCCGCCATCGCGCCGGCGGCGAACCAGCCCCCGGCGGCCGCGGCCCCCCTGCCATCAACCCCGATCCCCCTGGCCTCAGCCGCCGGCCAGGCCCTGCTGGTCGATCGCCGGACCCTGCGGGCCGACTACGGCAGCCTGAGCCAGTGGTTGGAAACCCAGGCGAACCTGGCCTACTGCGGCGTGGCCAGCGCCGTGGTCAGCCTCAACAGCCTCGGCCAACCCGCCCCCGCCGTCGCCGGTTACGGCAACTACCGCTTCTGGACCCAGACCAATCTGTTCGCCGCACCGGCCAGCCTGGCGGTGGTCCGGCCTGAGCAGGTGGCGCGCCAGGGGATGGATCTGGCCCAGCTGCAGGGCCTGCTGGCCAGCCAGGGGGTGGTGGCCCAACGCTTCCATGGCGACAGCCTTTCCCTGGCCCAGTTCCGCTGGCTGCTGCAACGCAGCCTGGCCGATGGCAGCGACCGGCTGCTGGTCAACTACCACCGCGGCGCCCTCGGCCAGCAGGGCGGCGGTCACATCTCCCCCCTGGCGGCCTATGCCCGGCACGGCGATCGGGTGCTGATCCTCGACGTGGCCCGCTACCGCTACCCGCCGGTGTGGGTGGCCACGGGGGATCTGTGGCGGGCGGTGCGCACCCTCGACAGCAGCAGCGGCCGCAGCCGCGGGCTGGTGATCGTCAGCACGGGGGACCCGGAACGGTCCGCACCGCCTGCAGCCACGCCTCCAGCCCGGCGCTGAACACCTCCGGGCTGTGGCGCTGCTCGGCCCAGGCCCGGCAGGCGCCCCGATTCAGGCCGGCGGCCGGCGGCCCGCTGCACCGCTGCCTCCAGGCTGTCGAGGTCATCCGGGGTGGCAAGGGGTCCGGGTGGACGGATTCGGCTTGCGGGGCCAGCTGGCAGCCTTGCCGGTGCTCAGCCCAACCCTGCTGCCAGGCTGAAGCCACCGCTGGTCGGTTGGCCTCGGTTGGCTCCAGCCATCCTGAGCACAGCTGCCCGCCGGTGGGCCGCGGGTCTGAGGCCCTAACCGCGGGCCAGGCCGGCTGGTTCGAGCATCAATTTGCTGCGCTTGGTCTCCTCATCCATGGCGATCGGATAGTGGCCATCGAAGCAGGCGGTGCAGAAATTGCCGGAGGCGCTGGTGGCGGCGTCGACCATGCCCTGCTTGCTGAGATAGGCGAGGGAATCAACGGCGAGGTGCTGTTCAATCTCTGCCAGGGTGAGGCGGGCGGCGATCAGATGATCCTGGGTGTCGGTGTCGATGCCGTAGAAGCAGGGGTGGGTGACCGGCGGCGAACTGATCCGCATGTGCACCTCGGTGGCGCCGGCATCGCGCAGGGCCTGGACCAGCTTGCGGCTGGTGGTGCCGCGCACGATCGAATCATCGATCACCACCACCCGTTTGCCCTCCAGCACATCGGGCAGGGGGTTGAGCTTCACCCGGATGCCAGCCTCGCGCATCGCCTGGGTGGGCTGGATGAAGGTACGGCCGACATAGCGGTTCTTGATCAAGCCATCGGCGAAGGGGATGCCGCTGACCTGGGAATAACCGATCGCAGCCGGAATGCCCGAATCGGGAACCCCGATCACGATGTCGGCTTCCACCGGCGTCTCGCGGGCCAGCACCTCGCCAATGCGGACGCGATAGCTGTAGAGCGATTCACCAAAGAAGCGGCTGTCCGGGCGAGCGAAATAGATCATTTCGAACACACACAACCTGGACGGTTCCTCAATCCATCGCTGGCGCAGGGGTTGGGGATCACCCTGGCGGAACAGCACCAGTTCGCCGGGCTGAACGTCGTCGATGAACTGGGCACCGATGATGTCGAGTCCGCACGTCTCGCTGCTCACCACCCACTGGGCCAGCTCCCGCTGCCCGATCAATCCGAACACCAGCGGTCGGATGCCGTAGCCGTCGCGCAGGGCAAAGAGGCCATCGGGGGTGCCGATCACCAGGCTGAAGGCGCCGCGACAGCGGCCGGCGGCGGCACGGATGGCGCCATCCCAGTCGAGGCCGGCCTCCACCGCCTGTTGGATCGCCAGGGCGATCAGCTCAGAATCGGTGCTGGAGGTGAACTCCTCACCCCGATCCCGCAGCGACTGGCGCAGCTCGGCGGCGTTGACCAGATTGCCGTTATGGGCCAGGGCCATGGGGCCGAGCCGGGTCATCAGCACCACCGGCTGGGCATTGCAGACCTTGCTGCTGCCGGTGGTGGAGTAACGGTTGTGGCCGATCGCCAGCTCACCGGGCATCCGTTCGAGAACCTCCTGGTCGAACACCTGGCTGACCAGACCCATGTCCTTGTGGAGGGCGACCTTGGCGCCGTTGAACACCGCGATCCCTGCCGACTCCTGGCCGCGGTGCTGGAGGGCGTAGAGACCGAAATAGGCGAGGTTGGCCACCGCCTGATCGGGGGCCATCACCGCAAACACCCCGCAGGCCTCCTCCGGCCGATCGGGGCGCTCCAGTGGCTCGGGGTGCTCGGCGGCAGGGGTCTGCTGGCGCACGGCCGCCGCTGAGTCGGTGGCAGCGATCTGGGCGGCGACGGGGGGAGGTGCGGCGGGGTGGGGGAAGGGCTGCCGGGTTGTCCCAGCGGCGCCAGGCTCATCGGAGATCACGCTGTTCCGCCTGGCGAGCGGGGGAAGGGGATTCTTCATCATCGCTCCGGAGGGGGACCTGCCTGCTGCAGGCGTCGCGGCAAGGCGCTCTCGAAGGCCTGCTGGAGGCGATCCACCGGCTCGGCCAGCAGGATCAGCCCGTCCTGCTCCAGCTGCAGCACGGGATCGGCCTCCACCTGGCCGAGGCGCTGGGCGAAGGAACCCAGATCACTGGCGGCCAGCAGAGCTGCCCAGGCCTCAGCATGCTCAGCCGGCAGCGCCACCAGCACCCGGGCGCCCCCCTCAGCAAACAGGAGCCGATCGGGCCGCAGCGGACCCGGCGGCAGCACCAGCCGTGCCCCCAGGCCAGAGGCGATGCAGCACTCGGCCGCCGCCACCGCCAGGCCGCCATCGGCGAGGTCGTGGGCGGCACTGATCAGGCCGGCGGCGATCGCCTGGCGCAGCAGCCCCTGGACCCGACGCTCCAGATCCAGATCCGGCTCGGGTGGCCGGCCGGTCAGACGACCATGCACCACCTGCAGATAGCTGCTGGCCGCCAGGGTGAGGCGCCCGTCGTGGGCAGCGGTGCCGCTCTCGAGCGGCACCCCAAGCAGCCAGATGGCATCGCCGGCCTGACGCCAGGCGAGACCGGTGACCCGGTCCAGGTCATGGACCAGGCCGACCATGCCCACCACCGGGGTGGGATGGATCGGTTGCATGCGGCCATCCGGCAGGCGGGTCTCGTTGTAGAGGGAGACATTGCCGCCGGTCACCGGGGTGGCCAGCTCCCGGCAGGCGGTGGCGATGCCGCGGCAGGCCATCGCCAGCTGCCAGTAGCCGGTTGGGGTCTCGGGAGAGGGGAAATTGAGGTTGTCGGTCACCGCCAACGGCTCGGCGCCGCAGCAGCTGAGGTTGCGGGCGGCCTCAGCCACCGCCGCCATGCCACCGCGTTCGGGATCGAGGGCCACCCAGCGGTTGGGGCAATCGACCACCGCCGCCACACCGCGGCGAGCCGCCTCCAGGGAGCCCTCGCCCTGCTGGGGCCGGAGCCGCACCACCGCCGCATCGGCGCCGCCGGGGGGCACCACGGTGTTGGCCTGCACCTGGTGGTCGTACTGACGCCAGACCCAGCGCTTGCTGGCGATGGTGGGGTCATCGAGCAGGCGTTGCAGCACCTCACCCCAGCCGAGCGCCCCCTCGGCCAGGTGCACCCCCTGGCCATCGGCCGGCGGCAGCTCGCTCTCCCGCCAGGTCCAGTGGGCCAGGATCTCCGCCGGCGGCTCGGCGAGCAGGGCGTGCTGGTTGACCGGCGTGTCCTCCGCCAGGGCGCTGGCGGGCACCTCGGCCGCCACGGCGCCGTGCTGCAGCACCCGCACCACGTTGTCCTCCAGGACGCGCCCCACCACGGCCGCCTGCAGGCCCCAGCGGCGGAAGCGGTCCATCAGCGGCTCCTCGCGGCCGGGCCGGACCACGAACAGCATCCGCTCCTGCGACTCACTCAGCAGGAACTCATAGGCGCTCATGCCGCTCTCCCGGGCCGGCACCCGATCGAGGTCGAGCTCGATCCCGAGCCCGCCCTTGGCGGCCATCTCCGAACAGCTGCAGGTCAGACCAGCGGCGCCCATGTCCTGGGCGGCGACCACATCACCGCTCTGGAAGGCTTCCAGGCAGGCCTCGATCAGCCCCTTCTCCAGGAAGGGATCGCCCACCTGCACAGCGGGGCGGTCATCGAGGGAGGCCTCGGTGAGTTCGGCGCTGGCGAAGCTGGCGCCGCCCATGCCATCCCGGCCGGTGGTGCTGCCCACATAAACGACCGGATAACCGACGCCCTCGGCGCCGGCCCGCACGATCGTCTCGGTCTCCATCAGGCCCAGGGCCATGGCATTGACCAGGGGATTGCCGCCATAGCTGGCGTCAAAGGCCACCTCCCCCCCCACGGTGGGCACCCCGACGCAATTGCCGTAGTGGGCGATGCCGGCGACCACCCCCTCCATCAGGCCGACGTTGCGGGGATCCTCCAGGGGCCCGAAGCGCAGGGCATTGAGCAGGGCGATCGGCCGTGCCCCCATCGTGAAGATGTCGCGCAGGATGCCCCCCACCCCGGTGGCCGCCCCCTGGAAGGGCTCAACGGCAGAGGGATGGTTGTGGCTTTCGATCTTGAAGGCCAGCCGCTGGCCCTCCCCCAGATCCACCACACCGGCGTTCTCACCCGGTCCCACCAGAATGCGCGGTCCGCTGGTGGGGAACTGGCTGAGCAGGGGGCGGGAGTTGCGATAGCAGCAATGCTCCGACCACATCACCCCGAACATGCCGAGCTCGGCCCGGTTCGGAGCACGGCCGAGGCGGCGCACGATCTCGTCGTAGTCGGCATCGCTCAGACCCTCCTTGCGCAGGGCATCGGGCAGCGAGAAGGGAGGGGAGGCAACCACCGGCAGGCGCCGCATCGGGCTGCCCCAGTATCCGACCCCGGGGTCAGCTCCCAGGCTCAGATCCAGGGGTCGTCGTCGCGGTCGCGGCCGCGGTAGCGATCCGGTCCCCGGGAGGCGCGACGGGGTGGTGCAGCGCCACGGCTGTCGAAGGGCTCCGAGCGGGGGACCGGCTGGTCTGGATCCGCGGCGGCGGGAGGCTCGGAGTCGTCCCAGGGTTCGGCGATCGGTACGACGCGGCGGCCGGAGCGCGGCAGCGGCCGGGAGGGTGCCGGGGGTGGCGAGGGTGGCAAGGGTGGTTCGTCGTCGATCCGATCCTCCATACCTTCCTCACCTTCCTCCGGCCAGTCATCGAGCGGATCGGGGGCGCCCTCACGCCAGCGTTCAGCAGGCTCCGGGGCCTCGTCGAGGCGCCGGCTCCGCTGGCGCCCCTCCTCCCAGGGGGGTTCCTCCAACCATCCCTCCACCCGCTCCTCCAACCGGCCGCCCACCACTTCAAACTGCTCGCGCAGCCGGCTGGTCTCCTCACTCATCTGCTCCCGCCAGCGCCTGGAGCGACGCAGCAGCTCCTGGCGCACACTGGCTCGGGCCAGGGGGAGATCATCGAGACCCTCCAGGGTGGTCTCGACCACACCGCTGCGCTGATCGAGGATCCGGTCGGGCGCCAGCCGCCAGCGGCTGCTGCCCGGCAGGCGTGGATCGCTGCGGGCGATCAGATAGTGGAGGATGCGACCGCTGCTGAGCTCCACGGCGGCATCGGCCACGGTGCCCAGGGGCCGGCCCCCGGCGCCGAGCAGGGAGGCCTGAATCAGCGTGGGCAGCTGGTCCAGCAGGGCGGCATCGGCCGCGGCGGGCTCCCCCTTGACAAAGGCCTCGCTGTCGCTGAGACCGCGCAGCTGATCGAGGCGCCATACCTGGCGCTGGGGGCGGAAGGCGGAGGGTCGGCTGGCCCAGCCCAGCAGGCGATGCACCGGTGGATGCATCCAGCCGACCAGGCCGGGGCCATGGTCGAGGCCCTGGTCGCAGCGCACCCGCAGGCGCAGCAGGTCGCTCAGCAACAGCTGCTCGGGAAGGGCCACGGGATCGGATGGCGCTGGGGCCTGATGGAAAGGGGGGTGGGATCAGCTGCGGATCTGAACCGGCATCACCAGGTAGGTGAAGGTGCCATCCTCACCTACCGGCGCCAGCACGGCCGGCGTGGTGGGGCCATTGCACTGCAGCACCACCTGATCGGCACTGATCGCCTTGAGGCCATCGAGGAGGTAGCGCACGTTGAAGGCGATCTCGATCGCCTCGCCCTCGGCGCTGGCGGCGAGGGATTCGGAGCCACTGCCCACATCCTGGGCATCGGCGCCGATCTGCACCGTGCCGAGCAGGGGTTCACTGATCAGCCGGACCACGTTGTTGTGCTGCTCCGCCAGCACGGCCACCCGTTCCAGGGCGGCGGTGAGAGCCCTGCGATCGACCACCAGACGGCGACTGAAGTGTTCGGGAAGCAGCTGGCGGTAGTTGGGATAGGTGCCGTCGATGGTGCGGCTGGTGAGCACCTGATCGGCCCAGAGCACCACCACCTGGCCCCGCTCGGAGTAAAGGCTGAGGGGCTCATCGGAGGGACGGCCGCTGAGCAGGCGCTCCAGCTCCTTGAGGGAGCGGCTGGGAACGGTGACGGCAAAGGGGGTCTCAGCGTTGGCCGTCGGGGCCTCGCTGCCGGGGGCCAGGGCGTCGTCGAGGCGCTGGACGGCGAGGCGGTGGCCATCGGTGGCGGCGCACTCCAGCCCCTGGCCGGAAAGGCTGAGGTGCACGCCGGTGAGCAGCTGCTTGGCCTCGTCGGCGGAGCTGGCGAACAGGGTGGCCCGCAGCCCGCGGACCAGGGAGGCGGCATCGAGCCGGATCGGGGTGCCGCTCTGGGAGAGGGGCAGATCGGGAAAGTCCTCAGCGGGCATGCCCCGCATCTTGTAAGTCCCGGAAAGGCTGGTGAGCTCCACCTGCTCCTCGCCATCGCCGCAGCTGAGGGTGAGAGGGCTGTCGGCGGAGAGGCGGCTGACGATGTCACCAAACAACCGGGCCGGAAGAGTGATCGCCCCGCTGCTCTCAACGGCGGCCGGCAGGCTGGTCTGGATGCCGAGGTTGAGGTCGTAGCCGGTGAGGCTGAGACGGCCCGTGGCGGCATCGGCTGTGAGCAGCACGTTGGCCAGCACCGGATGGGTGGGCCGACCGGCAACGGCGCGGCTGACCAGCTGGAGGCTGGAGGTGAGTTCCGTCTGGGAGCAGACCAGCTTCATGGGGGCCTTCTGAGGGCGGACAGGGATGCAGCCGGGGGGCGCCTGGGCGTAGGCCCACGGTTTCACACGGTTGGCCAAAGCGCAACGGGCCGAACCGATCATGGCCGCCAACCGGACCGACCCTCGACCACCGGCCGCCCGCCTCCGACTTCAAGAAAAAGGTCTTAAAAAAAAGACTTCAACAGCCGTAGATCTAGGGGCTGCGGAAACTGGGGAAAACACTCCGCTCGCTCGCTCCGGTCTGGATCGTTCGATGCCCAGGCCTGGGGAAGAGCGGAGGCGTGTTCGACCCGTTTTCCCCTTTTCCGGGATTCCCGGCCCTGGGGAAAACCATGGCCGGGTGGAGGGGGTCCCGTTGCCCTTCGCTTCTCCCCGTGATTGCCGCACTTTTGCCGCACATTCCCCAGGGCTGCTGTGGACGGTTCGGGGATTGTCTGACTTCCTCCGCTCCGTTGGGCCCTGCCTCGGTCCGCCTGTCCAGGCCCCTGCCGCCGCCTCGGGGCGCTCAGTTCTCTCCTCCGGCCAGCCCTCTGCCCCGGCCGATTCCATCCGCCTGCCCCGTACAGGCCCAAGGGTCCGCTCCAGCGGCCGCCAGCAGCCAGGCAGGCCCGATACGGCCAGCCACGCCGTCCTCAACCCCGGCTCCCGGACCGGGGTGAGGCTTCATGGCCTGCGGCAGGACCGGGGCGATGCAGAGCCCCGGATCAGCCCGCTGCAGGCCTGCGGCAGCTGCTGCCAGCGGCCTTCCCTGTGCTGAACCTCGTGCCCGTTCCCTGGTCGCTCGCTGGGCCCTAGAAGCCCATCACCCGCGCCACCGTGGCCGTATCCGGTTCGAGACCCGTGTGGAAGCGGGAGTCGTTGTGCTCAATGGCCGTGGTCGGATCCTTCAGGCCGTTGCCGGTCAGCACGCAGACCACCGTGGCCCCGGTCGGCACCTCCGCCTGGCGCTTGAGCAGCCCCGCCACCGAGGCGGCGCTGGCCGGTTCGCAGAACACTCCCTCGCCACTGCCGAGCAGCTTGTAGGCCTCAATGATTTCGGCGTCGGTCACGGCCATGAAGGCGCCGTTGCTCTCCGATTGGGCTCGCAGGGCATTGTCCCGGTTCACCGGGTTGCCGATGCGGATCGCCGTGGCGATGGTGTCGGGCTGCTCCACCGTTCGACCCAGCACCAGCGGTGCGGCACCGGCGGCCTGGAAACCCATCATCCGGGGCAGCCGCCGACAGAGGCCAGCATTGCGGTATTCGTTGAAGCCCATCCAGTAGGCGCTGATGTTGCCGGCATTGCCCACCGGGATGCAGAGCCAGTCCGGCGCTTCGCCGAGGGTATCGACCACCTCGAAGGCGGCCGTCTTCTGGCCTTGCAGCCGGTAGGGGTTGAGTGAGTTGACCAGGGTGACCGGATATTGGTCGGCCACCTCGCGCACGATCGCCAGGGCCCGGTCGAAGTTGCCCTGCACCGCCAGCACCTCGGCCCCGTAGAGCAGGGCCTGGGCCAGCTTGCCCTGGGCCACGTAGCCATCGGGGATCAGCACGAAGGCGCGCATGCCGCCGCGGCGGGCGTAGGCGGCGGCGGCGGCGGAGGTGTTGCCGGTGCTGGCACAGATCACCGCTTCCGATCCCGCCTCCCTCGCCTTGGAGATGGCCATGGTCATGCCCCGGTCCTTGAACGAGCCGGTGGGGTTGAGGCCGTCGTATTTGAGAAACACCTTGACATCGCGGCCGATCCGCGCCGCGATCACCGGTGCCGGAATCAGGGGGGTCGCGCCCTCCTGAAGGGTGATCACCGGCGTGGCTGCGCTCACCGGCAGCCAGCTGCGGTAGGCCTCGATCAGGCCCGGCCAGCTCTGCGGACTCGGCGGGCGGCCAGCGGGCTGCCCCAGGCGCCGCAGAGCTTCAAGCAGGGCCACGGGATCAAGGGGGTGCTCCAGGGAATCTACGCCTCAGCTCTGGCCGGCCGGGGCGACCCGCTTCAGGGGGTGCCGTTGCCGCGCAGGCCGTCGAGGGGGGATTCGGAGAAGAAGCGCACCAGATCGGTGATCGAATTCGCCTTGCTCAACAGGCTCAGCAGGGCCGGCAGATTCACCTCCAGGTCGCGGTTGGGGTAGGCCTTCAGGAAGCCGATCGGCGAGAGCTTGCCATCGGCTTCGGCGATGCCGATCACCATCGCCGCCCGCAGGGCCGGCACCCCCGAACCCTCGGCCTTGAGCGGATACACGATCTTGGCCAGCCGCTCCAGCAGAGCCTCACCGATGCGGGTGTTGAGCAGGCGGCTCACCAGCACCAGGGGAACGGGAAAGGACTGGTTGAGCAGCTTGCCCACCTCCGCCGGTTGCTGCTTGCCAAGACGCAGCAGGTCGGCCAGCAGTCCGCGGGCTTCTCCATGGCTGGCCAGCCATTCCATATCGTCCACCGGGATCGAGCGGCGGAAGGCGCCACTGACCAGGACGATGTTCTCAGCCGCCGGCAGCGCCGGTGTCCAGCTGGCCATCAGACCCAGTCCGACCAGGGCTCCGAGAAGCCGGCGGCGGCGGCCGCCCCGCTGGCGGCGAGGCCCGGATCCACCCCGGTGATCGGCCAACTGCTGACGGGGATCGGCGAGCAAGGACGGCTCCATCACAGGGCTGGACTCTAGGCGGGACTCACCAGCACATCCCGCACCAGACGCACCACGCCCCGCTCGGCCAGGCCCCGGGCCATCGCCACCCCCATCGCCCGCAGATCGGGTTCATTGAGCAGCCTGGGCAGGCGCTGCAGCAGCATCCGCGGCTCGAAGCCAGGCAGGTCCTGAAGGATGGCGTTGAGCCGCTGCAGGGGCTCCAGATCGAGCAGCGGACCCCCCTGGCGCTGGGCCTCCGGCAACCGGCGCCTCAGGCCGGGCGGCAGCAGGGGCTGGGGCAGCCGGCGGCCCAGTCTCAAGGTGGTGCGCCAGGCCAGCTGGTCCATCCGCTCCACCGCCGCCTCGACCAGCTGACGGCGCAGCAGGCCACCCTGGGCAGAGAAGAGGAAGTCGAGCACCTGATCCAGCAGCCCCTCGAGATCCAGCTGGCTCTGCAGCGAGGCGCTGCCGATCAGGCTCTCCAGCCGCTGCCAGCGGAATTCGTCGCCTTCGTAAAGCATCTCCCGCAGGCTGCGACGCAGCTGGGGATCGGGATCCTCCATCAGGCGCCGGGCGAAGTAGGGATAGGCGGCACCGAGAATCTTGAACTCTGAATCCACGCTCAGGGCGATGCCCTCAAGGGTGACGAGCGAGCGGATGATCAGGGCGTAATAGGGCGGAACGCGGAAGGGGAACCGATACATCACACCGGACAGATCATCGGTCACCGCCTTGAAGTCCATCCGGCTCACCCCCATCTCCAGGGCTTGGGCGAACACCGATTCGAAGGCGGGCACGATCGGCTCGAGATTCACTTCCTCCCCCAGAAAACCGAGGGACACGAAATCCTTGGAAAGGGAGCCGAAGTCGCGGTTGACGAGGTGAACCACAGCCTGGATCAGGCCGGTGCGCGACTCGCGGCTGACCTCGCTCATCATCCCGAAGTCGAGGTATGCCAACCTTCCATCCGCCAGAGCGAGCAGGTTGCCGGGATGGGGATCGGCGTGGAAGAAACCATCTTCCAGTAATTGTTGCAGGCTGCAGTTGACCCCGACCGACACCATCTCGTCGGGGTCGACACCGATCGCGCGAACGGCATCAAGGTTGGTGAGCTTGACGCCTTCGATCCACTCCATTGTCAGCACCCTGCGGCTGGTGGCTTCATGGAAGATGCGGGGTACGGCGATGCGAGCGTTATCGCGGTGCAGTTCGCGGAATCGGTCGGCATTGGCGGCTTCATGCAGATAGTCCATCTCCTCGAATACCCGCTTTCCGAGTTCATCGATCAGCGCCACCAGGTCGCTGCGAATCAGGCGGATGTTGCGGTTCAGCCAGGCGGCGATGTTGCGCACGATGTAGAGATCGAGCGTGATCTGCTCCCGCAGCCCCGGCCGTTGCACCTTCACCGCCACCTTCTGGCCCCCCTTGAGAACGCCGCGGTGCACCTGGCCCAGGGAGGCGGCGGAGAAGGGCTCACGCTCCAGGTGTGCATAGATCGCCGACACCGGCTGGCCCAGATCGTCTTCGATGCAGGCCATCGCCAGGGCCGGATCGAAGCCCGGCAGCTGGTCCTGCAGCTGGGCCAGGGCATCGAGCAGCACCGGCGGCACGATGTCTGGCCGGGTGGAGAGGGCCTGGCCGGCCTTGATGAAGGCGGGGCCGAGGGCCGCCAGCAGCTCGGCGCATTCCCGAGCCCGGTTGCGGGCCCGCTCCGGGTTGGCCAGGGCACCGCTGAACCGGTCCCAGCCCACCCCGAGCAGGAACAGGCTGATCGGCACCAGGGTCTGCCAGAGGCGGCGCAGCAGCCGCTGGGGGTGGCCTGCGTAGATGCGGGTGATCGCCGCCGGGTCGTAGGCCATCAGGCCGGCGGCTTCCAGGAAGTCGCCCAGTTCGTCGGCGCCGCCCGGAGCGGCATGGACCGGGGCCCCCGGATCCTGGGGTGCCTGGATCGTGGGTTCGAAGGGTGGCGGTGCCCCCATCGGATCGGCCCCGAACACGGCGGCACGCATGGCGGCGAGCGCCTGGTCCGCGGCGGTCGTGGCGGTTGGGGACATCGGGGTGGGGCGGTGTCCCGGCAGATCCGGAACGGAACGCGATTCTGTCGCCCCACTCCCGCCGGCTGTGTTCAGCGGTGGCGGCGCAGCCGGCGGCTCCAGGCCAGCGCCAGCCCCAGGCCCACCGCCGGCAGCGGCGCCGGCACCCGGATCGGGCTGGCTCGAAACTGGCCCGTCAGCTCCGTGTCGGGAAGGGTGGCAAAGCTGGGCGGCAGGGAATGAAAGTCCATGTCCTGGATCGGGTTCAGAAAGGTGCCCGTGAAGAAGTTTGAGAAGCTGCCGTCGCTGAAGCGCACGTTGAACCCATGGCTGGTCATCGGCACGCTCCCTTCCCGCAACAGGTTGTCGCTGGCGTAACCGGCGTTGCCGGGGATCGAACTGCCGATCGGCAGCAGCTCTTCGATCGCCACCCCGTTGCGGTTGCCGCTGGCGTTCAGGATCGTGTAGAAGCCTGATGCGTCCGGGCTGTCGCTGGTGCTCAGCACCCCCAGGGCCAGGATCGGACCATAGGCTTCACCGGCCGGTCGCTCGAACCGCCAGCTCCACTGCAGGGCATGGGCGGCTCCGGCTTGGCACAGCACCACCGCGATCACAGCCCGCTGAACGCCGAAACGCAGGCGGTCCAATGGCTGCCGCTGGCCAGGGACCGATGCCCGGCGTAGGGACTGCATGGCGCGGGCTCCAGGATCCCCGTGGTTTCGGTCCGAACCTAGCCAGGCTCAGGGCCGCCGCCAGCGCCAGCTCCCACCGGAGTCGAACGCCAGGGGTGGGCAACACTGGCCGCAATGCCGCCAGCGCAGCCCCGGCGACCGGCCGCCGCTGCCAGCCCCTGTTCACCCTTGGGAAACCCGGCGAGTGCCGCTACGGTCGGGGCCGCCCGCGGCTGCCGCCGTGCTCACCGGTCTTCGCCTCGAGAACATCGCCCTGATCGAGCGGTTGGAGCTGGTCTTCGAGCCGGGCTTCACCGTGCTCACCGGTGAGACCGGAGCCGGCAAGTCGATCCTGCTCGACGCTCTCGATGCCCTGCTCGGCGGTGTCAGCGGCACCCAGGCCGCCCGGCTGCTGCGCCGTGGCGCCGCACGGGGCCAGATCGAGGCCAGCTTCTCCCTCACCCCCCCCTTGCGCGACTGGTTGGCGGCCCAGGAGCTGGAGGCCGATGAGGAGCTGCTGCTCAGTCGCGAGTGGCGGATGCAGGAGGGTCGGCTCGGCAGTCGCCAGCGACTCAATGGAGTTGCGGTGAACCGCCGCCAGATCCAGGAGCTCCGCCCCCTGCTGCTCGACCTCACCGTCCAGGGCCAGACCCAGCAGCTGGCACGCCCCGGCCAGCAGCGGCGCTGGCTGGACCGCTTCGCCGGCGACAGCCAGCAACCCCTGCTGCACGCCGTGGCCGCCGCCTGGAGGGGCTGGCGCCAGGCGGCGTCGGCCCTGGAGGAGGCGCGCTCCGGTTGGGAGCGCCTGCAGCAGGAGCGGGAGCGTCAGGAGCAGCTGCTGGAGGATCTGGAGGCGGCGGCCTTGGAGGATCCGGCGGAGCGGGAGCGGTTGCAGGGGGAGGAGAACCGCCTCGCCCATGGCGTTCGTCTGCAGCAGGGGGTGATGACCCTGCTCGGCCGTTTGGTCGAGGGGGCCGAGGAGGCTCCGGCGGTGCTCGATCATCTGGCGGCCTGCGAAGCGGAGCTGGCCCAGATGCAGCAGTTCGATCCGGCCGTCGCCCACCTGGCTGAGCGCTGCAGCGATGCCCTGGTTCTGGTGCAGGAGCTGGCCCGCGATCTCGATCGCTACGGCACCTCCCTGGAGAGCGACCCCGACAGCCTGGCCCAGCTGCAGGAGCGCATCGCCCAGCTCAAGGCCCTGGAGCGCCGCCATGGCCTGGATCTGGCCGCCCTGATCGCCTGGCGCGACCAACTGCGCGAGCAGCTCGCCCCCGGCGGCGTCGAGGCCAGCCTGGAGGCCCTGGAGGCGGCCGAGGTCGCTGCCCGCCGCAACCGCGACCAGGCAAATGCCCGCCTCAGTGCCGCCCGCCGCGTTGCGGCCGACGGGCTCGAACAGCAGCTGATGGAGGCCCTGCGGCCGATGGGTCTGGCCAATGTGCGCTTCGCGGTGGCGATCAGTGCCGCCGCTGCTGCGGAAGAGGGGGCCGATGCGGTGCAGTTCCTGTTTTCGGCCAACCCCGGCCAGCCCCTGGCGCCGCTGGCGGAGGTGGCCTCCGGCGGCGAGATGAGCCGCTTTCTGCTGGCCCTCAAGACCTGCCTGGCCGCTGCCGATCCGGATGTGACCCTCCTGTTCGATGAAATCGACAGCGGCGTCAGCGGGCGGGTGAGCGGCGCGATGGCGGCGCTGCTGAGGAAGCTGGCGGAGCGCAGGCAGGTCTTCTGTGTCACCCATCAGCCCCTGGTCGCCGCCTCTGCCGACCACCACTTCCGGGTCAGCAAGACCGTTGAGGCCGGCCAGACCAGCACGCGGGTGTCCCACCTGCGGGACACTCAGCAGCGCCAGGCGGAACTGGCGGAACTGGCGGGAGGCGATTCCGGCGAAGCCTTCAGCTATGCCGCCAGCCTGCTCGATCTCCAGAACCGCGATGGCCTTGCCGCGCCGGTGGCGGTACCGCCGCAAGCCAGCGCCCGGCCGCGCCGGCCCGCTGCCTGAGCCTCCCCCGCCCTTCAGCTGCTGCGGGCAGCGCCATGGTGGTGGAGCATCGCTGCCAGGGGGCGCCCCGGCGGTCTGCCGCCCCCATCCAGGCTCGGCCCTCCGCCTCGGGTGTCACGGGGAAAGCAACACCCGCGTGGCCCCAGCCTGGCGGTCTCCCTAGCCTGGGATCAGATCCGGTTCCGATCGATGCGCGCCCGCCTGTTCTCCCTCCTCGCTCTGCTCACCCTGGTGGCCGGCTGGACCGGCGCCGCCGGCGCCTGCGAAAAGCACCTCCAGGGCCATCAGAACAGCAGCGAAACCCAGGGCGAAGTCAGCGATCGCTGAGGGGCCTGACCGGCGGGTCCAGGGCGGTGGCCTCCCCAGGGCCTGCGGTGCTGTGAAACGAGCCGCCTAGACTCATCGGCCGTCAGAGCTTCCCATGCCCCGCGCCAGCGC
This sequence comes from uncultured cyanobacterium, assembly GCA_903935205.1. Classification (GTDB taxonomy): domain Bacteria; phylum Cyanobacteriota; class Cyanobacteriia; order PCC-6307; family Cyanobiaceae; genus Cyanobium. Next base: position 16,515 of record CAIZQU010000053.1, on the reverse strand, counting down.
TGGCTCCAGAACCGCACGGGTGGTCGCAAGCCCTGTTGAGGGATCGGTGGATCCGCCGGATCCGCGGCCTACCTCCTCTGAAGCCGCCACCCGCGCCCTCAACGGCGGCAGCCTTGAGGATGTGATCCGGGTGCGGGGCGCCCGTCAGCACAACCTCCGCAACGTCGACCTGACGATTCCGCGCAACCGCCTGGTGGTGTTCACCGGGGTGAGCGGCAGCGGCAAGAGCTCCCTGGCCTTCGACACGATCTTTGCCGAGGGTCAACGCCGCTACGTCGAGAGCCTCTCGGCCTATGCGCGCCAGTTCCTCGGCCAGGTCGACAAGCCTGATGTGGACGCGATCGAGGGCCTTTCGCCGGCGATCTCGATCGACCAGAAATCGACCAGTCACAACCCCCGTTCCACGGTGGGTACCGTGACCGAGATCCAGGACTACCTGCGCCTGCTGTTCGGCCGGGCCGGCGAACCGCACTGCCCCCAGTGCGACCGCTCGATCCGGCCCCAGACCATCGATGAGATGGTCGATCAGATCCTCGGCCTGCCGGAGGGCACCCGTTATCAGCTGCTGGCGCCGGTGGTGCGCGGCAAGAAGGGCACCCACGTCAAGCTGTTGAGCGGTCTGGTGGCCGAAGGGTTCGCCCGGGTGCGGATCAATGGCGAGGTGCGTGAGCTGGCCGACAACATCGAGCTCGACAAGAACCACGCCCACAACATCGAGGTGGTGGTCGATCGCCTGGTGGCCCGCGAAGGCGTGCAGGAGCGGCTGACCGATTCCCTGCGCACGGCCCTCAAGCGCGGCGAGGGCCTGGCCCTGGTGGAGGTGGTACCCAAGGCCGGCGAACCGTTGCCCGAGGGGGTCGAGCGGGAGCGGCTGTATTCCGAGAACTTTGCCTGCCCGGTGCATGGCGCTGTGATCGAGGAGCTCTCGCCGCGCCTGTTCTCCTTCAACAGCCCCTACGGCGCCTGTGCCGACTGCCACGGCATCGGTTTTCTGCGGCGCTTCACCGCCGAGCGGGTGGTGCCTGATCCCTCGCTGCCGGTCTATGCCGCCGTGGCGCCCTGGAGCGAGAAGGACAACAGCTACTACTTCTCCCTGCTCTATTCGGTGGGCGAGGCCTTCGGCTTCGAGCTCAAGACCCCCTGGAATCAGCTCAGCGCCGAACAGCAGGAGGTGCTGCTCAACGGCAGCCACGAGCCGATCGCCATCCAGGCCGACAGCCGATATCGCAAGAGCCAGACCTATACGCGACCATTCGAAGGGATCCTGCCGATCCTGGAGCGCCAGCTGCGTGATGCCGGTGGTGAGGCGGTGCGCCAGAAGCTGGAGAAGTTCCAGGAGCTGGTGCCCTGCGCCACCTGTCGGGGCCTGCGGCTGCGGCCCGAGGCCCTGGCGGTGCGGGTCGGTCCCTATGGCATCCATGAGCTCACCGCCGTGAGCGTGGCCGAGACCCTGGAGCGGATCGAGGCCCTGATGGGGGTGGGTGCGAGCGCCGCCGCCGGACCGCTGCTCACCCCTCGCCAGATCCAGATCGGTGAGCTGGTGCTGCGGGAGATCCGCATGCGCCTGCGCTTCCTGCTCGATGTGGGCCTCGATTACCTCAGCCTCGATCGGCCCGCCATGACCCTTTCCGGCGGGGAAGCCCAGCGGATCCGCCTGGCCACCCAGATCGGCGCCGGCCTGACCGGCGTTCTCTATGTGCTGGATGAACCGAGCATCGGCCTGCACCAACGCGACAACGACCGCCTGCTCGCCACCCTGCTGAAGCTTCGCGATCTGGGCAACACCCTGATCGTGGTCGAGCACGACGAAGACACGATCCGCGCCGCTGACCACATCGTCGATATCGGCCCCGGTGCCGGCATCCATGGCGGTCGGATCGTGGCCGAGGGGGGCCTGGCCGATCTGCTGGCGGCGGAGCACTCCCTCACCGGTGCTTACCTCAGCGGCCGACGCTCGATTCCCACCCCCGCCGAGCGCCGCGATGCCGGCAGCCGTCGCCTCACGATGGTGGGCTGCAATCGCAACAACCTTCAGAACCTCAGCGTTGAGATTCCCCTGGGCCGGTTGGTCTGTGTGACCGGGGTGAGCGGCAGCGGCAAGAGCACCCTGGTCAATGAGCTGCTGCATCCGGCCCTGGAGCACAAGCTCGGCCTGAAGGTGCCCTTCCCCACGGGCCTGGAGGAGCTACGAGGGATCAAGGCTGTCGACAAGGTGATCGTGATCGACCAGAGCCCGATCGGTCGCACGCCTCGCTCCAACCCGGCCACCTACACCGGCGCTTTTGATCCGATCCGCCAGGTGTTTGCAGCCACGGTAGAGGCCAAGGCCCGCGGCTATCAGGTCGGCCAGTTCAGCTTCAACGTCAAAGGCGGCCGCTGCGAGGCCTGCAGCGGTCAGGGCGTCAATGTGATTGAAATGAACTTTCTGCCCGATGTCTATGTGCAGTGTGAGGTCTGCAAGGGGGCTCGCTACAACCGTGAAACCCTTCAGGTCACCTACCGGGGTCACACCATCGCCGATGTTCTCGAGATGACGGTCGAGCAGGCCGCCGAGGAGTTCAGCGCCATCCCCCAGGCGGCTGACCGGCTGCGCACCCTGGTGGATGTGGGACTGGGCTACATCAAGCTCGGCCAGAGCGCCCCCACCCTTTCAGGCGGCGAGGCCCAGCGGGTGAAGCTGGCCACCGAACTCTCCAAACGCGCCACCGGTAAAACCCTCTATCTGATCGATGAACCCACCACCGGCCTCAGCTTCTACGACGTGCACAAGCTGATGGAAGTGATGCAGCGGCTGGTGGATAAGGGCAATTCGATCCTGGTGATCGAGCACAACCTTGATGTGATCCGCTGCGCCGATTGGATCATCGATCTCGGCCCCGAGGGTGGCGATAAGGGTGGAGCGATCGTCGTCTGCGGTACCCCCGAGCAGGTGGCCGACCACCCCGGCAGCCACACCGGCCTCTACCTGCGGCGCGTGCTCCAGCAACATCCACCGGGAGCACTGGCGGCCTGAGAATCGCCGCAGCGAGGGGTCATCAGGGCGGCGGTTCGCCGTTGCCGCTGGGATGGTGGCTGTTGGAATCGGGCATCCAGTAGCTGAGATCGTTCTCCCAGTACTCCCGACCCGGCAGTCGCTTGGTGCTCAGGCGAGTGTGGGCCATGGCACCGAGCAGGCGGGTCATCTCCAGGGGCGAGAGATCGGTGCGGATGTCCTGGCCGGCGATCTGCAGCAGCGCCGGCAGCCGGGCCAGGGTGGACGGCTGGGCCAGCTTGCCGAACACCTGGTTGATCACCATCCGCTGCCGCTGCATGCGGCCAAGATCGCCCTCCTCATCGTGGCGGAAGCGCAGGAATCCCTCCAACTCCTTGCCTTTGAGCACCTGGGGGCCGGGGTAGAGATCGATCAGCAGCCCCTGGCTGTTGTCGACGTAGAACATCCGCTTCGGCACATCCACCTCCACGCCGCCCAAGGCATCAGCCACCTTGGCGACGGCATCGAGGTTGACCTTGAGGTGACGGGCCACCGGGAAGCCCAGCAGTCGGCTGGCCTCTTCCTTCACCGCCGCCGGCCCTAGTTCGCCGTAGAGAGCATTGGCCTTGACCACCCCAAGCTGGGGTGATTCGACATAGGTATCCCGGGGTAATTGGGTGATTGTGGTGATGCCCTTCTCGATCTGCACCGCGAACATCACATCGGTGTTGCCGCCCACCACATCACTGCCCAGCACCAGCACCGGTTCCTGCTGCCACCCCAGGGTCTGCAGACGCTCAGGCAGCGACTGAATCACCGCCAGCAGGGGCGATAGCGACAGAGGTGGATTCTGGCCGAGCAGAACGCCAAGCCCAAGGCCAATGGCGAAAGTCGCCAGGCTCCGGGAGGTTCGCCGCCGTGGTCCAGCAGCCCCAGGGCGCCGATTCACCGGGCTGGTCGAGCCGGTTGCTGCGCGACTCGAACCATCGACACCATCGCTGATGTCATTGGACAAAACGGTGGCGCTGTTCTCCCGTGGGGGAGCAAACCGAGCCCGTCGGCTGCCGCGTTGACGACGCTGGCGATAGGGGGGCTCAGGGGGTGAGGAGGGGGCCTGGCTCATGGCGGCAGGAGCTCGGCGAACCTTACGGTCTCGGAGCCGTTCCCACCAGTGCATCGCGGACCGTTTCGCGACTGTGCAAGCGGATGGCGGCGGCGGCCCGGTCCGCCCGATCCCTGGCTTCGGTCTCGCTGCTGCCCCGCGCCAGGGCCACCCCCATGCGCCGCTGGGGACGGGCCTCGGGTTTGCCGAACAGCAGCACCTGGGTGTCGGGGATGGCCAGGGCAGCCTCCAGCCCGGCGTAGGCCGGTGCCGCCAGGTTCTCCGAGGCCAGGATCACGCGGCTGGCGGCGGGGCCGGTGGAGCGGATCTCCGGGATGGGCAGGCCGAGCACCGCCCGCAGATGGAGCTCGAATTCCGAGAGGTTCTGGCCGGCCAGGGTCACCAGACCGGTGTCGTGGGGGCGGGGTGAGAGCTCCGAGAAGACCACCTCCGGATCGGCCGGGTCGCCGCAGAGAAAGAATTCCACCCCGAACAGGCCGGCACCGCCGAGGGCGTCGGTCACGGCCCGGGCCATGGCCTGGGCTTCCCGCAGCTGCCGTTCGCCCAGGACCGCCGGCTGCCAGCTGCACTGGTAGTCGCCCCGCTCCTGGATGTGGCCGATCGGCGGGCAGAAGAGGGTGGGGCCCTGCCACGGCTTGACGGTGAGCAGGGTGATCTCCAGCTCGAAGCGCAGGAATTCCTCGACGATCACCCGCGTGCCGCTGCCCCGGGCGCCGGCCTGGGCCGCCTCCCAGGCGCCGGCGATCCCCTCCGGAGCGCGCACCACGCTCTGGCCCTTGCCGGAGGAGCTCATCACCGGCTTGACAACCACAGGCCAGCCGAGGGGCGCCGCTGCCTCTGCCAGGGCCTCGGCGGTTTCGGCATAGGCGAAGCGGGCGGTGCGCAGGCCGAGGGGGCCGGCCGCCAGGTCGCGGATGCGGTCGCGGTTCATCGTCACCGCCGTGGCGCGGGCGGTGGGGATCACGGTGATCCCTTCGGCCTCCAGCTCCGCCAGGGCATCGACCGCCAGGGCCTCGATCTCGGGGATCACCAGGTCGGGACGGTGGCGGCGCACCACCGCCCGCAGGGCCTGCGGATCGGTCATCGCCACCACCTCCGCCACCTGGGCCACCGCCATCGCCGGGGCGTCGGCGTAGCGGTCGACGGCGATCACCCGGCAGCCCAATCGCTGGGCGGCGATCGCCACCTCCTTGCCCAGCTCGCCGCTGCCGAGCAGCATCAGGGTGCGGGGGAGGGTCGGCGCCAGGGCTCCTGACGACGCGGCTGCGGAGGAAGGGGTGGAAGCCATCGGATCGGCCGGTTGGTTGCATCGATCCTGGCTGTCCGCGCTCATCTGGGCGTGGACGGATCAATGAGTTCCATGCGCATCTCGATCATGGTGGCTCTCAGCCCCATGCGTTCGAACAGGCTGCGCGCCGGCGCATTTTGTGGAGCCACCGAAAGCATCAGGCCGTCCGAGCCGAAGTCGCGTGCCACGGCGATGGCCGCCTCGACAAGCCGGCGTCCTACGCCGTGGCCGCGGGCCTGGGCGTCGACATAGAGATCGTGGAACCAGGCGCAGGGCCGGCGTAGATCCACCAGGCTTCCCGGTTCCATGCGGATGAAGGCGTAGCCGACCGGACGCTGGGCCAGATCGGCGAGGAGAATGGCCGAGTGGTTGTTTTCGAGCTCGCGGCAAAAATAGGCAATCAAGCCGGCATTATCATGGAAATCGGTGACGAAGCGTTGAGCATCAAATCCCTGATGAAGCTGCGAAAGCGCCACGGCGAACTGTGCGAGAACAGGCAGGTCTGTCTCTTGGGCTTTGCGGATCAGGAGCTGTTCTGGTTCCATATCCTTATTGAGCTTGCCGAAAGACTACTGCTGCAGAGGTTCCTGTCAATCGCTCAGCTGGTTGTCGCCCAACCATTCAGAACTGGAGATGGTGTGCCGATGCCCCAGGAACGCTGCAGGTGGCGCCTGTGCTGGGCCTGCAGGCCTGAACTGGGGTCGTTCGGCCCCAGGGTGATCGGTCTCAGCCTGCGCCCATGGGCAGTCGGCGGGGCAGATCCACTGCACCGCAGCAGATCTCTGTTCATCCCGCTCCATGAACGGATGCGGCTTTGATTGGAACGCCGCGATGCCTCTGCTCCGGCCCTGCCGCCTTGATGCTCAGGCTGCGCCCAACGGACAGTCGATCTCCACATCCGTAGCGATGATTGGCAGGCTGCGATCGTCTGAGTAGACGCGGTCAGGCACGGCCGAGAGCAGCGGCGCCATGGGACGCCGTCCGCCGCTGCTCCCGAGGAGCCGATCATGGGCCCCAAGGCCGAGCCGGGCATCGGCAAAGCACGGTTGCTGATACGGTTGCTGCTCTTTCCTGATCAGGCCATCTGATGGTTGCAGGGTCAGGTTGATGCTGATATTGGTATTGACAGCGCTGCCATTGAAGGGCACCTCGACGAATCGCGCCTTGCCTCTCCAGTGAGCCTGCATCGCTTGGGCCAGGGGCCTGTTGCGCGTAGCCGTAGTGGCTCCAGATCCATGGGGAGATCTCGCTGTGGAACGGAACAGGGGCCCCATGAATCTCATTCGCATCGCGATTGCAGCGCCGTATCAAAGGGCAGAATGATTGCGGTGCAAGAGATCTTGCGAGCAAGCCGCGGAGATGTTCTTGATGTCCTTTGTCTCAGGCTGAGGCCGCGATAGGCGCCCGATCGGCTCTGTCTCTGTTCAGGGCCTGGCCTGTCGACCTACGCGCAACAGGCTCCTCTCCTGGGCAATGGATCTCATTCAGCGCCACCGGCGGTAAACAGATTTTTTCGACCTACCTTGAATGCCATCAGACCATTGAAGGGCACCTCGAAAAATCGCCTTTTCCGTGGATTCGGGGTCAAGTCGGCACTGTCGAGGTAATGAGTCTCAATTGTTGGCTGACTCTGGAATCTCAATTTTTCGAGGTGCCCTGTAGTCATCGAGACTGAGTTCAGCGCTGCCGCTGCTTCTGCTGATTCCTGTCGCAACGACTCGCCAGTCTCAGGAGACGCGCCGGGTCTCCGTGCAGGTTGCTCTGACCCGAAAACTGCTGGCCACGGGTGGCCTTGGAACAATCGCTTTCGGGATGCGTTGATGGTCGTGGCCTGTGCTGTGCTCAGGTCTGTTGGCAACCATGCGATCGCCCATCGCAGACACGATCGCAGCACCGCGTGATCCGTGGCTGGACAGCGCGCTTCCTCGCCCCTAATCCCGCCATCGCTTCGATCCCAGGCCCCGGCCCCGCGGCGCTCCAGCCCTCTCTCCCTTAACTTGTCCCGGTCCGGCGCCACCATCGCCGGACCCCCCCATCCCGAGCCCGGTCCGCCGATGCCCGTCGCCGCCCTTTCCGCTCTGCCGGCGACCCTGTTGCCGGCCCTGCCCCTGGCCCTGACCACCGCCGCCGACGCGGCCCTGCCCTTTGGGCTCACCCTGGCGGATCTGCAGCGCTGGACCCTGATCTACCTGGCCCTGTCCTCCCTCGCCTTCGTGGGGGTGTGGGTGGTGGGCTTCCTGCGCCGCTGATCCCTGGGGCCCGGCCCTGTTGCCGTGGTCCACAGCCTTGGACAGTCGCTGGCGCTATCCATGACCTGAGCCCTCAGCTGACCGTCAGTTGAGCAGCGTCAGCTGGCGCACCGGCGGTTCCTCGCTGATGAAGCCGTAGGCCTCGAACACCGCGGGGTCGGCATGGTTGATGTGGGGACCATCGGCCTGGAGCTCCAGCCAGAAGCCTTCGGCGGCCATGCGCCGCAGCAGGGATGCGGCTTCTTCGAAGCGGGCGGCCATGGCGTCGAGGCTGGCGCAGTCTGCCGTCAGGCCCGTGTCCTTCCAGGTGAAGTAGGCCATGGCGAACCACCCGCTGCAGGCCTCTCAGTTTAGGGAACCTTGACCGATGGCCTTACATGCGCCGTTTCCCGCCAGCCGCGTCGGTAGCAACCAGGGATTCGCGCAGCCACGGTCGCTGGCGCCCCCGGGTCCCAGCTCCGCGGCCGGACTGGGCGATCGCGCTTCGCCCCTGCGTCGATGCCGCGCCAGGTCGAGGCCGCCGGATCCCGCCCCTATTCACCGTGAGCCCCTGAAGCCGGCCAGGGGACCGCGCTGTCCGGCCCGGTTGCGGGTTTCGCCAGGCGCGGGGACATGCGCTCCCCTGGGCGGGGCCGCAGCCGATCGCTCAGGGCCGCAGCAGCAGCCCGAGCAGCACCAGAGCCACGCTGGTTCCCCACAGCCCCAGTACCACCCCCTGCTCGCTGATGCCGCCCAGCTCGAAGTGGTGGTGCAGGGGGGCCATCCGAAACAGGCGCCGGCCCTGCCCATCGGGGCCCTTGGTGGCCTTGAACACCCAGACCTGCAGGATCACCGAGACCGACTCCGCCAGGAACACTCCGCCCATCAGCAGCAGCGGCCAGAGGCTGTCGCTGAGCAGGGCCACGGCGCTGAGGGCAGCTCCCATGGCCAGGGAGCCGGTGTCTCCCATGAACACCCGCGCCGGATGGCGGTTCTGGCTGAGGAAGCCGAGCCAGCAGCCGGCCATCGCGGCGCAGAACGAGGCCAGGGAGGGGTCCCCGCCGTGGCCGCGCAGCATCAGCTGCAGAGCCATTCCGGTGAAGACGATCGCGCCGCAGCCAGCCGCCAGGCCATCGAGGCCATCGGTGAGATTGGTGGCGTTGCTTTCAGCCAGGAATACGAACAGCCCCAGGGGCCAGATCAGCAGCCCCAGGGGCAGCAACCAGCCGAAAGGCAGCGAGATGGCGGCCGGATCGGGCCCGTTCAGCCAGCCGCCCAGACCGGCCCAGAGCAGGAACAGCAGGGCGGCGCCGGCCTGGAGCAGCAGCTTGCCCCTGGGGGAGAGGCCGGTGTTGGTGCGTTTGGTCAGGCTGCGCCAGTCGTCGATGGCGCCGATGGCCAGATAGGCCAGGCTGACCGCCGCCACCGCCAGCAACCGCGGATCCCCGGGGCTGATCAGGCCACCGATCAAGACCCCTACGGGCACCACCAGCAGGCCGCCCATGGTGGGCGTGCCGGCCTTGCTGTGGTGGGCCTGGGGACCCTCCTCCCGGATCACCTGTCCGAGCTTGAGGCTCCGTAGCTTCGGCACCCCCCAGCGGGCGACGGCGGCGCTCACCAAGGCCGCCACCAGCAGGGGAACGGTCAGGGCGGAGTTGGCCACCAGCCAGTCGCTGGCCAGGCAGGCCAGGAGGATCAGGATTCCGAGCAGGGCTGCCGGAATCCTGCCGTCGTCGCGGGTCATCGAGGGGTCTGCAGCGGTGGGATCGGGATTCAGTCCTCCCAGTCCTCCTCCACCTGCTCGTCGGGCTGGTTGTAGTCCTCCTTCTCGCCCATCAGGGCGGAGAGCTCCTCCTCCTCCACCGTGCTCACCTCGGTGCCGGCCGACTCCTCATCGGCCACCAGCCGGCCGCTGGCCTCCAGCAGGCTCAGCAGGTCGGGTTCCTCGCGCAGGGGCAGCACCGGTGCCGGCTCATCGCGGCGATAGCGGGTGAGGGAGGGATTGATCGTGTCGAGGATGCTCATGCCGGGGGCAGGGGTGTACGTCCGGAGGAATGGACCGCTCCAGGGGACCTGGAACCCGGCCCGCAGGCCGGCCCGCAGGCCCCACGGGGGCACCGCTCCAGGGCTCTGGTCAAGAGCTCCGAACAAGCGATCCTCCAACCTAGCAATTCTCAGTTGCAATGCCCATGCCCGGTTTCGATGCCGCCAAGGTCCGTTCCCTGGCCCTGCTCTGGGTCCTGGCCCTGCTGGTCAGTGCCGCCCTGGTGCTGGCCGGCCGCCGCTGGAGCGATCCCCTCACCCCCCAGGCCCCGGTGGTCTGGGCCCTGCTGCTGCTGCCACCCCTGGCCACCGGCCTCTGGCTGCTGCGCGACTGGTCCGTGGCGGCCGCCGGCGAAAGGGGAGAATCGGAGGGATCCACCCAGGAGCAGCAGCGATGACGGCGACGGCACAGGACGGGGCCCCCCGGGCCCGCAAAGTGGTGCTCGCCTACTCCGGCGGTGTCGATACCAGCGTCTGCATTCCCTATCTCCGCCAGGAGTGGGGCGTTGAGGAGGTGATCACCTTCGCCGCCGATCTGGGCCAGGGCGATGAACTCGAGCCGATTCGCCTCAAAGCCCTGGCCGCCGGCGCCAGCCAGTCGCTGGTGGGGGATCTGATCGAACCCTTCATCACCGAATTCGCCTTCCCCGCCATCCGCGCCAATGCGCTCTACGAGGGTCGCTATCCCCTCTCCACCGCCCTGGCCCGGCCCCTGATCGCCCGCCGTCTGGTGGAGGTGGCCAGGGAGGTGGGAGCCGATGCCGTCGCCCACGGCTGCACCGGCAAGGGCAACGATCAGGTGCGCTTCGATGTGGCCATCGGCGCCCTCGCCCCCGAGTTGAAGGTGCTCGCCCCGGCCCGGGAATGGGGCATGAGCCGGGAGGAGACCATCGCCTATGGCGAGCGCTGCGGCATTCCGGCGCCGGTCAGCAAGAAGTCCCCCTATTCGATCGATCTCAACCTCCTCGGCCGCAGCATCGAGGCCGGCGAGCTGGAGGATCCGGCCGTGGCACCGCCCGAGGAGGTCTATGCCATGACCCGTTCGATCGAGGCGGCGCCGGCCGAACCCCAGCTGGTGGAGATCGCCTTCGAGGGGGGAAACCCGGTGGCGATCGATGGCGAGCGGCTCGATCCGGTGGCCCTGATCCGCCGGGCCAATGACCTGGCCGGTCTTCATGGTTTCGGTCGGATCGACATGATCGAGAACCGGGTGGTGGGAATCAAGAGCCGTGAGATCTACGAAACCCCTGGCCTGCTACTGCTGATCCGGGCCCATCAGGAATTGGAAAGCCTGACCCTCGCCGCCGACGTGCAGCGGCTCAAGCGCCAGCTCGAGACCACCTGGGCCGAGCTCGTCTATCAGGGGCTCTGGTTCGGACCGCTGAAGGAGGCGATCGACGCCTTCCTCGACCGCACCCAGAGCACCGTCAATGGCAGCGTCCGCGTCCGCCTGCACCGCGGCAATGCCACCGTGGTGGGCCGCAGCAGCGCCAGCGACAGCCTCTACGTGGACAGCATGGCCACCTACGGCAGCGACGACCGTTTCGATCACCGCGCTGCCGAGGGTTTCATTTATGTCTGGGGTCTGCCCACCCGTCTCTGGTCAGCCCGGCATCGCTGAGCCGGGGGGGGGATCGCTGCCTCCAGCCTCGCCACCGGGGCCGGCTTGCTGTCGCTCCAGCCGCAGGGCGCTGCCCCGGCCAACCGGGGGCAGCAGACCACGGGGCCGTTCCAGCGCCACCTCCGCCGCCCCCGGAGCCAAGGCCCGCAACTGGGAGCGCAGGGCGTGGTTGTCGATCTCCAGCCGCCGCCGCTCCTCCAGTACCGCCACCAGCCTTTGCTGGAACTTGCGCTCAAAGATCGCCGGCAGCTCCTCCAACAGCTCCTCCAAGGCCCCAACTTCCTCCTGAACCTCCGCCAGCTCCCGTTCCAGGAGGCGATTGGCGGCGATCAGGGCGGGATCCGGGAGCGCCTGGGGCTGGTCGGAGGAGCGCAGCTGTGAGTCCAGCTCGATGCTGCCGGGATGGCGGCCGGGGGAAGCCGCTGGATCGGGTCGGGGCGGCACCAGCTGCAGGGTCCTGGATTGGGCCCTGGTCGCAGCGCTGCTGGCGCGCAACATTGGCTCTGCCCTGCCTTCGGCGGGCGGGTCGCCGGAACCAGCGGGGTCCGGGTCGGCCATGGGCTGCCCGGACGCGCCGTCGCTGGTCGTCATCGTTGGCTGCCCATCGGGTCGCCAGACTGTAAGAGAGTTAGCGGGGGATGGCCGATGGCCGTCTTTCCCCCGGCCTGAACCTCGGTGAGCTCAGGGTTCAGTGCCGCTTCAGCCAGCCGGGGTGGCCTCGGTGGCCGCCGCCGCCGGCTCGTTGCTGCTGGTCACAGCCATGGCCCTCGGGGCTGGCATCGGACCGTCCTGCTTGACGGTCAGGTAGCGGATCACGTCCTCGGAGAGCCGCATCGCCCGCTCCAGAACCGCCACGTGCTGGCCGTCGCCGTTGTGGTTGATCTGAACGTAGATGCCCTCGCGGTGCTTGGCGATCGGGTAGGCGAGGCGGCGCTTGCCGCGCATTTGATTGTCGAGAACTTCAGCACCCGCTTCGATCACCAGATCGCGGTACTTATTGACATGGCTTTCGACCTCCTCTTCCGGGATGTCCGGGCGGAGGATGTACATGGTCTCGTAGTAGGGCTGCGTCATGGTCGCCAGGGTGAAGGGGCAGCGGCTGCCGGGCCGGGGGCCCGCCAGCGACGGACCCGCCAACCTATCGCAGCGGCTCTCCGCCCTCCGGTCTGTGGGCCATGGGGCGCCCGCGCCCGGCCCGGAAAGCGGTTGAGTGGCTCGGGCCCAGGTCTCAGAACAGCTGCATGCGCACCGCCTCGGAGATGGTGGGGATGTCGGCGTCCTTGCCGCGCAGGTTCTGGATCACGGCGAAGCCCACCAGCAGCAGGGCCCCCAGGAAGACGGTGTTCTGCAGGGTGCGCACCAGGAAACCCAGGCTGCCGCTGAGCGGGTCCAGCAGGATGCTGAACGCCAGACTGAGCAGCACAAGCACGATGTCGATCAGGATCGCCTGCAGCACGTTGAAGCGAATCCCGTAGGGCACCCGCGGATTGCGCGCCACCGCCAGAAAGAGCACCAGGAAGAGCACCAGGCTCCCGAAGGGAACGATCTCCTGCAGCTCCAGCACCGGCAGGGCCGGCAGGGTGAGCCAGCGCAGCCAGGGCAGGGGCCCGAACAGGCCCTGGCCGAAGGGGATGGCGTCGCTCCAGGGCAGCACGTAGGCGAGGGCCGCCAGCAGGCGCTGCCAGATCGGGGAATCCTGCATGGGAACTCGGGGGGCGCCGGCGGCGGTTCAGGACTCCAGGCTAGGAGCCCTCGAGCTGCTGCAGTGCCGCCTGGCGCATCACCGCCACCGGCACCTGGTCGTGCCCGCTCCACAGGGCCAGGGCGGCCGCGCCCTGGCGCACCAGCATCTCCAGGCCGTCGAAGACCTGGCAGCCCCGGCGGCTGGCCGCCGCCAGCAGGGCGGTGGGCCGCGGCGTGTAGATCAGGTCATAGACGCTGGCTTCCGGTCGCAGCTGCTCCAGGGCGGCGGGCCCGAGCGGGCAGCGCCCCGCCGCGCCGGGATCGTGGGGGCTGGCCATGCCCACGGGGGTGGTGTTGACCACCAGATCGGCGCCGGCCAGGGCCTCCTCCAGGGTTTCTGCGCCGATCTCCGCCTCGCCCCCCCAGGCGATCGGCTGCAGCTGGGGCAACCAGGGGAGGCAGCTCGCCACCAGGGCGCCCAGCCGCTGCGGATCCCGGCCCGCCACCTGCACCGCCCCGAATCCGAGCATCTCCAGGCCCGCCAGCACCGCCAGGGCGCTGCCGCCGCCGCCCAGCACCAGGGCCCGCCGGCCCCGCCAGGGCCGTTCCTGCAGCGGCGCCAGGAAGCCCTCCACATCCGTGTTGGTTCCCAGCCAGCCCCCCTCGGGCCGCCGCACCAGGGTGTTCACCGCCCCCAGACGGCGGGCCAGGGGGCAGAGCTCCGCCGCCAGGGCGGCGGCGGACCGCTTGTGGGGCAGGGTGACGTTCAGGCCGCGGCAGTCAAGGGCCTCCAGGGCCCTCAGGGCTCCGGCCAGCTCGGCGCCGGGCACAGGCAGGGCCAGATACACCCAGTCGAGGCCAAGGGCCCGCAGGGCTGCGTTGTGCATCGCCGGCGAGAGGGAATGGCGCACCGGGTCTCCCAGCACACCCACCAGGGCTGTGCGGCCGGAGATCGATGCTGGAGGGGCGCTCGGCATGGGTTGGGGGGGCGGCAGCGGGCCCGCGGCAGGCGCTGGAGGGCGGCCCGGGGCACGGGCAAACCGTAGGTGGGCACTGGCTTATTGCCGTTCTGAGGCGCTGCGGCGGTTCGGGAACCACGCCTCGCCGGCAGGGAGGACTGCTGATGAAGATGCTCCCAGTCCGCTTTCATCCACTCACAGGAGGTGGGAATCCATGGGAAAGGTCGTCGGTATTGACCTCGGCACAACGAACAGCTGCGTTGCCGTGATGGAGGGTGGCAAGCCCACGGTGATCGCCAACGCCGAAGGGTTCCGCACCACCCCCTCCGTGGTGGCTTACACCAAGAACCAGGACAAGTTGGTGGGTCAGATCGCCAAACGCCAGGCGGTGATGAACCCTGAAAATACCTTTTATTCGGTCAAGCGCTTCATCGGCCGTCGTGTCGATGAGGTCAATGAGGAGTCGAAGGAGGTGAGCTACTCGGTCGAGAAAGCCGGGGCCAACGTCAAGATCAAGGCGCCGGTGCTCAACAAACAGTTCGCCCCCGAGGAGATCTCGGCTGAGGTGCTGCGCAAGCTCGCCGAAGATGCCGGCAAGTATCTCGGTGAAACGGTGACTCAGGCGGTGATCACCGTGCCCGCCTACTTCAACGACTCCCAGCGCCAGGCCACCAAGGATGCTGGCAAGATCGCCGGCCTGGAGGTGCTGCGGATCATCAACGAGCCCACCGCCGCAGCGCTGGCCTACGGACTCGATAAGAAGAGCAACGAGCGCATTCTGGTGTTCGACCTGGGCGGCGGCACCTTCGATGTCTCGGTGCTGGAGGTGGGCGATGGGGTGTTCGAGGTGCTGTCCACCTCCGGCGACACCCACCTCGGCGGAGATGACTTCGACAAGGTGATCGTCGACCACCTGGCCGACAGCTTCAAGGCCAACGAGGGCATCGACCTGCGCGCCGACAAGCAGGCCCTGCAACGTCTGACCGAGGCCGCTGAGAAGGCCAAGATCGAGCTCTCCAGCGCCACCCAGAGCGAGATCAACCTGCCCTTCATCACCGCCACCCCGGAGGGTCCCAAGCACCTCGATCTCACCCTCACCCGGGCCAAGTTCGAGGAGCTGGCCAGCAAGCTGATCGACCGCTGCCGGGTGCCGGTGGAGCAGGCGCTCAAGGACGCCAAACTCTCCACCAGCGAGCTCGATGAGGTGGTGATGGTGGGTGGTTCCACCCGCATCCCGGCCGTGCTCGAGCTGGTCAAGCGGATCACCGGCAAGGATCCCAACCAAACGGTGAACCCCGATGAGGTGGTGGCCGTTGGTGCCGCGATCCAGGGCGGCGTGCTCGCCGGTGAGGTGAAGGACATCCTGCTGCTCGACGTCACCCCCCTCTCCCTGGGCGTGGAGACCCTCGGCGGCGTGATGACCAAGATGATCACCCGCAACACCACCATCCCCACCAAGAAGACCGAGACCTACTCCACCGCCGTCGACGGCCAGACCAACGTCGAGATCCACGTGCTTCAGGGTGAGCGGGAGATGGCGGGCGATAACAAATCGCTCGGCACCTTCCGTCTTGACGGCATTCCGCCGGCCCCCCGTGGCGTGCCCCAGATCGAGGTGACCTTCGACATCGATGCCAACGGTATCCTCAGCGTCACCGCCAAGGACAAGGGCAGCGGCAAAGAACAGAGCATCTCGATCACCGGCGCCTCCACCCTCAGTGATAATGAGGTGGATCGGATGGTGAAGGATGCCGAGGCTAATGCTGCGGCGGACAAGGAGAAGCGCGAGAAGATCGACCTGAAGAACCAGGCGGAAACCCTGATCTATCAGGCCGAAAAGCAACTCGCCGAGCTGGGCGACAAGGTGGGTGCCGACGACAAGGCCAAGGTCGAGGGCTTTACCGCCGACCTCAAGGGCGCCGTCGAGCGCGATGACACTGCCGCGATCAAGTCCACCCTTGAGCAGCTTCAGCAGGCCCTCTATGCCGCCGGTGCCTCTGTGTACCAGCAGGCTGGCGCTGAAGCCACCGCTGATTCCAGCGCCAATGGAGCCAGTGGCAATGGCGCTGCCGGTGCCAGTGCCGATGATGTGATCGACGCTGAATTCACCGAGAGCAAGTGAGCTTGCCTGGCCGGTATCCTCCGGCCGTAGATCGCCAGAGAGCCTCCCTGATCGGGGGGCTTTTTTATTGGTGCTCAAGCCGCCAGACCTGGCTGATGCCTGCGGGTACTATCGATGTCATTGCTACGTTGTTGCCACCATGCCAGGGGCTCTCAACGCCAGCTTCTCGGTGCGTCGCCTCAACCATCTGGCGGCCGCTTTGCAGTGTCGCAGCTATCTGGAGATTGGTGTCTGCGAGGCAAACACCATTCTCAATGTTGCCGTGGAGAAACGCATTGGCGTTGATCCTGATTTCGCCTTTGACTGGCGCCAGTACGATGGACGGGATGGCCTGCAGCTGACTGACGGACACAATCCCGAGAGGCGTTGCGTCAGAACGAGTCTCAGGTCATTGGGCGGGCAGGGAGCCGTGAGAGCTTGGGGTTCTCACACCAAACCAATCCCTCTTGGATTCCCATGCCCGGCTTCATCGTGAGC